>NYSW01000073.1 GCA_002683195.1 Phycisphaerae bacterium
GCCGGAATCGGATTCACCGGTTCCGAATGCGAACTTCTCCGGACGCTTCGCGGCGTCGAGGGCGAGTTCGTGGAAGAGCTTGACGGTCTTGACGCCCGCGGTCCGGTAGATCTGGTCCGGGGTGTCGTCGGGCGTGTGATAGTCGTCATGGAAGTCCGCGCAGATCGCGAAGAGGATCGGGATGCCCTTGCGGTAGAAGCTCGCGTGGTCGCTGCCGCCACCTCGCATCCCTTCCTTCAGCACGATCTCCAGACCGCAATCGTCGAAGAACGGCTGCGCCCAGTCCCGCATCCCTTCGCCGGTGTCGACCCCGGTGACACTCAGGCCCTGTTCGTTGACCCGCCCGATCATGTCGAAATTGATCATCAGCGCGACGTCGTCGATCTCGTGCGGGGGATTGTCGACGTAGTACCGGGAGCCGTTGAGACCGCTTTCCTCGGCGTCGAACGCGGCGAACATGATCGATCGGAGGGGCATGTCCTCGGGAAGTTCGTCGTAGGAGCGTCGCAGGCTCTCGCCGAGCATCATCAGGGCGGCGGCGCCGGAGGCGTTGTCGTCGGCACCGGGGTGCAGGTTGCCGGAGCCCCTTCGGGAACCGAATTCGCCCATGCCGAGGTGGTCGAGGTGGCCGCCGATCACGATGTATTCGTCCTTGAGTTCGCCTCGGCCGGGAAGCACGCCGAGCACGTTCTCGGCGTAGCTCGGGGTTCGTTCGATCGCGCCTGCGGCGGCGACCGAGCCGTCGAATTCGACGATGGTGGTCCCCTGGTCCGCGAGCTTGCGGAGGTCGAGCAGCGAACGCCCCTCGGGATCACAGGCCGCCGCGAGCATCTCGCCCGCTTCAGGCGTCATCATGAAGACCGGGACGTCGTCGATGACCTTCGAGGTGCCTCGCATCAGTTCGCCGGAGCGGGGGTCGTCCGCACCGGGGGGGTTGATGAGGATCACGCCGGCCGGATTCCGCTTCTCGATCGCGCCGAACTTGCTTGCGAACGTGGACTTCCGGGACCAGCGTCGTTCGTTCCAGAGGCTGTTGCCCGTTTCGTCCATCGGTTCGAAACGCATCATCACCGCGATCTTGCCGGTCAGATCCGTATCTTCCTCGAACGACTGGTAGTCGTCATTGCCGTCGTCGATCGAATAGCCGACGAAGACCATCTCGCCTTCGACCTCGCCATCACCTCCGAGTCCCGTGAACTCGAAATCCTCGCCGAGCTCGAACACGACCTCGCCGTTCGCCCCGTCCACCACGAGGGACTGATCCCGGAACTCCGTCTTGGATCCGAGTTCGAACGCCTGCTTCCAGCTTCGCTCGCCGGTGTCGGCATCGACCATGCCGGGCTCGAGGCCGGCCTGCTCGTACCAGTAGATGACGTAGTCGCGGGCGTACTCCATCCCGGGTGTTCCCGGGAGCCGACCACCCATCCAGGGGCTCGACAGGATCGTGATGTGATCGTTGAAGACCCGTTCCTCGACGGGGACCTCGATCATCGCCTCGCGGATCCGGTCACCTTCCTCGGTCACGATCGCGGTGGCGGCACCGGCGAGACCGAGGGTGAGCAGGATCGGGGTGAGGGAGAGGCGGCGGAATTGCATGGGGTTCACGGTAGTTGACTCCGGATCATGAAGGGCGACCGTTCGACGGGTCGGAAGCGTGGAGCATAGGGCCGAGCTGAGGCCCGGGTCGGATCCCGTCGGCGTGTCCCCGAAAGGGGCACCTGGAGGTCACCTGCCACGGGTCGAAGTTCAACCGCCGGTCCCCCCGGGGGTTGCACGCCGCGGGCGGCATCCGGGACGCTTAGACTCGGGGCATGAACACGCACGTCGATCGCCGCTGGCGTCTGCTCACCGCCGCGATGCCCCTCTTCGCCATCCTCCTGATCGCCACGGCCGCTCCGGGGGCGGTCCACCCCCAGGACGGTCCGCACGTCGACGTCCGGATCTCGATCGACGAGTCCGCGGTGGTCGTCAGGCTCGAGATGAACCTGGTGTTCCTCGACCACATCGTCGACTTCCCCAGAGAGGACCCGGCTCGGATCTCCACCATCGAGTGGCCGGCGCTCGAACCGCTCCTGCTGGACTTCTTCATCCGCCGTCATCCGCTGCGAGTCGACGGACGCGTGATCGAACCGTCGGTGGAAGGACTCCAGATCAACGATCCGGATCTCGCGCTGCTGCCCCTGTTTCCGATCTCCGGTGAACGCGGCTTGCGCAAGATCCGATTCGAACTGGTGTATCCGACCGACGGAAAGCCGTCGACGGTCGAACTCTCGTGGACGACGTTTCCACCCGACATCCTGACGGATGCGATCGATCCGCCGCCCCTCGACATCGCGGCGGAGCTCGATGCGGAGGGCGTTCGGCAGCCGCTGCTCTTCAGCGGCGAACGTCCGGGCGTCACCTGGAACGCGATGGGGGAGTCGATCGATGCTCGGCTCCTCGAGGTGCCGGCCTCGCCGGTCGATCCGCCCACGTCGATCCCAGTGCTGGCAATCGTGCTCTTCGTGATCGGTGGTGCCGTGATCCTGATTGGATGGGTGATGTCGAGAACCTCCGGATCGTCGACGCCGCTGGTGGCGTCGGCGGCCGTCGAAGGTCTCTTCCTGATCGCTGGCGTGGCGGTCCTCTTCACCGACGTCGGCACGGTCGGGATCGGTGGCGGTCCCCGTGCGCCGGACGCCGTCGAGGCCGAGGCGATCTTCCGTCCGTTGCATGCGAACGTCTATCGCGCCTTCGACTACGTCGAGGAAAGCGACATCTACGACGCGCTGGATCGAAGCGTCGAAGGTCCCTTTCTCCAGAAGCTGTACCGCACCATCTTCCAGAGTCTGGTGATGCAGGAGGAGGGCGGGGCGGTCGCCCGGATCTCGGAGGTCCGCCCCATCGACATCGCCGTCGGGGAGATTCGACGAGCGAATGGAGACGACGGCGTCGTCCGATCGGCCTTCGACGTGGAATGCCGCTGGCAGGTCGAGGGGGTGGTGAGTCACTGGGGGCACAGTCATCGACGTGTCAACGAGTACGTGGCGGAGTGGGACGCCGTCGACGGGCCGGAAGGATGGCGACTGGTCGGCGCCCGGATCACCGAACAGGACCGCCTTGAGACGGCCGACGAGGATCATTTCGGCGTCGGTGACGAATTCGAGCTCTGAGTCGGGATCGGCGGGGCGATCAGATGCCGGAGTCGTGGGGATCGACGGGCGGTCGGCGATCCGCGACCGCCGCATTCCTCGCTTCGTCGAGCCGGCCCACATGCCAGGCGGTGACGCGTCCGCACGGAAAGGCGATCGACTCCCCGCCATCGACCACCAGGGCGCGGGAGGTCGAAGTCAGGAGCAGGAGAATCCCGGCCAGGCCGAAGAGGGCGGCGATGACGATGCTCGCACCGGTCGACGTCGCGGCGAGCGAGGTGCCGGCGGCGGCATCGAGGGCCGTCGTCACCGTGCCGAGAAGGCTCGCGCCCAGGAGCGTGAACAGGGCGTTCAACAGCAGGATTCCACCGAAGAGGAGTCGAATCGGACTCGTTCGTCGTTCGACGCCGATGGACCGGATCCGTTCGGGATAGGCGATCCGAGTGGACTGGGTCATGAGATCGGGAAGGACCGTGGCGATCCGGCGATTGGTGCAGATCAGCACGCCGCGTCGCCCGAGCATCGCGGCGAGAATCGAATTCCTGCTCATGTCGAGGAACGACTGCGTGAGCGTGAACACGTCGACTTCACCGGGAAGTCGTTCGACCAGCACTCCGTTCTCGACCAGCGCGTCGGCGTTGGCGGAGGCTCTCGCGAGATCCAGTTCATGGCCGGAGCTCTTGGTCCGATCGAAGATCGGCGACCTGGGCTGGTCGGATTCGCCGTCGGCCTCGTGATCCACGGGATCCGACGTCGGCTTGAAATCCGACATTTCCAGTTGGAAGTCGTCCTCGCCGCCGGCGGAAGCGTCCGGTCCGGGGAACGAGGCATCGGTCCGCGAGATATCGGGTCGGTCGCCGAGGCCGGGAATCCGCTCGAACGGACTCCAGGTCCGCCCCGTCTCGCGGCGGACGAAATCGCCGGGCCCGAGTCGACGTTGATCCGCGAGTTCTCGCAGCTCATCGCTGGCGAACGGCCCGTATTCCCGACCATCCACGCTTCGAACAATGTATTTCATGCGCGGGATCTCCTGCCGGCCCCCGAGACCGGACGGGGCGCGAGGCTAACCGTCCCGGGACGGTGACGCCAGTGGCACCAGCGTCCGCCATCGCCCCGAAAACGCAGGTCGCTCCCCCTTGGTCGGATGGATTCAGGGGTCTGTGCTCGATCGACGGCCATCGCAAGGTATCCTCGAACCACCATCTTGGAGTCCCTCGCGTGATCGATCTCTCCTCCATCGTCCTTCCAGATGTTCTCGAACCCATGCTCGGCGGCATCGCCGCCGCGAGCGGCGATGCCGACAATCGGTGGCTCCGGCTGCTCGGCCGACTTCACCCGCTGACCGTCCACTTCCCGATCGGCCTTGCGCTCACCGCCGCCGTGGTGGAGCTGGTCAACATCATTCGCCGCCGACGGGATGCGTCGCCGTTCGCGTTCACCGCGACCGGCATCGCGGCGGCGACGGCGATCATCGCCGCGGTCTTCGGATGGTTGAACGCCGACTACGAAGGGGCCACGCAGGGGACCACGCTCTTTCTGCACCGATGGCTCGGCGTCATCGCGGCGGGCGGACTTTCAATCGTCTTTCTCGCCGGAATCGTCGGTCGGAGCGGCGTTCGAATCACCGCGTTCAACGGGTATCGCTGGGGGCTTCTCATCTGCGCCGTGGTGCTGGCGGTGGGATCCCACTTCGGCGGCGAGATGGTCTACGGCAAGGGCTATCTCACCAAGGTGATCTTCGCTTCCTACGAGAAGCCGGTCAAAACCGACCCCGCCCCCGCCCCCGAAACCGAAGCCGACACCGGTGACGGCGAGGCCGCGACCAGGAAGGATGCGCCCGGAATCACGAAACCGGTGCCGGTGGCCGATGCCTCGAAGGTCAGCTTTCGCCGTGATGTGCTTCCGATCTTCGAAGCTCGTTGCGTTGAATGTCATGGACCGGACAAGGTCAAGGGCGACCTCCGGCTCGACAGTGAAGCCGCGATCTTCGCGGGCGATCCGGAATGGTGGACCGTGCTCTGGGGGGATCCCGACCACAGTCTGCTGCTTGAACGGGTGGTGCTTCCCCCCGATGACCCGGATTCGATGCCCCCGGACGGTGATCGTCTGACCGCGGTGCAGATCAAGACGATCCGCACCTGGATCGACGAGGGGGGCGGAGACGACGCGAAGGTTTCCGAGACGGCGGAGCCGAAACTCCCGGCGGAGACCGAACCGACGGGCGACGACGCCGAGGCGATCCCGGCGGAGGCCGTCGCCGCGGCGGGCCGTTTGCGGGCCCGTGGCGTGTTGGCGATGCGGATCGCGCAGAATTCCGACGACTGGGAGGTCAACGCGAGCCTGGTATCGCCTCCGTTCACGGACGCGGACTTCGAACTCCTCAAGGGGCTCGAGACGGTGCTGGTCCAGGCGAGCTTCAATCGGAGCGCGATCACCGACGCCGGACTCGGAGGCCTCGTCGGCTTCGATCGATTGAACTCCCTTCGGCTCGCACAGACCGGAATCAGCGACAACGCGGTCGACGCCTTGCTGCGGCTCGAAGGGCTGGAGATCCTGAACCTCTACGGGACCCGCATCTCCGATGCCGGCCTGTCGCGGCTCGTCGCGCTCCCGAACCTGAAGCGGGTCTACTGCGCCGACAGCGCGGTGACGCCCGAGGGTGTGGTCGCGGCGATGAAGAACGCCCCTGCAGGACTTGACGTGATCGGCCCGGAAGCCGCGCCGCCCGCGGCGGCGGGCGAGGCGGAAGCCGCTTCTCCTTGAATCCAGTCCAGCTTCGGGGCTCCCGGAAGTCGCATCGGGGAGACTTCGTACGTCTGGTCGGGAAGCGGAGAAGTACGGTTTCGAATTCGGGACCGGTCCATCCATGTCCGGACTCCGACATGCCTGGACTCTGGAACGAATCCTCGATCCGATCTCCAGTGGTTCGGTGGAGTCGCGGGACTCGCCCTGGATGCGAAGGTCAGGACGTCGTTCGGCGGCCTCTGGTCCTCCAGCCTGAAGTTTCGGACGACGATGCGACCGTTCCCGCCGGAAGCGCTTCGGGACGGGGTCTTCCGCAAGGCCACGGCGAAGACGAATGCCGATTCGATCCGAACCGATCCGAAACGAGATCCGGATCCGATTGATCGACACACGCCGGGAAGACGTTCGAGCGGTCGAGGGAATGACCGACCGCGACCGGTCGCCGTGGTTGTGGCTGCCGGCCCCGCAGGCGAACCGCTTCTTCGTCGCTCGCGTTTTCCGCATCGCGGGTCCGAATTCCAAGGTTCCAATCCGATAACGAGAATCCTTTCCGGATTCCTGCCGTGACGTCGTTGGCCGGCGGTTAGTGTCGATGATTGTTGCAGGATTCCCACGGTTGTCGACAAGGGTGAAGGAACGGATTCTCCTCTCTTCAGGGGTGCGCGATCTTCCTTCGTCCGCCGCCAGCTCCACGAAACACCGTCGCTCGTTGCCCTCATGAGACACCTGATCATCTGCCGCGAGTTTCCACCAGCGCCGGGAGGCGGCATCGGGACATACGTGGCGAACATGTCGCGTCTGCTGGCCGAACGTGGCGAGATCGTCCATGTGATCAGCCAGCGTTGCGAACAAGCGGAACGAGCCTGCGAAGAGATGTGCGAGGGGCGACTGATCGTGCATCGAGTCGCCTTCGACGACTGGACGGCGTTGATGGGTGCCAAACCACACCCCGCATTGCCGCAGGGGGTCGAATCGAGATTGTTTCGTTCGAGTTTCCATCCCCAGAGCTTCGCATGGTCGGCTGCGATCCTGGCCGAGCGTCTGGTCGTGGAAGAGGGCGTCGACGTCATCGAAGCCCAGGAGTACGAGGCGCCCCTGTACTACTTCCAGTTGCGTCGCGCGCTTGGCCTGGGGCCCGACCGGCAACCGCCCGTGATCGTTCACCTGCATTCACCGACCGTGATGATCGCCGAGCACAATTCATGGCGGGCCGACAGTCCATCGGTGGTCGCGGCATCAAGGCTCGAGGAGTACAGCATCCGGGCGGCGGACGGCCTCCTGTGTCCCAGTCGGTATCTGGCGGGGGGGGTTCGAACGCACTACGAGTTGCCGTCGGACTCGATCGACGTCATCCCCTATCCCAGCATCGGTCTCGCGAAGCTTGATCGTGAAGACGGGGTCTGGAGCGGTGGCACGGTCTGCTACGTCGGTCGTCTGGAGCCCCGGAAGGGCATCCTGGAATGGATCGATGCCGCAGTTTCCGTCGCGGCGTCCAGACCCGAAGTCACGTTCGATTTCGTCGGCGAAAACGTGTTGGGACACGGAGGACGAAGCGGCCGGGCGGTCGTCAACGGAATGATCCCGAAGCATTTGAGGTCCCGTTTTCGATTCCACGGACCGCATCCCCGGTCGGCGATCCCCGGGTTCCTCGCCCGGGCGAGAATCGCGGTCGTCCCCTCCCGGTGGGAGAATTTTCCCAATACCTGCATCGAAGCGATGAGTTCAGGTCTGCCGGTCATCGCGACTTCGACCGGCGGGATGGCGGAGATGGTCGAGGACGAGCGGACGGGGTGGATTGCTTCGAGCGCGAGCACGATCGCCGATGCGCTCATCCGCGCCTTGAGTTGTTCCGCACCGCGACTCCAGGAGATGGGCGATGCCGCCAGTNTCTCGATTCGTGAANNATGTGATCCGCAGACGGTGGTTGAAGCGCAGCTCGCGGTCCGCGCGGGCTTCGTCGGTNCCGGTGCCGTCCGATCCCGGGAGGTCCCGGAGAACCTTGAATGGCTCGACCCTGCGGTGTCCGCAGGATCACCNTCCCTCAATGATGCGTCTTCAATCTGCGAAATCACCCAGGCGATGATCGCGGCAGAAGACGCCGGCCCCGGGGGGATCGATGGTCGATCGCGATCCGCCGGCTTGCGAGCGGCGATCGGCGACCCGATGCGGACAGGAAACGTCGTCCTGAAGAAACTTCGAGGAAAGTTCCTGCGCCGCCAGGGACGAGGGCGAGTTTCACGATGAAGATCGCGCTGCTTTCCCATGAGTTGCCGCCGGAGACCGGTCACGGCGGTATCGGGACCTACACCTGGTATCAATCGCGCGCACTGGCCAGGCTTGGTGCGGAAGTTCATGTTCTGGCCGGCGCTTCGGAGCCGACGCCGATTCGAACCACCGAACTTGACGGGGTGCAGGTGCACCGATTTCATCGGCAGACCCAATTCATGCGGACCTTGATGCGTTGCGGAGGCGACTCGCTGTCGTGGACGAAGAATCGACTGCGAAACGCGGTCTCGATGCGTTCCGGACTGAAACAGCTTTGCCGCGACCACGAATTCGACGTCATCGAAGTGCCGGAATGTGGTGCCGAGGGTGCTTTTCTCGATGGTGTCGGCGAGACGCCGATGGTGGTGCGATTGCACTCCCCGGCCAGGATGATCATGCCGTTCCATGGCATCGGCAGCATCGACACGAGCCTGTGCGGCTCCATCGAGGGTCGGGCACTTCGCCGCGCCGGCGCGATCACTTCCTGTTCGCGATTTCTGGCCGAGGAATCGCATCGGAAACTGGGAATCGATTCGCCGATTCAAGTGATCCCCAATGGGATCGACCTCGAGTTGTTCGATGCGGCCGATCCCATCGATGTGCGAAGCAGATTCGGACTGGCCGAAGATCGACCGGTCATTCTCTTTGTGGGTCGGTTGGAACGACGCAAGGGCATTCATCTGTGCGCCGATATCTGCACGTCGATTCTGAAGGACTTTGAAGTCGACTTTCTCTTCGCGGGAGCCGATCCGGACGGATTCTTCACGCTCGAGCTCCACCCCGGCCTGGGTTCNGAGGAGATGAAGGATTCCGTCCATCACCTTGGAAAGCTCGATATGCGATCGTTGCGATCATGCATCCGCCAGTGCGACGTCTTCCTGCTACCGAGTCTCTGGGAGAATTGTCCCTACTCATGCCTTGAGGCGATGGCGGCGGGCAGGGCGATCGTCGGCTCCGATCAAGGGGGGATTCGTGAGCTGATTCTTGACGATGAGACCGGAATGCTGGCCGCAAGCGGTGACAGCGCCTCGTTCGCATCGAAGATTCGAAGGCTGTTGGATGATGCCGGGCTGCGAAAGAGATTGGGAACCGCGGCACGCCGCGCGGTCGAAGCATCGTTCAGCGATGCTCGCATCGCGAGAATGTCCCTGGATCACTACCAGAGCGTGATCGACGGCACGGGGGTTCGCAAAGCCGAAGCCGAGTGCACAGGAGACCACCGTGAACGGTTATGAAACATTGACGCTGAAGCATTTCGACCGCTCGCAGGATCCTGATCAGCTCGCGATGCTGCTCCGGCTCCAACGCGAAGAANCCCTCNACTNGCATCAAGGCTTCTGGGTCTTGACGCGATATGCCGACGTGAATGCAGNGCTCCGGGACNAGAGNCTCATCAATCGCGNGCCCGAACNNTANCGCAAGNATCGGNCCTTCNTGCGAGCANTCAGGGNNCTGATCAATCGANATCGTGATCAATACCNCANGNANTGGTTTNTCTTCGCTGATCGCCCTCGGCACGNCGACGTGCGAAGGACNATGANAGCGGAGATGAANCGGCAGATGCCAGATCTGAGGCGACTGTTNCAGTCGATTGCCGATGANCTGCTGGANNAANTCGACTGCANNGACGAGCAATCGCTGCNAAAGGGTTTCGTGGAACCGTTNNCGGCGATGGCAGCGGCGGAATTGATGGGGCTGCCNAGAGAAAATTGGCGTTGGTTCACCGANTCATTCGGTGGTGTNCACANCGGGGATNTCTCGAAGATCANGAATCGCATGGAGTCGCTCCTGAGCGAAACGCTCGCGAACCNGGAAGCGCTTCGACCCGGGATGCTNGANGCGCTGTCTGCGGGATGCAGGGCAGGCAACCTGATGTCCGAGAAGGAACTGCTGCCGAATTGCGCCTTGTTTTCCCTGGCGAGCTTCGGGAACACGGGTCCGATTCTTGAAAAAAGCGTTGGATACCTGCTTCGGAATCCGAGCGAGCTGGAGAGGATTCATCGCGATCCCAGCGTTCTTCCGGCTGCCGTGGAGGAATTCATACGGTGTTTCGGTGCCACCTCTTATTCCAACCGTGTCGCGACGGCGGACGTGGAAATCGGTGGTGGATTGGTGCCTGAGGGGGATTGGGTCAAGCTCGCGCTGGTGGCCGCAAACCACGACCCCGAAGCCTTCGAAGATCCCGATAGCATCGACCCCGCGAGGCATCCCAATCCCCACGTTGCATTCGGGGGCGGGCTTCATGTCTGTGTCGCGGCCGCCGTCGCCCGCGTGGAGCTGCAGACGTCCCTCAATTGTTTCGCGCGGCGGTTCCGCTGAATGGAATTCCGCCGTCGCACAGGAGAACATCGTGAACGGTTATGAAACATTGACGCTGGAGCATTTCGACCGATCGAAGGATCCTGATCAGCTCGCGATGCTGCTCCGGCTCCAACGCGAAGAATCCCTCCACTGGCATCAAGGCTTCTGGGTCTTGACGCGATATGCCGACGTGAATGCAGCGCTCCGGGAGAAGAGACTCATCAATCGCGCGCCCGAACCTTATCGCAAGCATCGGCCCTTCGTGCGAGCACTCAGGGGGCTGATCAATCGATATCGTGATCAATACCACAAGGATTGGTTTTTCTTCGCTGATCGCCCTCGGCACGACGACGTGCGAAGGACCATGAGAGCGGAGATGAATCGGCAGATGCCAGATCTGAGGCGACTGTTTCAGTCGATTGCCGATGAACTGCTGGAGAAAATCGACTGCACTGACGAGCAATCGCTGCGAAAGGGTTTCGTGGAACCGTTCACGGCGATGGCAGCGGCGGAATTGATGGGGCTGCCGAGAGAAAATTGGCGTTGGTTCACCGATTCATTCGGTGGTGTGCACAACGGGGATATCTCGAAGATCACGAATCGCATGGAGTCGCTCCTGAGCGAAACGCTCGCGAACCAGGAAGCGCTTCGACCCGGGATGCTGGAGGCGCTGTCTGCGGGATGCAGGGCAGGCGACTTGTCCGAGGAGGACCTGCTGCCGAATTGCGCCTTGTTTTCCCTGGCGAGCTTCGCGAACACGCGTCCGATTCTTGAAAAAAGCGTTGGATATCTGCTTCGGAATCCGAGCGAGATGGAGAGGATTCATCGCGATCCCAGCGTTCTTCCGGCTGCCGTGGAGGAATTCATAAGGTGTTTCGGTGCCACCTCGTATTCCAACCGTGTCGCGACGGCGGAAGTGGAAATCGGTGGTGGATCGGTGCCTGAGGGGGATTGGGTCAAGCTCTCGCTGGTGGCCGCAAACCACGACCCCGAAGTCTTCGAAGATCCGGATCGCATCGACCTCGCGAGGNATCCCAATCCCCACGTTGCATTCGGGGGCGGGCTTCATGTCTGTGTCGCGGCCGCCGTCGCCCGCGCGAAGTTGGAGACGTCCCTCGCTTGCCTCGCGCGGCGGTTCCGCTGAATCGAAGTCCATCGTCGCGGAAGATGCCGATCAGCCAACCCGAGGCGACATGATGCGTGAACGATTCGACAATTCGACGACCGCGNTGGCCGTGATCGACGGAACCGGTCGCCACGAGAACGGTGACACATGCCCAGGAGAATCGCGTGATCGATTATGAAGATTTACGGCTGGATCACTGGGTCTGCGACCCATCGCGGGATCATGCGCAGCTCGCAATGCTGCATCAGCTGCAACGCGACAGTCCCCTTTACTGGCACCGAGGCGTCTGGGTCTTGACGCGGTATGCCGACGTGTTCGCGGCGCTTCGAGAGACGCGGCTCGTCAATCGGGTCGCCGAATCCGATCGCAAGGGTCTGCCATTGGTGCGTTCCATCATGAAGGCGATCAAGGGGCATCGCGAACACGACAAGAAGCAGTGGTTCCACTACGCGGATCGCCCGTATCACGCCGACGTCCGAACGATCATGAGAGAGGAATTGACCCGGCAGATGCCCGACCTGCGGCAGTTGTTCCGGTCGATTTCCGACGAACTGCTCGAGAAAGTCGACTGCAACGACGAGAAATCGCTGCAAAAGGGTTTTGTGGAACCGTTTCCAGGGATGGTGGCGGCGGAGTTGATGGGGCTGCCAAGAGAAAGGTGGCCTTGGTTCGACGAGTGCTTCGGTGGTCGAAACGATGTTGGCTTCTCGAAGGGCCTGCGTCGGATCGAGCGGCTGCTGGGGCAATCGCTTGCGAAACGTGCGGAATTCCCGCCCGGCATGATCAGTGCCCTGTCCGACGGTTGCGAGGCGGACAACTTGATGTCCGAGGAGGGGCTGCTGCCGAATAGCGTCTTGTTCGCGCTGGCGGCCTACGTGAATACGCGTCCGCTTTTGGAACAAAGCGTTGGATATCTACTTCGCAACCCAAGTGCTATGGAGAGAATTGAACGCGATCCAGGCGTCGTTCGGACCGCAGTGGAGGAATTCACGAGATATTTCAGCACCACTGCAGTCTGCTCCCGTGTCGCGACGGCGGACGTTGAAATCGCGGGTGGAGTGGTGCATGAAGGGCAATGGGTGACGATGGCGCTGATCGCCGCGAATCATGATCCCGAAGTGTTCGCCGACCCCGATGTCGTCGACCTGACACGGCATCCCAATCCGCACGTTGCATTTGGGGGTGGCCTTCATGTTTGTATCGGAGCAGCCGTCGGTCGTGCGGAGCTGCAGGAATCGATCGCCTGTCTCGCGCGTCGTTTTCGCTAGCGGTAGCTCATCGTCTCACGAAACGCCGGTCAATCAATCCAAGGCAACATGATGAATGAACAAAACGATAATTCGACGACCGCCCCGGGCGCGATTGATCCGAACCGTTTGTCGGGGTCGGAGTGGCGGGCGGTCGGCTTTCTGAAGTCGCAGATCGGGGCGGGAAACTACGGTTTGAAGTGTCTTGGGAGTGATGGCCTGCCCCGCTTTTCGCACGACAAAGGCCATCAATTTTCCGGTTACTTCCTGTCGAGAGCGCTCGGCCGTGAAATCTCGGAAGTCGAGTGGTCGATGTTGATCGTGCGCTTCCAGTCGGAGGAATATCGCGGGTTGTGGGGGTACTCGCCGCCCGCGTCATACGTTTCCCCTTCACTGCGGAAGTTTCTCGTCGACGCGGATGACACGGCGTTCGTGATTCGTACGTGCCGGGAGCTGGGCCTGCACAAGTCGTCGACTCGACTGTTTTGGTTTCACCGAAAAAAGTGGCTGCGAATCCTGGCGAAGAACGGACCGGAGTGGTTGCTGGGTCGATGGGGACAGAAGGGCGGATTCCGAACGTTTGCTTCTCTGGTACGGGCCCGTCTGGTGTTCGAGCCAACGCCAGCCAACAACTTCCAGATTCATCCGGAAGTGAATCTGAATGTCTTCCTTGCGTTGCGAGGAACGGCGTTGGAAAAATCGATCGATTATGAATTGGTTCGAAAGTCCCAACACGACGATGGTTACTGGCATTCCTATTGGTATCCCAGTCGCTACTACGGGACATGGATGGCACTCGAATTGATCCGGGATCAACCTTCGCTGAAGCCGTTGCGGGATCGTGCCCGCCAGTTTCTGGTGTCTTCTCAGGCGGACGACGGCACCTGGGGAGAGCACGGCGATGCGTACGAAACGGCGCTGGCCTGCCTGGCCCTGCAGGCTTCCGGCGAGGCCGAGGGCGTGGTTGGCAAGGCCATCGCCTCACTCCTGGAATCCCAGCGAGATGACGGATCCTGGCAGACCGATCAGGACATATGGAGATTCCATGCTTCGGCCGATGACGTCTGGAGGGCATTCGACACCAACCGGGTGATTACCACGTCGCTGGTTCGTTGCGCCTTGCGGCAGCATTCTCGGAGCGTGGCTGGTGAATCCGTTTAGGCGGCTGCGCTCGGCGATCTCCTGGAACTGCATCTGACCGTACCAAACCGGAAGAATCCAAGCATGTTGAAACCGTTCCCATCCAAGTCCGCTGCCGGTCGCCAACGCGACAAGGTCGTCTTTCTGCATTGCCTCAAGACCGGGGGGACCACGTTTTCACGAGTTCTTCAGCGCCTGTACGGGGATTCGTACACGTTCTTCGACGACGAAGCCGTCGACGCGTTCGCCAGGACGCTGGCAGCCTACGACTGCATGGAAGTCCACACGAAACTTCGGGGCGACCAACTGGTCTGGGGCACGAAGAACATCATGAAAGAGTCGAATTGGGGACTCTTGAGTGGTGCGAAGGTCTTCGTGATGTTCCGTGATCCGGTCGAATGCTACATCTCGAATTTCTACCAAACTCAGAAGACCGCGAAGACCCTGAAGGGAAGGGCGGCACAGACTTGGTCGAGCCCCGATACCTTGGACGGTTGCCTGGAGGACCCGAACTACAGCAACCTCCAGTTGAAATTCCTGCTGGGGGTCAAACCGGGAGACGACCGGGTGCTGACCGACGAGGATCTCCGAAGTGCGAAGCGACTGATTTCCACATTGGGAATCAACGTGGGAATCCTCGAGCGATACGACGAATCACTTCACCTCTTCGAACATGTCACGGGTTCCCGGATCCCGCTGGGGATCGTCGTGATCAGGAACAAGAATCGAGTCCCCCGGGCACAGCGTGGCGTCGACGATGCCAAGAGGCAGCGGATTCGGAATATGAACGCCCTGGATCAAGGGCTGTACGACTTCGCGAAGACGCTGTTTGGCGAGCAGATCGCTGGTTGCGGCCCTTGTCCCCGGTACCGGTATCTTTCGGAGAATTCGATTTTCGTGCGTTGCAGGGATCTGGTCACCACCGTCCGGGCACGCGGTGCACTCCGACGATGATTCCTCTCAAACGGATCGTGAGGTCCGACAACTGGTTCTCGTGGAAGATTCCACCGCTGCTTGCGGTCGCCTACGCGGCGTTTCTCGTCGATGGAACGGATTTCATCTCCGCACTCCAGAGTCTCGGCTTGATTCTCGTCTGTATCGCATCCGTCGCCTCGTACGGGCACATCGTGAACGACGTCTTCGACGTCGAAAGCGATCGGAAGGCCGGAAAGCCGAACGTGATGGCGGGTATGAAACCATGGCAGCGTGCCGGTCTTTGTCTGGTCACCATCGTCAGTGGATTCGTCTTGTTGCTGCTGCCGGAGCGTGACTGGTGGTCGATCGCGGTGCTTTCGGCGAACTACCTGCTACCCACGATCTACGCGGTGCCCCCGCTCCGACTGAAGGTGCGTGGATTCGCGGGGGTCCTCACCGACGCACTCGGCGCACACGTCGTTCCGACCTTGTTCGTCCTGGTCGCCGTCGGTTTCTTCCGGGATGGCGTGTCGCCGACCGCGGTCGGGATCAGCGTCTCGGTGCTGGTGTGGTCATTGTTCTTCGGGATGAGGGGGATCGTCGTGCACCAGATTCTTGACCTGTCCGGTGATCTCGAGAGTGACGTGGTCACCTTCGCCGGTCGGCGACCGCGTGAAGCGCTCCGTCGGCTGATCCTCTGGTGCTTCTTCCCGGTGGAGGTCGCGGCGCTGTGCGTGTTCGTGGGTCTGGTGATTCCGTATTCCTGGATGCTCGCGTCCGTGACGGGGGTCTACATCCTGCTGGAATTCGGAAAGGTCCGGTCCGGTCTGGCGATGCCGGTCTTCTTCGAGGCATCGGAGGCCCGAGAACGGTACGTGCCGCTGCTGAACAACGCGTTCTACGAGCTCTGGCTTCCCTGCTCGCTGATTCTCCAGTTATGCGTGGTTAATCCCGAGTTCTTCATCATTGGATTGGTCCACCTCCTGCTTTTCGGTAGTCTCATTCTTTCACGCGGAGTGCTCCTGAGCGGAATGTTGTGGCAGTGGGCCGTACGCCTGCGTGGCTGAACAATCGTCGGAGTTCGATATCAAGCAGATGTCTTGAAAAACATTCAACGCGGGAAAATCTATGTCTTGATCGTTGCCGGCATGGCCGCCTTTGGATACTTCATCTCCTGGTGGTTCGAGTCGGACCGGCTCTCGAATCCGTGGCTGATCCTCCTCCTGATGGCGGCAGTGTCATACTGCGTGTTCCGCGGTTTCATGAGCTGGTACCTCTTTCTCCGGTGCGAACACCCCGAGTGGACCGAGGCCCCGGCCGGCCTGAGTGTCGATGTCTTCGTTCCTGCCTACGACGAGCCGGCATCGCTCGTCGAGCGGACCTTGCGAGCGGCGAAGGCGATGCAGTATCCCCATCGAACCTTCCTGCTTGATGATGGCGATCGCGATGAATTGATGGAACTCGCCGCGACGTTGGATGTGGGCTACCTTCGGCGGAAGACGAGTCGGGATCACAAGGCTGGAAACGTCAACAACGCCCTGGAGCGGACGTCGGGCGACATCGTCGCGATCTTCGATGTCGATCATGTCCCCGGGGAGAACTACCTTCTTCGGTCGCTCGGCCCGTTCGAGGATGCGGGCATCGGTTTCGTCCAGGTTCGGCTCGACCACTCCAACGGATCCGAGAGTTTCGTCGCAGGTGCGGCTGCAGCACGCAACGATGGATTCTTCGGGGCGCCCATGCACGGGATGCATGGTTGCGGCTGCCCGCAGAAGTTCGGAAGCAACTGTCTGATCCGTCGCTCGGCGATCGAATCGATTGGTGGATACAAGCCGGGACTCGCGGAGGATCTCCACACGTCGCTTCGGCTGCATGCCGAAGGCTGGGGATCCGCCTACGTTCCGGAGTCGCTCGCGAGGGGACTGGAGCCGGTCGAATTGAGTGGATTCTTCATCCAGCAGTACAAGTGGGCGCATGGCGTCACATCCCTCTTTCGTGACGTGTATCCGCGATTGATGCGTCGCTTCGACTTCAAGACCAACATCTGCTACGCGTGGCGCCTGACCTGCTTCGTCTCTGCGCCGGTCATCGCGCTGTGCATCCTCTTGACGTCCATCATCCTTTACTCCGGCTCGGAGGTACTGATGGATGGGTATGCCAGTTTCCTGCTCCACGCTGCGCCTTCGGTGATGGTGATGTGGCTTCTGGAGATCGTGGCGTCGAAGCCGTTCGCGCCCGAGGTCGACGATCGCGAACGAGGTAGATCGATCGCGGGGACGTTGCTGGCGTTTGGAAGCTGGCCGGTGTACACGCTTGCGCTCATCTCGGCGACGCTTGGATTGAAGGGGAGATTCGTCGCCACCCCGAAGGAACGGGCGGGCACCGGACTCCGGCTCATTCTTCCCCAGGTTCTCACCGTGCTGGTCCTGGCGTCCGCGATCATCCGTGCGTCGTCGTTGGGATTCGATCCGGCCACGATGATGGTCTGCGGATTCGCCGGGGTGCTGATCATGATGCATTCCGCGGTTTTCCGGGCCTACGGGAGCGAGCTGCGGCAACAGAGAATCGCGTCCGAGTAGATCGGTGGAAGTGGGCGACGACCTGCGGTCCCCAGTGATTCCGAATTGATGCCGACCGGCGATGCGGATCCTGCGGATCCGAGGCGCTGGTCGCTCGGCCGAGGGGATTTCATGCCTCCGGTCGGAAAGTAGGAAAGCGGGAAAGCGGGAAAGCGGGAAAGCAGGAAAGCGGGAAAGCAGGAAAGCAGAAGTCTTTCGATTCGATGGCTCGTTCCTCTATGCTTGGAGCATGAAACGAATCGCCAGTCCGAACCCCACTCGCATCCTCCCCGCGCTGCTCCTGGCCCTCCCCGCCGGGACCGCCCACGCCGGGGACACCATCCAGTTCGAGATCATCTCGGAGGGTCTGGCGAACGGCGTCTCCGACGACGGCAGCGTCGTGGTCGGCCAGAACAACTCGGGCGGCTTCATCTGGACCCTCGACGGGCTCCAGGAGATCGGTGGCGTCGCGGCGATCGCGGCGGATGCGGACGGATCCTTCATCACCGGTGACCGGTCGTTTCCGAGTGGCGACACCGCCGCGAGATACGTCGCGGGGGGATGGTGGACCGAATTCGGCGGCCTCGGACCGAGCGGCTGCGACTCGAGCCTCTCCAGCGCCTACGACATCAGTTCGGACGGCCAGCGATGCGTGGGCCTCGGATGGGATGGCTGCAGCGCGAACGCCTTCCTCTGGTCGGAGGCCGAAGGCATGTTCGAACTTCCGCGGATCGGACCGAGCGCGACCCGGTCGGACACGATTTCGGGAGACGGGACCGTGATAGGCGGCTGGGACCAGGCGTCGAACGGAAGCCGTCGCGCCGCGGTGTGGTTCGAGAATGCGAAGACCGGCGAGTGGGATGAGACACTCGTGCTCGAGGGCACCTTCGGAAACCCCGAGGGCTACGGTGAAGTGTACGGATCGAACGGAGACGGTTCGATTCTCGTGGGAAGCGCCGACGGGACATCCGACGCCACGTCCGGCGGCTTCATGTACCTCGCGGATGACGGCGTCGTGAACATCGGCCTGCTGCCTCCGGAGCAGTTCCCCTACGTCGGCGGTGCGCTCGACGTCACCGAGGACGGACGCGCGATCGTCGGTTTTCAGCGAGAGGGTTTCGGCGGTGGCCAGTCCTTCCGCGCCACCTACTGGACGCCGGAAACCGGATTGGTGGACCTCAAGGAACACCTCAACGGTCTCGGCGCCCGCATTCCGGTGGCGTTCACGCTCGCCGCGGCGATGTCCGTGAGCGACGACGGCAAGGTCATCTGCGGTTGGGGCTATCAAGGCCTCTTCTTCCAGCAGGAAGCCTGGGTCATCGTGCTTCCGAGTGACGATATCCCGTGTCCGGCCGACCTCAACGGTGACGGCACAGTCGGCGGCGCCGACCTCGGCCTTCTGCTCGCCGCCTGGGGAACCGCGGATCCCGCGGCCGACCTGAATGGAGACGGAAACGTCGACGGCGGTGACTTGGGCCTGCTCCTGAGTGCCTGGGGTCCGTGTCCCGCGGGTCTGTGTCCCTGATTCGTCGATTGATTCTCACGGCCGCATGTTGATGCATGTGGTTCGAAACACCTGAAGCCCAACACCCCTCGCCGTCGGCATTGCGTCGACCCCGGGGGGTGTTTCTTCAGGCTCAAGAGCAGATCAGAAAATGGCGCCTGGTCCGCTATCGAACGAACCACTTCGATACTTCGGGCACGTCCGGGCTTCGAGCCGACAGGTGTCGCTGATGTTTCGGCTTCGGCATTTCGTGCACGTTTCTCACGGCCGTTCGGTGTCCACTTGAAAGTGATGGTTGCAGTCGAGGCAGAGATGAGGGGCGTCGACGCCTTCGATCGGCTGGGCGGGAATCTCGGGGTGATACGCGCAGACCTTGCACCGAGATCGGGGTTGACCTTGAAGGGATCGGTTTCAATCGATGTGGTGCGGGTTGCCGTCGTCCCGGACCTCGACGCAGTTGTCGCAGGAAACGCATTGGAAGATCATGGATTGGGCCATGCTTGAGGTCTCCGGCGGGGCCGTCGTTTCCGGCACCCGAAAAGAGAACGGATGCCGATCGAGGGGCCATCCAGTTCGCATGAAATCCACACGCTCCGGATTCGACGTGCCGAAGGGAGGGGCTGCAGCGGTGTCACGCCGGCTCGGAGATATCGGTCCGTTGGCGAACCGTCTCGGCCGACGATCGGGCCCTCATCGCCGGTCCGATCTCAAGTTTCTTCACCAAAGGCTTGACCGGATTTGTCGCACCAAGGACCATCAGAGGGCGCCGGCCGAGTCGTGTGACCGCGTCGGAGACGAATTCGTGATGCGCGGGTCAAGACCCCATCGGGTTACAGCGCATCATCATTTCCGCCACGGGCATGAGATTCTAGAACCATGGCATCCGACCCCCGCTACAAGATTTCGGTCGTGATCGCGACATACGACCGTCCGGAACGTCTCCGTGAATGCCTTGATTCCCTCACGCGGAGCGTCCTTCCCCGCGCTCTTTTTCAGGTCGTGGTGATCGACGATGGCAGCCCGCAACCCTCCGTGGAGGTCACACGGTCGTTCGAATCGGAACTCAACATCCGATGCATCCGTCAGGAGAATCTGGGGCCGGCGGCGGCACGCAATCGCGGTGTTTCGGAATCCTCGTCGCGATTCATCGCCTTCATCGACGATGATTGTCGGACGGATCCCCAGTGGCTTTCGGTGATCGTACGCAATCTC
>NYSW01000074.1 GCA_002683195.1 Phycisphaerae bacterium
CTGGCTGGCGGCTCGCAGCGGAGGCGGACGCGCGATCGCATACGGCAACAGCTTCGCGGGCGGCGTCCTCCTCGCCGCCGGGCTCATCCACCTGCTCGCCGACGCGAACGAGGGCTTCTCCAGCGCCTACCCCGACGTCGACTACCCGGCCGCCTACGCCGTCGCGACCCTGGCCTTCATTCTGGTGCTCGGCCTCGAACGGGTGATACCCCGAGCCATCGCTGCCGGAGGTGAAGATGAGGTTCCGGAAGCGGCGGCCTTGCTGGATGCGGGAAGCAAACGCGGATTCGGCCCCTACCTGCTCCTGATCACGCTCTCTATCCACAGTCTCATCGCCGGCGTGACGCTGGGCATCTCTTCTGCCGCCGGGGCCGGCGTCCTGCTGATCGCGATCCTCGCCCACAAGGGCGCGGCCGGATTCGCCCTCGGGTCGATCTTCCGCGAAGCCGCGATACCCCTCGGCGCCCGCATTCCCGCCCTCATGGTCTTCGTCGGAAGCACGCCGCTCGGCGTCATCCTCGGCGGGGTCGCGGTCGAGATCTTCGGGGATGGCAACGGTGAGGCCGAAGCCTGGTTCAAGGCGGTCGCGGCGGGAACCTTCCTGTACATCGCGACGCTCGACATCGTGCGGGAGGAGTTCTTCCCCGGGGGCACCAACCGCGGACGTCGTCTCGTCTGGACGATCCTGGGGGCCGGCCTCATGGCCCTGGTCGCGATCTGGATGTGAGGCCCCGGAATTCAGCGGGCCGGTATTCGGAAAGACGAGCCGTCGCTCGATGGCTCCTTCCCGGCGTCGCCGCCGGGAAGGAACCGAGTTCGAGCGTCGAAGATCGGGGACCTACAGGTTGTCACCCACCGGATCGCCGAGCACGACCATGCTCTGGAAGTACTCGATCACGCCGGAGTCCGACACGTCCAGCGCCGGCCACTGCGGCCAGTCGAAGGTGTCGTTCATGAACGGATCCATCTGATCCCAGCTGAGCACCGTGAGGTGATTGATGTCGTGGTTGATCGCGACACCCTCGATCGATCGGAAGCCATGGCAACGACCGTGCATCCAGCCACCGTAGTGAGGCTCCATCTGGAGGGTGTTGATGAAGGTCTCCACCATCCCGTTCTCCTCCAGATGGTCGGCGTATCCCTCGATTCCGAACTCGCGAACCATGTCCATCACCATCGGCTCCATCGCCATCGGGTTGCAGACGGTACGAGTGATCCGCTGGATGTCGGCGATGATCTGCGGGTCGTAGGCGTCGTCGGTGATCCAGCCGACCTTCGCCCCTTGCATGGCGTAGTAGAGGCCCACACCCTGGAGATCGTCACCCCACCACTGGGCGTTGTTGGTCAACTGCTCGGCGAACGCCCAGTAGCCGACGTCCTCGACGGTCAGTGGTGGAAGCCCGAGGAAGTTGCGAAGATCGTTGTAGGTGACCATCGCCTCGGTGGTGATGATCGTCCGGCCGTCGACCATCTGGTCATGATCGGAGTTGTGATTCGAATCGTGGTAGTCACCCCAGACGGTGATGTCGATGAACTCCCCGGGATCGTGGCCCGCATGGGGATCGCACATGCCCCATCGCCCCAGCAGCAGGGCGAGGTCGCCGCCGTCCACCGATCCCGAGAGATCGAGATCCGCGTGCGGGTCGGCACTTCCCCATGCGGCGAGCAGGGAAGCAAGATCGCCACCCCCCACCATCAGGTCACCGTCAAGGTCGCCGAAGCAGCAGGCATTGGGATCACCGCCACCGTGACCGTCGCCACCACCACCGTGGTCATCACCACCGCCGTGATCGTCCCCACCACCATGATCATCACCGCCACCGTGATCATCACCTTCCTCACCATCAAAGGTGACGTGCACCAGGACCTCGTTGATTCGCACGTCCATCGGGGATGGCGGCCAATCTCCGACGCCCGTGAATCCCAGCCGGGCGGAGCCGCCCGGGCCGATGATTTCGTTGTAGGAGACGTTTCCGAGGATGGTTCGATCATTCTCTTCGGAGAACTCGCAGTTCCAGTGGTAGAGAATCTCCGGCTCGCCCATCCACGTGAGTTCCCAGCCATTCAATCCACGCCCGTCCTGTGACACTTCGATCAGGATGTCGGCGTTGAATCCACCCTCCCACTCGTCGGTGAGCTGGAAGTCCACCGAATTCTGCCCGTGCAACGCGCCTGAACACAGCAACGGTACGGACACCGCGATCACTGACCGTATTGAACGATTCGTCTCGTATCTCATGATGTGATTCTCGCTGCGCCCCTTCTTCGAATAGTTACGAGGAAGGGATACGTTCCTTTCCTGGACCAGTTCCCAAAGAACGCGCGTTGATGGCGTACCGACGTCCAGCGAGCCGAAAATGACGTTTCCTCTTTTCGTTCATCCGCAGGAAGAACCCCACAGATCCGAGACGATCTCTCGCTCAGTCCTCGGATCCGGTGTCGGACGGGGGGACGCCGAAGAGCTTCCCCGCGAAGATCTCCGCCTGATCCCGTGGGTCGACGACACCATCGCCATCGACGTCGGATTCACAAGGCTGGAAGGCGACGCGTCATGCAGATGCTGTCGGGGCATCGTCGGTACTCGCCGAATGGTGGACAGGTCTTGAAGCCGGCCCGGGTGTACAGCTTCCGGGCGGGAGAGAAGGCCTCGCTGGTCCCCGTCTCGAGGCTCACCCGCCGGTATTCCTGTTCGGTCGCGGTCCCGAGGAGGTGTTCGAGCATGGCCCACCCCACTCCTCGTTCCCGAGCATCTTCAACCGTATGCATCGACTTGATCTCCCCGTGCGCCTCCTCGAACGAAGCAAGGGCTCCAATCCCCAGCAAGCGGCTCTCACTCCGCGCGGCGAAGAACCAGACACCCTCGGCCGCCAGCCGTGAACTGTCGAACACTCGGACGTTTTCGGGCAACGACCATTCCCGGGCGTATTCGAGGTGAGACTGCAGAAGACGCTCGACGTCCGGGGCGGTTGGATCTGCGGGTTCGATCGTGAACTCGGGCATGGAAAACCATCCTACGACGACCATCTTCGCGATGCGGATCGAATCCATCCGGCTGGAACCTCGAAACCGGACGGATGCCACGCTCCATCGTCTGGTTCAAGCGAGACCTCCGGGTCCCCGATCACGCGCCATTGGTCGAAGCGGCCCGAAGAGGACCACTGGCCGGACTCTACGTCCATGAACCCGAAGTCATGGACGCTCCGGAATGGTCCCCGGGCCACCTCGCGTTCATTCAGGACAGCCTCTCGGAACTCCGAGACCGGCTCTCCGAGTTGGGCTCGGTTCTGGTGATCCGCCATGGCTCCATGATCGAAACGCTGGACCGGATCCGGGAACAGTGGGCTTTCGACGAACTTTGGAGTCATGAGGAAACCGGCCTGGCCGTGACCTACGACCGAGATCGGCGGGTCGCTGCCTGGTGCCGCCGGGTCGGAGTTCGTTGGACTCAGAAACCACAACACGGCGTCGTGCGGCCCCTCGCCTCTCGTGACGGCTGGGCGGGGCACTGGCGACGACGAATGAGTCCGCCCCCTCTCCCCGCACCGACGTCCGCGGAAGGACCCTCGCTTGAGGCACGCCGGGCGCTCGACGCGACCAACTTCCCGACGATGAATGATCTCGGCCACGGCGGCCCCCGGAACCTCCTGGCCGACATCCAGCCCGGGGGAGAACGCGAAGGTCTGCTGGTGCAGCATTCGTTTCTCCACGAACGAGGCGAACACTACCGGCGTGCCATGTCCACTCCGATCGAAGGCTGGACGGCCTGCAGTCGATTGAGCCCCCACCTCGCCTACGGCACGCTGTCGATCCGGTCCCTGTTCCACGCGACCCGTGAACGGGCCGCGTCGCTCCGCGGAGACCCCGGCGCCGATGGATGGCGACGCTCGATCACGAGTTACGAGAAGCGTCTCCGCTGGCACTGCCATTTCATTCAGAAGCTCGAAGACGAACCCGAAATCGAATTTCGAAACTTCAATCGAGCCTTCGATGGGATGCGGCAGGAGGACCGATCCCTGTGGACTGCGGAGGAACGACGACGATTCGATGCCTGGACCGGAGGGCGAACCGGTTACCCGCTGGTCGACGCCTGCATGAGATGCCTGGACCGGACCGGATGGATCAACTTCCGCATGCGGGCGATGCTCGTCTCTTTTGCCGCGTACCACCTCTGGCTGCATTGGAAACCGATCGCCGAACATCTCGCCACTCGGTTTCTCGATTTCGAAGCCGGCATCCACTACTCACAGTGCCAGATGCAGTCGGGCGTGACGGGCATCAACACGATCCGCATCTACTCACCCGTGAAACAGGCGATCGATCAGGATCCGAGCGGGTGCTTCATCCGACGCTGGGTGCCTGAACTCGGAGACGTCGCCGATGAACACATCGCGCGTCCGGAAGAGATGCCACCGCTCACCCAGCACATGGCCGGATGCCGGATCGGCGACGACTACCCGGCACCGATCGTGGAACACGAGATCGCCTATCAGGAGGCCAAGCGGCGCATCTTCGACGCCCGTGGAACGACTCACGCCCGCCGCGAGGCATCGCGGGTGTACCGGAAGCACGGCTCCCGTCGTCGCCCGGCGGAACGGAGCTGACACCGCGACCGGGGAACTGGTGATGCATGAAGTCGGTCACCGACGCTCGAAGGAGGTCGGTGTCCAGGGGCTTCCAGCCGGCCCGGTGATGGAGCGAGTCGAGCTCCAGCCCCGGAATTTCCAGCTTCCGATGCAGGGTTCCGGCCAGCGTGCTCTTCCCCGAACCACGGCAACCCCTGATCGCGATTCGTGGCATCCGATGACGCCGTGCATATGCTGGCCGCATGCCCCTGATCTCCTCGGCCCTGACCATGATGCTTCTTTCCCCGCCACCGGTCAACGAGGCCTGGAAACATGTCGTGGTCTCCGCGACCTCCGACTTCGAGGCGTGCGGGGTCGCTGACTTCGACCACGACGGCGATCTGGACATCGCCTGCGGCGACACCTGGTACGAGGCACCCGACTGGACTCCACGCCCGATCGGCCTCGTTCGTTCGATCGGGGGTTACCGCGTCGACTTCGCCGATGTGCCCATGGACATCGACCAGGACGGCCTCATGGACATCGTGTCCTGCAGCTGGCACGACCGCGGCATCTTCTGGCGACGCAACCCGGGCAACACGCAGGAACAATGGAAGATGCAGGTGTTGGACACGCCCGGCAACATGGAGACCGCGATCGCGGTGGATGTCGACGGGGACGGAACCCTGGACTTCCTCCCCAACATCATCGGTCGCACCGTCTGGTACCAGCCGAAGGCCGGCGGCATGATCACCCATGTGGTCTCCGACGACCAGGGTGGACACGGCATCGGCCTCGGCGACATCGATGGCGACGGTCACCCGGACCTCCTCGGCCCCGACGGCTGGTTCCAGGCGAAACCGGGCGACGATGGCATCGACTGGATCCACCACCCCGAATGGAAGCTCGGCCAGGCCGGGATCTCGATCGTGGCCCACGACTTCGACCGCGACGGGCTCACCGACCTCTTCTGGGGGATGGGCCACGACTACGGCTTGTACTGGCTTCGACAAGGGCGAGACGACGAAGGCCGGCGGACCTGGTCGCGGCAGGAGGTCGACACCCGATGGTCTCAGGCCCACGGTCTCGTCCTCACCGACCTCGACGGTGATGGAACGGCCGAAGTCCTCACCGGAAAACGTCGCCACGCCCATAACGGCAAGGATCCAGGAGGCGATGACCCCCTCATCGTGTGCACCTATCGATTCGATTCGAAACGCAATCGCTTCATCCGAACGGTCCTGGCCGAGGGGGGTTCGATCGGAGCCGGGCACTATCCGGTGGTCGTCGATCTCGATGCCGACGGCGATCTCGACATCGTCCTCCCCGGCAAGAGCGGACTGCATCTGCTGCGTCGAAGAAACACGCCCTGATCCTCCGCCCCTCGACCGACACCGGTACCCGACAGGAAAACGCAAAATAGTTTCCACGTTGCAAAACCCGCGAAGCCGCAGGGCGTAAACCTCTCTGGCGTTCCGAAGAGGCCCACTCGGCCACTTCGGGAATGAATGACTTTCGGGGGCGGTGCGCCGAGAGGTGCAGAATGGAATGACAATGCGAAGAGACGTCTTGAACAGCGCGGTGGCTGGTTCCCTGGTCCTGGCTCACGCGATCTCGTACGCCCATGCCTACGACACCGAGCAGCTCCCCACCGAACGGGGAAACGTTCCACTGTACCTTCCATCCGACGTCGAACCCGGGAGTGACCTTCCCCTGGTGATCTCGTTGCATGGATTCACCGGCAACGGAACCGAGCACGAGAACTACTTCAATCTCAGAAGCCAGATCGACGACCGGAAGTTCATGCTCTGCGTCCCCGACGGCCTGCGGAACTCCCAGGGCGAACGGTTCTGGAACGGCACCAACTTCTGTTGCGACTTCGAAGGGCAGGCCACCGACGATTCCGGTTTCCTCCGCGGCCTGATCGAGCAGGTGATCGCCGACCATCCGGTGGACCTCGACAGCATTCACGTGGTCGGACACTCCAACGGCGGATTCATGTCCTACCGAATGGCCTGCGATCATGCGGATCTCATCGCGTCGATCGCCAGTCTCGCCGGTGCGACCTTCAACGACCCGTCCGATTGCGTACCCAGCGAACCCGTTCACGTGCTGCAGATCCACGGCACCGCGGACGACGTGATCGCGTACGACGGAAGCTGCATCATCCCCTTCTTCTTCTGTCATCCCGGCGCGGAACAATCAGTATCGACCTGGTCCCAGTACAACCAGTGCGAAGGCGGCTTCAAGCCGGGCGGAAGCCTCGACCTGGTCAACGGACTTTCCGGAGCGGAGACCGACCGGACCCTGGTGAGCGAAGGCTGTTCCGACCGCGGCACCGCGGAACTCTGGTCGATCAACGGTGGCAATCACGGCCCGTCCTTCAACGCCAACTTTCGTCGGGAACTGGTGGACTGGCTTCTCGCCCACCGCCGCTCCTCTCCCGACGCGTGCCCGACAGACCTGGACGACGACGGCTTCGTCGACGGATCCGATCTGAGTCTGCTGCTCGCCGAGTGGGGAACGACATCCGAAGCGTTCGATCTCGACGGAGATGGCGTGGTGGGTGCCGCCGATCTCGGATTTCTCTTCGCCGCGTGGGGTGAATGCCCGGGCTGAACGGCCGAAAGATGCGTTTGACCGGGGATCGTTCGATAGTTCGGGGACCTGACTCGATGTGGCAGGACCGAATACGAGCTCGAGGGCGGCGTCTGACTTCACCGTCGAGACGCCGCCTCTCGGGACCGGGTCGCGAACCACCACCCTCCGGCCGGATCCTTGAATCGAGTTCCCACGAACCCCGGTCCACGGCTGTGAACCAACACCGCTCCGGCTCCCCGAACTTCGCGGATTCCTCACCCTCACCGCACCCCCTCGAGGAGAGCGTCCGTACGGCGTCATCAACTTCCAGAACGATTCGGCTACCGGCCGCCGTCGTCCCCCTTCTCATCCTTCTTCGACTCCGTCCCGATCACCTTCCCGATGTCCTTGCCGATTTCCTCCGCGGCATTTTCGACCCCGTCGACGCCCTTGTCCTTGACCTCCGTGATCTTGCCGACCACGTCCGCCATCCCCTTGCCGAGATCGATCTGCACTCCGCCGAGGTCCAGATGTCCCAGGCTGCTCAGCCCGCCTTCCATGGTGGTCAACATCAGCGAGGGAATCTCCGTCGGCGCCGCCTTGGCCGCCGAAGCGATGATCGAATGCAGAATGATCGAAGACACCTGATCGAGTGAGACCCCGTTCTCCTTGCGGCCGATGTCCCGCACATCGATCTGGTCGATCGTGAGGGTGGTCGGTTGACGCTCGCTGGTCAATGGTTCGATGCTGATCGTGACCTTGACGTTCTTGATCAGGACCTTGTCGATGATGAACTTCTGCTCCGAGCCCTCGTCATCATCGCCACCGGCGGAATCATTCCCGGATGGCGTCCCGGACGCGTGATCGATGATCGTGCCGACGTTGCTTTCCTGGAGTCGCTCGATCAGATTCAGACCGATGTCCCGGAGCGTGATGACCTTGATCTCGATCCGATCGGAGAAGATCGACTTCAAGTCGACCCCGAGCAGGCCACTGCCCAACGTCAGGAATTCTCCATCGAATCCCTTGGGATTGGCGATATCCAGACCGCTGATCGTGGTGCGTTGATCGAAGAGACTGATCCGGAACGAATCCAGCGTGGTTTCAACCCCCAGGGCGTCCGTGGTCGCGGATTCGATCTCCGACGCGAGCATGGTGTTGATCGTGAAGTAGAGAATCGTCGCCACGATGACCACCAGCGTGACGAGGATGAGCAAGCCGCGGAGAATGCACTTCTTCATGAGAACGGTGTTCCAGAAACTTCGGAGGGAGTTCGAGTCGTCTCATTGTGGTCATAAATGCTTCGGTCTGCCGGCGATCCTGATGCCAAACCGTCACCCTCGGGACCGATTCGGTTTTCCTCCGCCGGAGACGGTTTCCTTTTCGGGCCCGATCACCGAACATGGCGAAGCCGTTCCTCTTCCGATACCGCCCCACTCCGGGGCGATCGTCCCGTGGGAGCCCTGCCGTGACCGACGTTCAAGTGGCCACCTTCTATCGGTTCACTCGCCTCGAGAACCCCGTCGTCCTGCAGTCACCGCTCGAGGATCGATGCGCGGCGGCCGGAGTCAGGGGAATCATTCTGCTCGCCGAAGAAGGCATCAACGCGACGATCGCCGGAACCGCGGAAGGAATCTCCACGGTGATCGACTTTCTGCAACACGATCCCCGACTCGCNAATCTCACCGTGAAGAGATCGACCGCTCGGAATCCGCCGTTCAGAAAGATGCGGGTTCGGATCAAGCGGGAGATCGTGACCATGGGCGTTCCGGGAATCGACCCCGAACAGCTCACCGGCACCTACGTGCGCCCCGAAGACTGGAACGAATTGATCAGTGACCCCGAGGTCATCGTGATCGACACCCGGAATGACTACGAAGTGCAGATCGGTTCGTTTCAAAATGCCCTCGATCCCGACATCCGAACCTTCGGCGAGCTTCCCGCCTGGCTTGAAAGACGAATCGAAGGAACGGGTCAGCCTCGGGTGGCGATGTTCTGCACGGGGGGCATTCGCTGCGAAAAGTCGACGGCCTACCTCAAGCGGGCGGGCATCAAGGATGTCTACCACCTCGAAGGCGGCATCCTCAAGTACCTCGAGACGGTTCCAGAGGAAGAGAGCCTCTGGACCGGCGAGTGCTTCGTCTTCGACGAACGCGTATCGGTCACACATGGCCTCGAAGTCGGCGATCACGAACTCTGTCGGGCCTGCCGCCGACCGATTGACCGCTCGGACCGGATGTCGTCCCTCTACCTCGACGGGGTCAGCTGCCCACGGTGCCATGCAGAGACGACCCCGGAACAGAAGGCCGGCTTCACCGAGCGGCGGCGGCAGATCGCACTGGCGCAGGCCCGGGGCGAAACCCACCCGTCGGAATGAATTCCGACTCCGACGAAGAACCGTTTCCGAGAAGGAACAAGCCCCCGGTGAGCCAATGAATCCCCCGGTCACCATTCAGGGACGCCGCCAATCCCGATTGACCGTTGATTCCCTGGATTTTCAATTGTTCCGATGGGGTTGGACGGAGTAGATTCAAGGCTCACCATTCTCAAGGCACCAATCATGAACCGAGTTCGAATCACCGCGCTTCTTTCCGGCCTCGCCCTCATGGCCACCCCCGTCGTCATGGGTGATGATCTTTCGGACGACACCGCGATCACCATCACCAGGACCTGGAACCAGCAGCCAGGCGGCTGGACCTACCCGATGGCGATTCACGTTCCAGACGGTGCCTCGCCGCAAGGCGGTCTCCCCGTGTGCATTCTCCTCCACGGAAACGGGGGAAACGGCCCGGACATGATCGGACAGTACGCAGACCAGCTTTCGAATCATGCGCTCGTCGCACCCTCCGGATACCAGAACAGTTGGAACATCTGTGGAGAGAACAGCGACGCGCCGGACGTCGACATGGTCGGCGATCTCATCACGATGCTGCAAGGCTTCGACAACGTGAATCCCAAGGCGATCCGCATTCTCGGGTTCTCGAACGGCGCCTCGCTGGCGAACCGCGTGCTGCTGGAGAATGCGAATCCGGGGCTGGACACCGTCTGCAGCGTGGTGTCCCAACTCTCGGACGTGATGGCCCGCGACAATCGGTTCTTCCGACCCGCCGGGGCGACCAGCCAGAAACAACCGTTCTGTGGTTACCAGACGGAGATCACTCCGACCCCCGGGCGTCGGTATCTGGGGATCTCCAATGAGAACGACGGCATCATTCCCTACGCCGGCGGTTGGTCGCCGGTGGGCATCGTCTTCCTCGACTCCCGAAATGCTGCGTACGAGATCGCCCGCAGCACGGGATACACGGGAAAACCGATCCTTGGAAACGGTGAGCGGATCGGGAACACCAACGTCTTCAAGTACGCCTATCCGAATGATCACGTCGTTCACCTTCGCGGCTTCGCCAACCATGGCATGAATCCGACCCAACGCGAATTCATCGTCGACTACCTCAGCAACTGGCCGGTCGAGAAGGAAGTGGACAGTGATCTCAACGACGATGGCCAGGTCAACGGTGGTGACCTCGGCCTCCTGATCGCGGCCTGGGGACAGCTCGAACCCGATCTGGATGGAAGCGGTCTGGTCGGCGGTGGTGATCTCGGCCTGCTGCTCGCGGACTGGGGTTCGAAGCCCTGAAGCGAATCCGGTCTCCGCCGGACCCCGGAGAGCTGACCGCGAGACTTCCGGTCGCCGGAAGATTTCACGCCGAATTCAACCTTGACGCCAAACCACATTCTCATGTGGTTCGTATCGAATCGGGGCCACGCACGATGAGGTTCGTCCGCAGAATGAATCGGGACGGATCGGGTCGGCTGGAGATTTAAAACATGCCTCGGACCCTCGCCACCCTTCTCATCTGCCTCGGAACCACGGCTTCCACCTTCGGCGAGGAAAATCTCCTCGTCAATGGTTCCTTCGAACAAGGATTACAGGGCTGGACCGTCTCCGGCGACGTCTCCCTCGAGGCCGAAGGCTGGGATGACTCGGATTCCGTTCTCCTCCGGCCGAGCCTCGGACAGACCGCGGAACTTTCCCAGCTGGTCACCGGACTCCAGCCTCGCGGTCGGTACACCGTCGCCGCCCGCAT
>NYSW01000075.1 GCA_002683195.1 Phycisphaerae bacterium
CTGGATTCATCCCAGTTCTACTACGGAGACCTCGAGGGTGAGAAGCACCTTCGATACGTCCCGAATGCAGGGCACTCCCTCCGCAATACCGATGCGATTTCCGGGATTCTCGGGTTCTACCAGGGTGTTCTCGCGGGTCGGGATCGGCCGAAGATGGATTGGTCGCTGTCCCCTGACGGCACCATCGAGGTCACGACCGACCGGGAACCCTCGAAGGCCCTGCTCTGGCAGGCCACCAACCCCGACGCCCGAGACTTTCGCCTCGACAGCATCGGCCCCGCCTTCGTGAGCACGCCGCTCCGGGCGGAGGAGAAGGGCCGATACGTGGCCAGGCTCGATTCTCCCGGGAAGGGATGGACGGCGGGATTCATCGAACTCACGTACGAGGAACCGGGCACCGCTCCCCTGACATTCACCACCGAGGTGAACATCGTGCCCCGGACCCTTCCCTTCCGCGACAAGGCCGGAGACCGGGAGACATGGGTGACGGTCGCGTGCGACGCCCCGGGGGGGCCAGCTGCCGACCAGCTGGTGGCCATGGCGTGGCCCCTCGCAGACAGCCGGCCGGGAATCTCGGAGTTCTCCGTTCATCGTGACGGCCGCAGCGTTCTCTTTCACTGGAAGCCCGATCTCGACGCGCTGGACGATGCGGTCGGTCTCATGCAACTTCTCAAGCAGCAGGGCTGCGAGAACGTCCGGGTGCAACTCGAATCCGGAACCGATATCACCCACATGCCGAAGGGCATGAAGCGACTCGGTCGCGAAGGTGCCGCGCCCGAGTGACCAGCGAGCGACCTCGGTCACGTGACCCCTGGAATCCAAATGTGGCCGACGTCGGCACGATTCCAGAGAGTGACTCCAACCTTGGCCGGTTCGTTCTTCGATGCCTGATACTTCTCGGGCTGATCGGTCTCGTCATCAGAGACGAAGAAAAGCGAGCAAGGGCGCATGCTGAAGGATGACGGTTCCGGGCTTCGACTGGACACGGGACTTCAACCAACGAGAGGAACTTCCATGTATAGACCAGCACTGATCATGCTTTTCCTGTTCGCCGGATTGAATTCATGGGGCTGTGATTCCGAGGCCCGGCCACGAACCGAAGCATCTGGGAGTTCCACTTCCACCGTGCGGAATCTGGTGGTCGACGCCTCGTGCGGACAATGCCAACTCGGTCTTCCAGGCGAAGGATGCGACCTCGCGATCGTCTTGAATGGGCGTGCCTACTTCGTTGATGGAAGTCATCTGGACGATCATGGAGACGCTCATGGTCCCCAGGGGCTCTGCAATGCGATACGTAGCGCCACCGTCACCGGAAATGTCGACGGGTCCCGATTCCAAGCCGAACGATTTGGAATCGTGCCTCTTGGTGACTCCTGAAGGCCGGATCTGATCCAGAACGGCCGGGACTGAGCATTCCGAGCCCTCCGGTAACACGTTCCGGGCTCGATCACGGGGTCCCCAGGGGGATCTCGAGGCATAAGGTTGGACCTGAAAAATCAAATTGATAGGATCGGAGTCATAAACGGTTCCAGAAGCCCTACATGCAGGCAGGGACAGGGTCTCCTCCGTCACGGACGGTGGAAGAACCACCAATGGGGTCCCTTTCCTCACCGGACCGAAAGGTGGCGGCGATGTCCAAATCAGAGAATCGTGGAATCATGAACTTCAGAACGGTGACCGGACTGCTTTTGGCACTCTGCTGCGTCCAGCAAGTGTCGGCGCAATCGTTCAACTACTGGATCGATCCTTCCGGTGGCCTCTGGAATGATCCATCGAACTGGTCCGACGGCTTCGTGCCGGGGCCCACCGATGCCGGTTACCTCATCCTCGACGCCGATTACACCATCCTCTCGCAGGAGACGACGGCGAGAGACCTCTACGTGGACGCCGGACGGATCGATTTTCGAACCACGGCATCCGCCACCTTGAGCGTCAGCGGTCTTTGCGAGATCACCGGCAATCTGAACAGCGGCAACCCCGCGAGTCTGCGGCTCTTCGGGCCGGGGACGGCGGCGATCGGCGAACTCCAGCTCGGCCTGGCCAACATCGGCTCCGAGCTGTCCATCGCCGCAGCACGGACCGTCGTGGTCGACACCGCCGTCTCGACTTCGTTCAGCACCTTGCGTTTCGAACTGGATAGCCATTCGGCGGCCGCAGGCGCCGCCCTGGACGTTCGGGACCGGGCTTTTCTTCCCGGCACGCTCGTCTTGAGCGGATCCGTGGGCGATTTTCCGGAGGCGGGGGACGTGGTTCTCCTCGCGGACGGACGCCAGGCCGCGACCGGAATCCAAGCCCTCCCACGATTCGGCTTGATCGAACCGCCTTCCGGACTTGATGTCCTGCTCGATTTCAACGTCAATCAGTCAACCGGACTGTTTCGTCTCTTGACGGGCAAGGTCGTTGAAGCGGAAGCGGCAGCCTCGGTGATCCTCGAGCAGGACCTGGTGGTGAACGAGAATCCCATCGATCTTCTGGTGGTCGATCTTGATGGAGACGGTGACGACGATCTGGTGCTGATTCGCGCCAACGGCAAACACCCCGTGCTCCTGCGGTCCGCGAGCGGCTCCTTCGTCCCAAGCACCGAGCTGAGCTCGAACCCCGGCGTGGTCGGTGGCGCCGCCGGTGACTTCGACCAGGACGGCTTCATCGATCTCGCGATCATTTCCTCTACCGTGGCTCTGGGCCGGCAGGTCGAGCTTTTCCTGAATCTGAATGGCGATGCCATCTTCAGCCCCGGTCCATTCACCTCGCTTGACGAGGAACCGGTGTCGATCACCGCCATCAGAATCCCCGATGCGTTCTCGTTCACCGACTCGACCGGAGTCGGTATCACGACCGCGAGCAACTCGCGAGGAAAGACCAGCGCCTACAAGACGACGGCGAACGATCTGACCAAGGCCGGCGAAGTCGAAGTCGGTGACGAGCCCGGGCCTTCCGATCCGATCGACGACGAAAACAAGAAGGATCCCGGTTCGGTGATCGGCGTCGCCGCCGAATCCGATGCGTTGGTGCCGCAACCCGTGCTGCAGATCATCCGGACCATCTCCCCGACCTCCGGGGGACTCGAGATCGTCGAGACCGTCGTTCTTTCGGGAACCGCGATCGACTTCGCGTCCGGCGACCTCGACGAGGACGGGATTCCTGAAACCCTCGTCATCACGGATGCCGGCCGTCTCGACCTGATCGATTATGGAACGCAGACCGAGGTCTTCTCCGTTCCGATCGCTCCGAATGCACGTGCCATCGCGCTGGGCGACCTGGATTCAGAAGGCGGCCGCGACGTGGTGATCGCTTTCGAGGATGGGGCGAATCAGGGGCGGCTTTGCATCTATGAAGCCATGATCTGGCCTTCGACGGGAGCACCGGATGTGAATCTTCGATTCACCCTGAACCTGCGTTCGGAAGTCCCGATCCCGGGAATCGAACCTGGGACCCTCGGTGCGGTATCAGGCTCTGAAAGTCGGATCGTCCTGGCCGGTGAGCAGACCAATGGCGTCTCCCGCTTCGAATCCAGGCGGTACGAAGAAGTACCGATCGGCGGATGCGTTTCAGCCGATTTCAATGCCGATGGCCGCGTCGATTCCGACGACCTCGGGATTCTGATCGGCTTCTGGGGAGTCTGCAAGGGCGGCTGCCCCGCGGACTTCAATGACGACGGCATGGTCGGCCCCGCGGACCTCGGTGTGCTCTTCTCGGAATGGGGACCCTGCTGAGGGTGTCCGTTTCACCGCTCGGCCATCATTGCCGCCGAAGTGAATCTCGAATCGAACGAGTGACCAGTGCGGCCAGCGCGGCGGATCCCCGGGGCGTGAAGTGGACATCCACCGGTCGCTGGAGTTCTCCGATCCCACTCGCGACTCCGCGGTGGAGATCTGAAATCATGATGCCATGCTCGGTCATGAGGCGTCGTGCGACCGCGTTGTACCGATCCACGTCTTCGGGATCTCGATGAGGCCTGACCCGCCCTTCGGGCACCGGTGTGGTGGTGGCGAAGACTGGAATCGCGCCGCTGGCGATGATGCTCTCGACGATCACTCGCAACTGTCGCTCGTAGGTCTTCAGGTCCGCCTGGGGGGAATCCCTCGGATCAGTCGAGGAAGTTCCACCCGGACCGATCCGCTTGAGATCATGAAGGCCGAAATTGAAATGGACGAGATCGAAGTCGCCGCCATCGAGCTTGAGCCAGTCGTCGATCCGTGCCGAGCCGAGCGTCGTTCCTTCGCAGTTCTCCTTTGGGCGAACGACCACCGCTTCGGCGTCGAGTCCGGCGACCACGCCGGCGTGGTAGCCCATCGAGATGGAATCCCCGAGTAGCAGCACTCGAGGAAGCGATGGCCCGGACGCCCGTGCGACCTGATGCGCTCTCTCGCACTTCTTGCGAAGGCGTTCCAGATCGGCCGACCGATCCGGATGATCCGCCAGGTTGACCAACTCGTCCGGATCGCGTTCGAGGTCGTGCAGAAATTCACCGTCGGATGGGTGGTCGAGATACCGCGCGTACTTCATCGCCGCTTCGCGGTACCCGATCCAGCGTGGAATCTCGGGGTGCTTCATTCCATGCTCGACCAAGAAACCGTCTCGGGAACCGGCAGGGGTTCCGATCGGAAGCGGGCGACCGGGCGAGGATGACCAGTCTTCGGTGATCCCGGCGATCTGCAGGATGGTCGGTCTGAGGTCGAGGTTCAGCACCATGGCGTGGTCGACCCGGCCGCGTTGGTCCACTGGAAGCCGCGGGTCGAAGACCACGAGCGGTATGCGAAGGGATTCCTCGTAATGAGACCACTTCCCAGCGAATCCACGCTCCCCCATGTAGTACCCGTTGTCACCAACGAAGATCACCACCGTGTTCCTCGCCCGATCGAGACGCTCGATCTCCGCCAGAATTCGGCCGATGTTTCGATCCATACCCGCAAGCAGACGGAAATAGTCCCGCAGATTTCGCTGGTACTTCTCCGGCGTGTCCCATCGCCAGTGAAAGCGATCGCGATTCATCGAGGTACGTAGGAAATCCGGATGCGCGGCGAAGATCGCCGGGTCATCCAGACGCGGCGGAGGCATGGTGAGGTCTGCATGCAGGGTGGCTTCGGTTTCGGCCGGCGGATAGTGATCCTCGAGGTCGGAATCTTCCGCGTGGCCGGCATTGAAACTCACGGAGAGACAGAACGGCTTTTCTTCAGGCGTCTCCGCGAGGAACGCGATCGAGGCGTCACCGATCAGATCCGTCACGTGCCGGACCGATCCATCGGGTTTCTGCTTGCGGTAGGGGCCTGCAGTCAGGGGCACGAAGGAATCGAACATCTCGGCCACCAGACCTGGTCCGCGTTCGAGGCGAATGCCGAACTTTCCGACGAATCCGGTGCGGTACCCCCGGTCACGGAGCCGGGCCGGATAGGTGGAACGAGCCAGCGAGGCTCGGAGACCCGGACGCCCGAAGGTGTGGTGGTGAGCACTCTCCGGCAGGCCCGTCAGGATCGAAGCTCGACTTGCCGCACAGATGCTGGTGGTGACGAATGCCTGATCGAAACGCACCCCTTCCAATGCGAGGCGGTCGAGGTTCGGGGTCTGCACGATGGGATGCCCGGCACACCCCAGTACGTCCGCTCGATGGTCGTCGGAAACCAGAAGCAGGACGTTCGGCCGCTCATCGGCGAGGGCGACCTCGAACGAAAAGAGGATCAAGATGAGGACAGCATGGAATCGAAACACGTCTTGCATCTCAGAAGGGAATGCCGAATTTGCGATAGACCTTGCTCAACAGCCACGCTGGACCGACCAGAAGAAACTGAATGTCCTCGAGAAAAGAGGGCTTCTCGCCCTCGATCCGGTGGCCGATGAACTGGGCGATCCATGCGAACACGAAGATTCCGATCGCGATCGGCCAGAGCGGCCACGGCATGAAGTGGCCCCAGTTCAGAATGATCGCCAGTGCGATCCCGGCGAGGATCAACATGCCGATGGTGATTGAAAGCGACAACCGCACGTAGAAGACGAGGGCGAAGAACACCAACACCATGGCCCAGTCGAACCAGGGCACGAGGGTCGCCAACGGGCCGGTCGGCAAGGCATGGAGAAGGGCGATGAGACTGAACGCGATCAGTGGGACGCAAACCCAGTGAATCACTTCGTTCACGTGATTCTGGTGACTGTGGCCGTACGCATCGAACCACTCGTTGATCGTTCTCGGCATGGAATGAGATCTCCGGTATCAATTTCTCCGACGGTCGGAGGGTACCGAGGAACCATGACTTCATTCAACGTCGAGTGACGGAGAGGAATACCGGCCTGATCTCCTGCACTCCGACCACGCGGCCCCTCGGCCCGATCTCGACCACCCGTACGGGGCCTGGCCGGTCGATCGCCACCCGGGTTTCGCCCACGTAACCCGCCAGATCGCCGTCAACGTGTCGCTCTAGAAACTCGATGGCCCGGGGATCCGCGGTGAAGACGAGAATTCGATTCGAAGCCCCGGCACCCAATCCATGCACCGCACCAGGTTCGGCCAGGACAAGCTCGGCATGTGGAATGAGCAGCGAACTCCGGCCCCTGGGCCGCTGGGCCGCGCTTTCACGGGATGTGACCCGAGCCGAAAGAGCTCGGCAGACCGGAGGGCCGATGGCGGACGACAAATCCACCCACGGTCGACCACGCCAGTCCTGGTCCGCGGAGGCCTCCGCCGCCCGGGTCATCAGCAACCACGATCCTCCCAGAACGACCGCCGTCGTGGCTACGAGTGCAAAGAGCCTGGATGCAGATTTGGAGTCGCGCATGCCACGTTCATCGAATCACTCGACCGCCCATTGAACCGGTACCGGGAAGAACCTGGCAGGTCTCCGGCCGGACACCTCAAACCAGACGGGTGGGGGAGTTGACTCGATCCCTCGGGTCCGAAAATCCGCGTCCTCGCTAGAATGAAATCCCATGGGACGCCTTGCCGACATGTTTTCTCGCCGCCACGCCGAAGGCCGTGGCGCTCTCATGCCATTCATCGTCGCCGGCCACCCCCGGCCCGATGCCCTGCCCGAGGTCTTGAAGGGTCTTGAAGATGGTGGCGCGGATGCGGTCGAGATCGGTATTCCATTCAGCGATCCAATCGCGGATGGCCCGGTCATTGCGGCCGCCATGCACGACGCCCTCACCCGGGGCGGCACCGTGGCATCGGTGCTCGACGCGGTTCAGCACTGCCGATCCTCGACCGAACTTCCGTTGATCGCGATGGTCAGTATTTCAATCGTCGACCGGCTGGGCGGCCCGGCATTCATCGACCGGTTGGCCGACGCCGGTTTCGACGGTGTGATTCTGCCCGACGCGGATCTCGAGGCCATCGGCCCTCACCGAACCCGTGCACTCGCCCGAAACATCGCCTTCACCAGCCTGATTGCGCCGGATACCAGTCCAGAGCGGGCCGCCCGAATTGCCGCCGATGCCAGTGAATTCATCTACCTGCTCGCCCGAGCCGGACTCACCGGACAACAAGCGGATGCCCCTGACCTTGGCGATCGAGTCAAGGCTCTCAAACTGGTGACGTCCCTGCCTCTGGCCGCAGGTTTCGGAATCTCAACCCCAGACCATGTCCAAGCGGCCCTCGCGGACGCACAGGGAGCCATCGTCGGCTCTGCCTTGGTTCGATCATTGGCGGCGGCCGAGGCCGAGGGTCGCCCGCTCGAGGAGGCCGCACGGCGATTCGTCCAGCCATTGGCCGAAGCCGTGAACCCGGCACCTCAAGGCTGAATCCGACGCCCAACCCTCCCGGAAGGGCCAGAAATCGGCCGTTTTGAGGTTTTTGACGTTTTCAACCGCGGATGTGTCATACTCACCCTGCGGCTCCCTACTGAGCGGCGGAGGTAACACCACATGACCAGTTTCACGATTCACATGACCACTCTTGCCGTTCTTCTCCCTTGTACCGCCGCCCTCGCCGGAGATGGCGTCCTGCTCAAGGCAGCCGACACGAACTGCACCCAGGGACAGACGGCCGAAATTCAGATTCGGGCGACCACGGTCGACCTGATCGGTGGCTTTGGCTTCAACGTCGCCCCGGGGAGCCTCGAAGTTTCTGACGTCCGCTACGACGGACCGATCTTCAGCACCAGCTGGGACGGCTGGGATGATGCCCCCGCACTCAACCCCTCGGTTGGCGCCGCCTGCATCTTCACCGAGGACCAGGTCGATCCCGGGGATCACAATCTGGTGACCATCGAAGTCCCAATCCCGGCAAACACCCCGGCCGGCACGGTCATTCCCGTCGACCTCAGCAATGTGATGTTCTTCAATTACTTTGGAGACACACCGTCCCTCGACCCTCGTAACGGCAGCGTCACCGTCTACCGCACCTCGGACCTGAGCAACAACGGATCGGTTGGTGCCGAAGACCTCGGACTCCTGATCGCCAGCTGGGGCCCGGCGTCGCCCAAGACCCTCGCGGACCTTGATGGGAACAACGTCGTCGACGGTGCCGACCTCGGCCGGATGATCGACCGATGGACCACTGAAGGCTGACTGAGCCTCTGTTCCTTCCCGCCGGAACCAACCGAAAAGAACGACGCCGAGCCTTCCCCGGCTCGGCGTCGTTCTTTCAATATCGCCGTAGAACGCCGATCACCACACCCTGGACTCGACAATCGCGGACGATGATCGGTTCGAATTCCGGATTGGCGGGTTGAAGTCGAATGGTGCCATCCTGTTCCCGGAAAAATGTCTTCAAGGTCGACTCCCCATCGGGAAGCAGTGCGACCACTCGTTCGCCGTTTCTCGCCGTCGAACGTTTCTCCACGATGACGTAATCCCCGTCGAAAATGCCTTCATCACGCATGGACTCGCCTTCGACCTGCAGGGCGAACATCTCGCCGTTGCGTCCCAGACGAGGACCGAAGATCTCGCCGAGATGCAACTCTTCGTGAGTCTCGCACTTCTCGATCGGTCGCCCGGCGGCGATCCGCCCCGCCAGCCGAAAGGCGAGCCCCTCCCCGGCGGTGTCAGCGACCACCGACAAAGAGCGTGCCTTGTTCGGCTCGCGAGTCATGGCCCCCTTGTCCACGAGCGCTCCGACGTGCTCGAAGACCGTGACCTTGCTCACGCCGAGCTCGTCCGCGATTTCCTGCATGGTCGGGGAACAGCCGTTGCTCTCCCGATAGGTGCGAACGAAGTCCAGAACACGAAGTTGCTTCGGCGTGAGATTCACGGGTCGACTCCCGGGGGGAAGGGGGGGCGGAGGTGGAATGACGGAATTCGGTCGGGCGTCCCTCGACCGAAGTGACGGCAGGGCCGGAGACGGCCCCGGCGGNTGATCGATGGGTACCACGGCGACGATGCTCAAGGACAGCCTGGGCCGTGACTCGAGCGATGTTGACACGTTGGCCACCAATCGCCGAAGAGGTGGAGCGGAGCAGCTCCACCTCCGGCGACGGGAGCGGGGGATGAACAGGTTCATCCTGGACGGGATCCGGCGTGCGGATCTCGGGACGGACCTCTTGTACGCTTCGCAAGGATCGCGAGGAGCACAGGGCCGTTCGACTGATTTCGAGACGGTCGATGCCGACCACGGCTTCGAGTCCCGCCCGATCACAATGAACCGCAAAGGGATCGGTCGCCGGTTCGTGGTATCGCCGTGCGACCAGGGGATCGATTGGTGCGGCGGTTCTGGACGGCGCGTCTTCGTTCAGCTGTTCGTCGATTCGTTCGTCCTGAATCAGGCCGAGCCAGTGCAGGAAACGACGGACAGGGGAGGCTTCCGGCCGCTTTCTCGGCGGAGCCTGCACCAGGCGTCCATCTGGGAGCCCCGCTTCGAAGGCTCGACTGATGACCCGGAGACGATCACCATCGGCCACGATGCGTCGGACATAGTCACCACCAGGGCCGAGTTGAACGAGAGGCATGGACATGACGACCTCGAACTGGGGATCCGGACTGGAAAACCAGGCCATGAATCCGAACTGGACGGGCGATACCGGGTACCGCAGGAAGGACCGTGACTGGCCCACCCGGAGAACCAACATCNCCGGGCCAAGAGTCTGTTCGGAAGATGGTCGGGTTCTTCTCCAATATTCGTTCGGGGAATGTTAACCCGTCCAGAACCCGAAAGTGGAGATCGGGCCGCAAAAGCCGCCTGAGTTACAAAAAACCGACCTCGCCTCGCCGGGGGCCGGTGACAAGGCGAGGTCGGCCGCCCGAACATCGGGCTGGCTTGACCCAACCTAACGATGGTGTTGCCGAGATCTGGGAGGCCCGCCCAAATTCGTCGATCAAGCCTCAGGTCGCTCCATGGGTGAAGTGGTAGGTTTCTGACATGGGTTCCAACCAATCGAATCAACCNACGCCCGAGGACGTGGACGTAGAAAAATTCGGGAGCGACGCCCGGCGTCACTGGGCCCTCGACCCGGATCTGATCTTCTTGAATCATGGTTCCTTCGGGGCGATTCCCGTCGAACTTCTGGAGCGAGCGGCCCGCCATCGGCTGGAGATCGAATCGAATCCCGTGGATGGCGTCTGGCGACGAGGAAGCACCGGCATCCGGGATGCGGCGATCGAAATGGCGACCTTTCTCGGCAGCGCACCGGAGCGGACNGCNTTCGTCGGCAATGCCACGGAAGGCATGAATGCCATGCTTCAGTCCCTCGCCCTCGCGCCAGGCGACGAAGTCCTGCACGCTGACCAGGGGTACAACGCCGTCTGGCAGACCCTGGTGCTCACCGGTCGGCGACGGGGAATCGTTCCGCGAAAAGTGACGCTTCCGCTCCCGGTCGAGGGCCCCGATGATGTGATCGCTGCGTTTGAAGCGGCGATGACGAAGCGAACTCGACTNCTCGTGCTTGATCAGGTGACCTCCCCGACGGCGCTGATTCTGCCCATTGCGGCATTGATTGAAATGGCCGCGTCCCGCGGAATTGAAACCATCGTCGACGGCGCCCATGCCCCCGGCATGATCGATCGGCCGGCGGCGGAAGCGGCCGGAGCGGCGGCGTGGACCGGGAATCTTCACAAGTGGCCCGCTGCGCTCCGAGGGGCGGCGATCATCACCGTTCGCGAGGATCTCGCCTCATCGATGAAGCCACCGGTGATCAGTCATCACCTGGATCAATCGTTCACGGCCGAGTTCGACTGGCCCGGCACTCATGATCCGACGCCCTGGCTCACCGCTCCGGATGCCATCAGGTTCATGGATCGGTTCGGCGGCTGGGACGCGGTGCGACGCCGCAACCAACGTCTGACCGTCAAGACCCACGAGATGCTCTGCGACCGCTTCGGGGTGGAGCCGATCTGCCCGCTGGATGGCTCGATGACGGGGTTCATGGCGACCGTGAAATTGCCGGATTCGCTTCAACCGGATCATGGAGGGCCGTCATTGAGCCCCAGCAACGAGGTGTCGGGCCCCGATGGTCGACTGGCGATCGAGTTGGATGAGATTCATCGCCGTCTTCTGGCAGAACACCGCATCGAAGCACCGATCATCATCCACGAAGGCCAGCGGCTGGTCCGATTCAGCGTGCACGTGTACAACGAAGACTCCGAATACGAACGCCTGGCCGAAGCGGTCCTCACCCTGGCGGGTCGTTGACGATGCGGGTCCTGCTCTTCGAACCGCGTAGCGAAGGCCATCACGTTCCCTGGGCCGGAATGATCGCACGGAGCCTTCTTGATTCCGGGGCCACCGTGGTTCTCGCCCACGGAGAAGATCCCACACAGCTTGAACGCCTTGAATCAGGCCATCCCGGCCTCCTCGAGAGACTCCAACTTCATCCCACCAGAAGACAAGGCCGTTTCGACGGAGGATCGGCCCTCGCCGCGCTCGCCGAAGCCGATCGAACCCACCGACCCGATCGAGTCCTGGTGGCCAATCTGGACGAATTCGCGGCGGGGATGTTACGGCGGGCGGCGCTCGGCATCCGACCACCCATGAACCTCCACGGAAGACTTCGCGGCATCTACATTCGCCCACGTCCGCTTGATCCCGAGGAGCGAGGCTTTCAGAACGGTTGGAAGCGCCTGGGATATCGACGACTCGCCGCCAGCGGATTCTTCGAAAAGCTCGGCCTGCTCGACGAGGATCTCGTTCTTCCCGAGCGGAATCTCTCCCACGGGGTGAAGCTGATCTGGATGCCTGACTTCTGGACCCCGATGCCGACGGTCGACCGGCGGTCGGCACGTCGATCACTCGGCGTCCCCGAGGATCGCTGCGCTCTTTTGTTCTTCGGCGTTCCTCACCATCGCAAGGGGCTCGATCTCGCGGCCCGAGCGATGCACTCACAAGATCCGGGCCGGGCATTTCTCCTGGTCGCCGGAAATCAGAGGGATGAGCCGGATCTTCGACGGGAGCTCCTTCGACTGGCCGAGGACGGTCGGGCCGTGATTCACGACCGCTACTTCAATGAAACCGAGATGGCGGAAGCCTTCGAAGCCTCCGACCGCGTCCTGCTTCCATATCGATCGCACTACGGCTCGAGCGGGGTGCTGAGCCATGCGGCCTCGCGAGGGCGACCCGTGATCGCCAGCGACCACCACCTCCTCGGCCGCCGAGTCCGCCGAGAAGGCCTTGGCGTGGTTCACCGGGACGGCGACGCCGCGTCGCTCGCGACCGCGATTCGGTCTTCGGTGGAAGCGACCTCCGAACAGTGTGAAGCGTGGCGAGAAGGCTTGTCTCGATGGGCTTCGCGGACGACGCCGAAGAAATTCTCGGAAGCGATTCAAAGACTCGTCGAGTAGACGGGCGACACGGAAGACCCTGGGGCTTCGGGCCCGGCGGGCCTCGCCTCAACGGCGCTCCAGCCGTTCACTCGGCGGCGGCGACCATTGCTCGTGCTTCATCGCCTCGACTCGCTTGGCATGCTTGTAGAAACTGCCTTCGAAACTACTGAGCGCGATGATGAATCCCGGCCAGCCGTCACGGAAACCCATCTTCAAGACATAGTGCTTGAAGAAGTTGTGAAGGCCTCGCCCCAAGGCTCCGATCATCGAACTTCCCTGGGATCGCCCCTCGAGCACTTCGGCGCCAAGGGTGGAATACCGCTCGATCTTGTGTTGGATCTGCGCGAGATCCTTGAATGGGAACTGCCAGATGTCCGACTTGAGCACGGAGACCGTCGCGCCGTCGGCGGGGATCCATCCCTCGTGGACCGGGAGCAGGTCGTACGTCATCTTCCCGTTGCGGAACAACTGAGGCTGCCGGAAGTTCGGGTACCAGCCACTTCCCTTGATCCAACGCCCCATGAACCAGTTGCGACGCGGCACCTTGTAGATGTCGGACGACGAAGGATTGCCGATGACCCGGAGAATTTCGTCCCTGGCTTCCGCCGTACAGCGTTCGTCCGCGTCGAGCGAGAAGATCCAGTCACCACGGCAGGCGGCGATCGCCTCGTTGCGAAGCTTGCCGAATCCGTCGAAATCGATCTGCACCACCCGGGCTCCGAGACGTTCCGCGAGTTCGGTCGTTCCGTCGGTCGAATGGGAATCCGCGAGAATGACCTCATCCGCCCAGAGCACGCTGGAGATCGCGGCCTCGATCTTGTCCACCTCGTTGTAGGCGATGACGTAGGCGGTGATCGACGGTGTTCCGTCGTCTCGGCGGAGCGGGGAATGTTCGGTCTCGTTCATCTCACCGAGGATACCTCGGCCGGGCGAATGACTTCACCCTGGCTCGTCACTCTCCGTCGAAGTCGGATTTGAAGCCGAACCATCGCGAGCTCGTTCCTGATCCACGAACTTCCGGGCCAGATCGGCTTCGGCGGTGTCTCGTGCCAGTTTCTCGGCGATCGGCAGGTACTCCACGTTGTACCAGTCCCTCCAACGGTCGAGGCTCCATCCGAGGGCGGACGTGTCGATCGGAGTGGTTCCCGCCGTCATATCCAGCAGGACTCGATGCACTTCCGTTCGATAGATGACGGCGAAGGCTTCGGTCACCCGCATCACGAATCCCTCGTTGATGATGCCGGGGACGGGACGAAAGCCACCCGAACCGTCTCCGGTGACCGGGATCAGATTCTGGATGTAGGACCGCTGGGTTCCGATCGCGATCCAGGCCTGATCGCCGGTTCGGCGACGACGTTCCCCCGCGTACTGGGTGGCGATCAAATGGGGGATCGCGAGACGAGCGTCAAGCACGCCGGCCAAACGGGCGGAAGATTCAATCACCCGTTCATCCGAGCCACGAAGTCCGATCTGGAGCACCGCGAGCACGTGCGGGCCAGGGGGGCGGCGAATTGCCGCGGCCGCATCGCGTCGCCAGCCAGCGTCCGAATGGTCGATCGCCGTCCAGGCCAGGGCCGCCTGGCCCAGCTCGCCACCGTTCGCGAGATGTTGGATGATCGACGCCCGAACGTCCGCCCGGGCCCGGGCGAAGACCGTGGGCATCGAGAACAAGGCGGCCGGCGATTCAAGGCTGGATAGTGCCTGGAGTCCGGCCTCCCGGATCTCGCCTCTGCGGGTCGGCCCGAAATGCTGACGATTGATCTTTTGGAGCAGCCGACGCTGCGGCCCCAGCCGGGCACNTCGGATGACGTCCTGGATCTCCGCCGNGAGCCGAGGATCCACCATCAGGGGCAGGGGACCGGCGTCCGGAATCGGCGAAAGCGGATCGGGTGGAGACCACGGTGCCGCGGCCAGGGACATTCCGGCCAGAAGCCAGAACATCAAGACCGAACCGGAAATCCGGAGTCGGCCGCGAACCGGGGTGAAAATTCGGGCCATGAAAACCTCCTGACGACCCTCTCAGTATAGAACCCCACCGCTCCGGTACCGTGCCATCGTGAACAAACGGCTCCGACTTCGCGATCCCGCNACCAACTTCGGCTTCGTCATGAGCAGACGTCTCGGNGATTCCCTCGTATCGATGGTGATCGCGGAAAATCTCCGGCGGGCCGGGCGGTCCGTGACGATCTACGGCGACATGCTGCAACCGCTGGCCGCCCGATTCCCCGACCATGACGTCCAGTCGATGCCGCACGGCCCGGAGGCGACTTCGATCTGGAAGCGACACGACGTTCTGCTTCATTTCCGCCCCGCGGATGTCCGTGATGAAGCTCGAGAGATGCCGGATCGAGTGGTGGTGCTCGATGATCTACCCGAGCATCGCGGCCCACTTCTGGGAGTGGTCGAATTGCACCGNCAGGTGGCGGAGTCGGTCTTCGGCATCCCGTCTCCGACTTCGGAAACCGGATTCCACGCGGGGACGGACGCCGATGCTTCAGATGCCGATCATTCGAGAATCATGATTCATCCGACCGCCAGTGATCCCCGCCGGCAGTGGATCCCCGAACGATTCATCGCCGTCGCCGACGGGCTTCGTCACCGAGGCTGGACGCCGGAATTCACCACGCTCCCAGAGGAGCAAGCCGCGACCGACTGGATCGAAGCGGCTGGATTCCCACGTTTCGCCAGCCGAGACCTCGCGGTCCTCACCGCCCGTCTCGAAGGCTCCGGTGGTTTCTTCGGCAGTGATTCAGGCGTCGCCCACCTCGCGTCCTGCACCGGCCTTCCATTCGTGACCCTCTACGTACGCCGCAAGGTGTCGATTCGATGGCGGCCCGGCTGGTCACCCGGTGAAGCCCTTCGCCCACGATGGCCGCTGATCCTCAAGCCGCTCAAAGAACGTTTCTGGGCTCGAGGAATTTCGATCAACCAGGTCCTGTCGGCCGCCGATCGAGTGTTCGGACCGGCGCCCGGAATCATTCCCCGATCGCGGTGATCGTGGCCAGATAGGCGGCTGGCTGACGAATTCGTTCCATCGCCCGTCCGGCGAGCGCGATGTTCGAATAGCACCCGACCTGCACCTTGTACAAGCCACCCTGCTCCACGAGCACCACCTCTCCAGCCCCGGCGGATCGAACCGCAGGGGAGACGTCCCGCGCACATTTCTCCGCGTTCGCCCGACGAGAAAAGGCACCGAACTGAATCGCATATCCGGCCAGTCTTCCCTCGGCGACACCTTCGCCCCCCAACCGTCGTGCATCGTCAAGGCATCGGCGAGCATCAACCTCGAGTCCGACGGATTTATAACTGTCCGCCGCTCGCAGAAGGGCTGCCGCACCCANNCGATCTCCAACCAGGAGTCCTCCGCGTTCGAAGCTTCGGGCCGCCTCTCGCTCCCGGCCGATCTCTCTCTGGACCGTGCCTTGTTGGATGAANGCCCGCCCCCGCAGTTCGGCGTCCGACGCGGAAGTCGCTTCCGCGAGGAAATCAAGCGACTCGCTGAAGTCCCCGAGGCGGTAGGCCGCGATCCCGCCGATGTACCCCGCCTCGGCNTTTTTTCGCTGAGGGGCCGATCGAACCAGCCGACGAGCATCGTTCACCGCCGTCTGATCGTCACCGCGATCCAGGGCCAGGATCGCCGCATCTCGGTCGCGAGCCCAGGCATCGTCGCAACCCCCGATCGAACCGAGACCTCCGATCAGCATGACCAGCAGTGAGAAGATGTGGAAGAGACGTTGAGATCGAGGCGAGTTCCGCATGACTCCAGTATCGTCCGACTTCAGCATGGACCTCCACGATCGAATCCGTCGACGACTTCGTCGCCTCCCCCTCTTTGAACTCGTGATCGATGATTTTCGCCGTTGGCGAGGTCTGGGGATCCGCTACGCCGCCGCCCACGTCGCGGCGGCGATCCAGCGGACCACCGATCGACCCCGAGTGGGGGTGATGCTGCCCACNTCAGGGCTGTTTCCGATCTCCATGCTGGCCGGCTGGCGGCTCGGGCGGACCATGATCCCGCTCAACTACCTGCTCTCGAAGGAGGATCTCGCCTTCGTGATCGAGGACGCCGAACTCGATGCGGTCATCACCGTGGGACCGATGATCAATTTCACGGGGGCGTTGCCCGACGGCGTGAAGGAGATTCGCCTCGACGAGATGAAATTCTCCGGCCTGCCGCCGAGGACGCCACGAAAGCCGATGGCCCCCGACGACGCCGCCGTGATCCTGTACACCTCGGGAACCTCCGGGCGTCCCAAGGGCGTGATTCTCACGGATCGCAACCTCCAGTCCAACGTCGATCAGATCGTGCAGTCCGTCCATCTGGACCGCAACGACACCATGCTCGGGGTGCTTCCTCAGTTCCACACCTTCGGACTGACCGCCCTCACGCTCATTCCGCTCTGCCTCGGCTGCCGCGTGGTCTACACCGCGAAGTTCATGCCCAAGCGCCTTCTGGACCTCGCTCGAAAACACGGCCCGACCGTGTTCATCGGCATCCCGTCGATGTACAACGCCCTCCGATTGGCCAAGTCGGCCAAACGCGAGGATTTCGCCGCCCTGCGATTCGCGGTGGCGGGGGGGGAACCGCTGCCCGACGCCGTGAGCGACGGTTTCCATGAAACCTTTGGAGTGAGGATCTGCGAGGGATACGGCCTCACGGAAACGGCTCCGGTCGCCAACGTGTGCCTGCCCGAAGAGTATCGACCGCATTCCGTGGGCCGATGCGTCCCGATGGTCGAGGAGCGAATCGTGGCCGAAGACGGCTCGATCTGTCCTCCGGGCGTCGATGGTGAGATTCGAATCAAGGGCCCCAATGTCATGCCGGGATACTTCAAACGCCCGGAAGAGACCGCTGCGGCGTTCGATGACGACGGGTATTTCCGTACCGGTGACATGGGCCGCGTGGACACGGACGGATTCCTGTCGATCACCGGCCGAATCAAGGAGATGCTGATCATCGGGGGCGAAAACGTCTTCCCGCGGGAGATCGAAGAGGTGTTGGATCGACACCCCTCCGTCAAGTCATCCGCGGTGATCGGACAACCAGACTCCAGCCGAGGCGAAGTACCGCTGGCCTTCATCGAGTTGGTGGAGGACGCCACGTTCGACGCCACGGAACTTCGATCCCATTGCCGCGAGACCCTCGCTCAGTTCAAGGTGCCNAAAGAGATCAGAAGGTTGGAAGCGCTGCCCCGCAATCCCACCGGCAAGATCATGCGGCGGGCTCTGACGGTCGAGACTCCGGGCGAGGCGTGAACCTCGCGGCCTCGATCAGCATCCACCCCAGGCGGAGAGCATGATTCCGAGGTCGGAACCACCGACCAGCCCGTCACCGTCGAGATCGGCCGGGCATGGTCCGTCGCAGGGCCCCCACGAAACAAGCAGGAGCCCGAAGTCGGCCCCGTCGACCAACCCACTGCCGTCCAGATCGGCGGGGCAGGGGCACGGCACTCCGAGACACTCGATCGCCAGGGAACCATTGCCCGTGGCCTGGTCGACACCGGCGACCCGGATCAGAAGCGTCTCGCCACAGATGGCGTCACCGACCTGCAACAGGCTTGATCCTGCCAGGCACGCGAGATCGTCATTGTCGCATCCGATGCTTTCAAGGGCGCCGCAATCGCCACGGTAGACCTCGATCATCGTGTCGAAATCCGCCAGTCCGCAGGTGCTGAAGACCATGAGACCGTCGCAGGTCACCAGGTGTTCGAACCAGACGTCGCCGCCGAGCGGGTCATCCTTCGTGCAGCCTTCCTCGGGTCCGTCGAGGGTCGAAAGCAACTGTCGAAACGGTGTGACTCCGATCGGGGCGGGCATGGCATCGACACACTCGTCGTTCACGGGAGGGGGTCCGCCGCATTCCGCCGCGGCCAGTGAGGCGCAGCTGAAATCCCATTCCCAATTGCAACAGTCGGGATCCAATTCGCAGATCGTGTCGCAACAGATCGGATCGTCGCAACCCGGGGTCTCTCGCGGAACCAGGCAATCCCCCCGGGTGCCGCAATATTCGCCACAGGTGTCCCGNACCTCGATCTCGATGAGGTAGACCGGATCGCTGCAGAAGAACTGCTCGGCGGTGGCCGTCACGCTGACCCAGGTCGGGGCGGCTGGGACGCAGACATCACCGATCCGGGCGAGGCAACCGGAACCGTCGATCTCGAAGAGCACCTCCGCATCACACTCGGCCGCCGAGATCCGGGCTTGACTGAACGCCGAAGATATGAGGGTGGTCCGGATCCGAACCATCCCGTCACCATCCAGATCCAGATCCGTCAGATCGACTTCGTAGACATCCACGTCGGTGCCGATCTGAAATGATCCGGCAATGACCTCGGAAGGTTCGATCGCTTCCGGTACGCCGCCCTCACAGGGGTCGTTCGCCGACACCTTGCAACCTTCTGATTCCAAGGTGATGGCCGGATCGATCTCCAGAACACATCCTTCTGAACAGACTGATTCCGCCGTGGTGGCACAGAGGACGTCCCAGACGACCTCGCAGCACCGCGGATCGATGACGCAGACCTGCTCGCAGCAGGCTTCGTCGTCGCAGGCTGGAGTTCCATTGGGTTCGGAGCAGCTCCCCGCGGTATTGGAGCCACATTCACCCCCCCCGGTCTNGCAGCTGAATCCCGCCAGAATGACGCAGTTGTTGTCCCAGGTGGTTTCACAGCAGAAACTGTCGATGAAACAAACCGTCTCGCAGCACTCGGCATCGTCGCAGGCGCCCGAACCATTGGGCTCGAAACACGATCCACTGGCCTCCGTGCCACAAAGACCGGCGCAGGTCAGCGCGGCCTCGTCAGCACAGGATCCGTCCCAACTCTTGCAACAGAAGGGATCGATGCCACACACGGTCAGACAGCAGGCTTCGTCGTCACATCCGGGTTTGCCGTGAGCATCGAGGCAATCTCCCTGAGGCGATGGGCAGACCTGAGCCTGGACGGCGTTCGCCATGGGAAGAACCAGGAGCACTGCCAGCAGCAGCACACTCCGGAGGTCCGNTGGGAAACAAGGTCGACCGTTCGATTCGGGAGGCATCGTGGAAGTTGAATCCTGGAACCAAGGCCGTGAACCGACCGTCGATTGGGAATTTCGAATGGGGCGGCCGAACCGTGGACTGAAACCGGCTCCCCGCCCTCCGAAGGGTGATACGCGGAGAGCTCGGCTGAGTTCCGGGATCCCGAATATAGCCCGTCCGACAGCCTCCGCCTCAGAAAGAAACGAGTCCTCCGGCCAGAAGGCCGGAGGACTCGTTCGTTGGTCATGAATTCGTCCCCGGAGGTCCGGGAACCATTCATCAATCAGCCATCAGGGGACCGGGCATCCGCCCCACTGAACCAGAAGCTGGCCAACATCGGCCCCGTCGACCACGAGGTCGCCGTTGAGGTCTTCCGGGCAGCCTCCGGCACAGGAACCCCAGGCGGCGAGGATGTAGCCGTAGTCAGCACCATCGACCACCCCATCACCGTTGAAGTCGGCCGAGCAGCCATCGCTTTCGCAGCCGTCTCCAATGCAGGAGATGTCGAGGGTGGCGACTCCCGTCGCCGTCTCCGAGTAACTCCCGATCCGGACGTAGTAGGTCTGCTCGCAGTCGGTTTCGAAGGAAACCTCCGAGAACAGCCCACAGGTGTCGTCGTTGCAGGCGACGACTTCGCCGTCGCAACTTCCCGCGTAGACCGCCATCTTGGTGTCGAAGGTCGAGTCATTGGCGACACAGAACGACATGGTCGTGATACCGGAGCAGGCCGGCTGGTAGCTGTACCAGACGTCTCCGTAGATCTGGTCGTTGCCGAACTTCGCACACTCGAGCGGAAGTGGTTGGCCGGATCCGGTGGCGCCGACGGTGGAGATCACCGCAGCCCCTTCCACGAGGGGCGACGCCCCTTCACATTCGTCGTTTTCCGGAACTTCGGGTCCGCCACCACCTTCAGCGATGGTCATGGTCGCGGTCCCTTGAATGCCCTCTTGCCAGGCACCGATCTGAATCAGCAGTTCGGTACCAGCGACAAGACCCGGCAGGAACATGTTGGACGTGAATCCCTCGCATCCCTCGCCATCGTCGTTACAGGCCACAAGGGAACCTCCGCAACCGTCGAAAGCGGCGAGCCTGGTGTCGAAGTCCGCCTGATTGCAGGTCGAGACCGACCAGTCGCCATCCGCGGGCACGGTCCAGCGATAGAAGAGGTCGCCGTAGATCGTGACCGAATCATAACTGTCGCAACTCGTCGGAAGGTCGTCACCATCGGTACCGGTGCAGCTGGTATCGACGGCCACATCNCCTTCGAACGAGCCGAGATCGATGGCATCTTCACAGGTGTCTCCGGGAATGCTCTCGACCGGCTCGGCTTCCAGCGTGAATCGGTAGAGATTCAGCGGCCCGCTGCCGCAGGGGATTCCGTCGAAGCCATTGGGACCGACGAAGACGTAGTAACCACCCGCGGGGAGGCAGGCGGTGACCGTTCCACCGCATTCCGCGACTTCACCGATCACGATGGACGGGTCCGGGCATTCCTGGCTGATGAAGAGGACCACCGAGGACACNTTCGCATCGATGGTGACCGACGCATTCGCGGTTCCGTCCAGCGTGAAGTCGAACCAGTCGGTGTCCCGCAAACCACCCGACGCCCAGAGGCTTCCACACACGGAATCACCGACGTTGATCGGCTCGGACGCGTTGGCACCACTGGGATCGTTGCAACCACCGTTGGTGTCTTCACCGCAGAATTCGGCTTCGCTCACATCGGACTTCTCACAGGAGTCGACGCAACCGGCGAGACAGGCGTCGCCTTCGCAGACCGAGAGATTGCCGGTACCGGCCGCGGGGGGGTTGAACCCACCGAGCTGGATGTAGTAGGTCGTCCCCGCGGTGACGGGGGAGATCATCTGCGAGGTGAATCCTTCGCAGCCGAGTCCGTCATCATTGCAGGCGACGAAGACCAGGTTGTCGCAATCCCCGGTCCAGAGGGCGAGCCGGGTGTCGAAGTCCGCGTCGTTACAGGTCGAGATCAAGACGATTTCGTCGGTACTCGCCGTCCAGGTGAACCAGATGTCGCCACGAATCGTGACTTCGCCGAAGCTTTCGCATTCGGCCGGGAGATCGGGTCCGTCGTTGATCGCACCCAGGGTGCTGAACGCGGTGATCGAATCGCCAGTACCAAGATCGGTGGCGTCGGCACAGAGATCGTTTTCCGGAGCCGGCCCGTCGAAACAGACGGTGACCGAGGCCGCGGCACACAGGGAGTCCCAGGCCGTGTCGCAACAATAGGGATCGACTTCGCAGACGGCGGTGCAGCAACCGAGGTCGTCGCAGCCCGGCGTGCCGTTCGGGGCATCACAGGCACCGGAAGCCGGATCACCGCAACCGCTATCTCCGCCACAAAGAGTGAGGGCGAAGTCGGCACAGGTGTCATCCCAGACGACTTCACAGCAGAAGGGATCGTTGTCACAGACCAGATTGCAACAGAGTGCGTCCGAACAGGCAGGGGTACCAGTGTCTTCGAGGCAGTTTCCCGCCTCGGGATCACCGCACTCGAATGGATCTCCGCCGGCGGTGGCGACGCCGGAAACCGCGAGCGCGGCCGCCAACGAGAGCCCGCCCCGAACAAGGGTGGTTCGTCGAATCATTTCTGGAAACTCCTCTTGGAACTCGCGCGGCGAAACCGGCGAGCAACGGAACGAATATCTCAACCACGAACGAGCGACTGGCCCGACGTGGATCGCAGTTCCGTCATCCAATGGATTCCGGATACGGCTGTCGCCGTCAAAGGTAATCCGAAACATCGCTCTTGACACCACGAATCCCCGAATACGCCCAAGGATTTCCGGCAATGCCCGACCACCCCAGATCGAATTCCCTGCGGGAGGTACGCTCCGCGTGGTAGGCGTCCGAAAATTCCAGTCCGCCCGCCAGTTTGATCTTCCCCAGATTCCGCCACTCCCGCTGGAGCCTTTGAATGCCCGTGAATACCGGCCATGCCGCACCGAAAATTGCCCTTTCCGACGCCCCCGGCCATGTGGTCGAGATCGACTGGAGCCACGGTCCGACCGTGATTCTCTTCTTCCCCCTGGCGTTCAGCGGCGTCTGCACCGAGGAGCTCTGCACGGTGCGCGACGAATGGGATGTCTGGACGAAACTGGGGGCCGCGGTCTACGGCATTTCGATCGACAGCTGCTTCGTCGCCGCCAAATTCCGCGAACTGGAGAAACTCCCATTCCCGCTGCTCAGCGATTTCAACAAGGACACGTCGGCGGAATGGGGCGTCCTGCTGGCGGATCTGTTCGGCCAGAAGGGGGTCTCGACTCGGGCGGCCTTCGTGGTTGATCGGACTGGAAACGTCACCTACGCCGAAGTTCTGGACGACCCCGGAAAGATGGTCGACTTTCAGGCGATCAAAGCCGCGGCCGGCAACCCCAGCACGGCGACGGCCGGTTGATGAAGGACTCACGGGAATCAGTTGCCGAGGGCACGCCGCATCCGGGCGTTTCGATCGCGGTCTCGTATCCGCTCATGCTTGTGATCGCCATCGCACTGGTGGTGCTGCTCATGGGAACCCTGGCCACGACGGGGATGAGGAGTTCCAATCGAACCCTGGTCGACCAGATCGTGCAACAGGCCACTGAACGCATGCGGCTTGCCGTCCTCGACACCCTGGCCGAGCCTCGGCGAATCTCCGATCTTCTCGCGGCTCGCGTGCGATCCGGAACCATTCGTCTGGAGACCGCCGATGACCTGCTTGGTCTGAGCGAACTCGCATCCGACTATGTCGGTGGTTTTCCGTCGATCGGTGCGGTTCTCTTCGTCACTCCCAGCAATGATGTGATGTGGGTCGAGCAGGCCAGCGACGGAGTCATGCGTCTCACGCTCCATGACTCGGCCGATCCGGGACACGCCAAGGAATGGGCCCTCGATGATCGAGGCCGGCGGGTGGAACCGGCGATCGGCGACTACCCCTACGAAGTGACTGCGCGACCGTGGTACCAGACCGCGATGACCGGTCCGCCCACCGGGGGCTGGACGCCGCTCTACGTGTGGGCCACCACCGAACGCCCACCACCGATCGGAAGCGGATTGAGCCGACGGGTACTGGCCGAAGACGGCCAACTGCTCGGACTCATCGACGTGGGAATCACCACGCGGGATCTGTCCGTGCAGATGGGAAGGATCTCCGTGGCGGANCATGGCCGGGTGATGATCATCGATGACGATGACCGACTGGTCGCGTGCGACGATCCGAAGGTCGAACTCAGCCAGAAGGGACAGGTACTGGCCGCCGCGGAAATCTCCGATACGTTGCTTGCCGACGTCGCCCGCCAGTTGGCGGAACATGTTCACGAGCATGACCGGGGAACGGGGGATGTACTCGGGTTCGAGGACTCCACCGGCGAATCGTGGGAGATCGAGGGAGAATCACTCGGTCTGGCGACCGGTCCGGACTGGCGACTGGTGGTCGCCATTCCCGATCGAGATCTCCTCGGCGGTGTCAAGGCGGTTCGCCGGAACATGCTGATCGCCGGGGTCATCCTGCTGGTGATCTGCGGATTCGGAGGCATCCTGGTCGCGCGACGAATCGTGGAACCGGTGCTTTCTCTTCGAGGGACGGCCACCGCCATCGCCGCCGGCGATCTCGAAGCGACCTTCAATCCGAAGGGCGGACGTGAATTCGTCGAACTCTCGACCGCGCTCTCCGCCATGACCTCGGGGCTTCAAGACCGCTACGAAATGCAGAATGCGATGGAGATCGCGATGGAGGTCCAGCAGAATCTGCTGCCTTCCAGAGCTCCCTCCAACGAACGCCTCGACATCGCGGCCGCCAACGTCTATTCCGATGAGACGGGTGGTGACTACTACGATTTNCCTGAGCAGGGAACACTCGCGGGGACCGAAGCGGGTTCCACCCTCGCGGTGATCGGCGATGTGACCGGGCACGGAATCGGTGCGGCCTTGATCATGGCCACCGCCCGCTCCGCCATTCGAACCCGACTCAGACATGCGGATGGTTTGGGACGGCTGCTTGATGACGTGAACGCGGTGTTGGTGGAGGATGTCCCCGCCGGCCGGTTCATGACCCTGCTGCTGCTGCTGATCTCCCCCGACGGTTCGGGATTCCGCTGGGCCAGCGCCGGTCATGATCCACCGATCATCTACGATCCGACGGAAGATCGATTCCGAGAACCCGAGGGCGGGAACGTCCCCCTGGGAATCGTCGAAGGCGAGGAATTCGAAGAACTCCAAGAGACGCTCCCCGGTCCGGGATCCATCATTCTGGCCGCCACCGATGGGGTCTGGGAGACCGTGGATTCAAGCGGGGACTTCTTCGGCAAGGACCGACTTCGCGACGTCATTCGTGCGAATCGAGCACGAACCGCCGACGAGATCGCCAAGGCGGTGGTTCAAGCGGCCGATGATTTCCGCGGCCATGATCGCCCCGCGGATGATGTCACGATCGTGGTGGTCAAGACGAGCTGATCGACGAAGTCGCCGGCAAGCCATCGGTGGCCACCGATGGCTTGAAAAAGTATGAGGAACGGAAAAGAAAGTCCGTTAGCATCCGGATATGAAAACGCTCCCGATCCTGCTCGTTCCGACCCTCGTCGCCATCCTCGCCAGCACCGGCTGCGAGACTGACCCCGGACCGACCGAATCGATCGGCACCATTCNGGCCGCACCTGGTTTCGACCCNCCGATTTCCGGCCGGGANCCCGCGACCCTCCCGGCCCCTCTGCCCCGAACCCTCGGAGGACCGTCGGTTCGGGGCTCCACCGAAGCATTCGTGATCGATACTCGGAACTTCAAGCCCCAGATCGATCGGCGGGAATTCAAGGGAGCCGGGGTTCGACCGGCGAAATTCCTCCCACCCCACAAGAAGCCACCACTCGATTTCAAGGGGTCCGATCACGGGCTGACCGTCGGTGCGCCCCAACCGATCGCACGGAGNACTCCGGGACTCGCGTTCCCGGGCATTCGAAGCACCCCGTGGAGCCCGCCGGATCCGTCGATCGCCGTGGGACCCGCCCACGTGGTTGAAACCGTCAACATGAAGATCGCCTGGTTCGACAAGGAGGGAACGCCTCAGTTCGAGCAGTTCCTGGACGAGACCGGCGACCCTGGATTCTTCGAGGAAGTCGGTGCCGGTGGGTTCACNTTCGATCCGAAGTGCTTCTACGACCCGCACGCGGAGCGATACGTGGTCCTCGCGCTGGAGTTCTACTCCGGTGCTGGAGAGGCGTGGATGACGTTCGCGGTGAGCGATGACGATGACCCCAACGGCGTGTGGTTCAAATACCGCACCTGGGCACTGGTGGAGTCCGAAGGGAGCGAGTACTGGGTCGATTACCCCGGCTTTGGATACGACGAGAACGCCTGGTACATCACCGGAAATCTCTTCGAACTCGGAAACGGTCCCGGGCCGGGATTCCTCGGCGGACTCGTGCGGATCATCGACAAGACCGGACCGCTCGACGGGCAGGTCGTCGATTGGACCGATGTTCTGGCCGGAGGCGCTTCCTGGCAGGTCGCCCAGGCTCCCGAAATCGGACAGGACACCCGGATCGTCCGTCAGGCCGGAGGAAATCAGCTGGAGATCGGTCGGATCACCGATCCGCTGGGGACGGCGACTCTCTCGACCGACCTGGTCCCGGTTCCCAACGTCGACTTCGACAACAGTGCACCGACCCCGGTGGGGGACGGCCTCTGGATCGTCGACCCCCGAATCATCAACGCCACCATTCGCGACGATGTGCTCTGGCTGGGGAATCATGGACGCCGTCCCGGGCCGGAAGTCTCATCCGCGGTGTGGTACGCGGTCGACTGCGGGGTGAATCCCCCGGCACTCGAACAGGCCGGCGCCTTCACCTTCGAAGATGGAGAACATGCCTTCTTTCCAGCCCTTGCGGTCAACTGTCAGGGCGATGCCGCCATCGGCTTCGGCCGGTCGGGCACGGGGCTCCATCCGGCGATCGAAGTCGCCGGCCGATTGAATTCCGACCCCCCGGGAACCATGAGCACCTCGATTCGCATCGGGCAGAGCAGCACCAGTCCCGTCGGTGGTGGGGGCCCGGATGGACTCAGTCGCTGGGGCGACTACTTCGACTGCACGGTCGATGCGGCCGATGATCGAACCTTCTGGATGGTCGGGGAATTGCAGGACGAAAATGGCTGGACCACCGAGATACATCGCTTCACCATCGGCCTCGCCGCCGACCTTGACGGTGATGGCGCCGTGGATGGTGCCGACTTCGGTCTCTTGCTGGCCGAATTCGGAAATGCGGGAGGCCCCGCGGATCTCAATCGCGACGGCCTGGTCGACGGCGGCGATGCCGGCCTGCTACTGGTCGACTGGACGGACTGACCGACGCGAGCGAATCACCGGCCCGCCGGGGGACCTGCCGAACGATGTCCATCTGGTTCTTCCGCAGGAAGATGCCGAGCCGACGGATCAGACGGGATCATCCACCGGCTGCGGAGGCCGTCGGGCCGCCGTCCGGTATCCGCGTGCGAAGAGCCGGCGGCCGGCGGACCTCCCCGGACAACGGGGTCGACTCAGGACTGGGTGAGTCGCAGAAATGCCATGAGCTGGTCGTGGTCCTCGAGACTCTCCACGGTGAGCTGCGCCCCTGATGCCTCGAGTTCCGCCGGACTGAAGATGCCGGTGGCCACGGCCAGTGGAATCGCATCACCCGCCAGGGCGCAGGCCACGTCCCGCGGCGTGTCTCCGACCACCACCACTCGCCGAGGGGGCTGACCGTGCCGCGCCGTGAATCGGGCGTGGGCGACCGGAACCAGTTCATCCCGGTGAAGTCCATCATCCGCGAACGCATTGCACCGGTACACCCGGTCATCGAGGCCACTGCGTCGAATCTTGAATCGCCCCGTCTCCTCCCAGTTTCCGGTGAGCAGGCCGACTTCAAAGGACTCGTCGGCGTCGAGGCGGGCAACGAATTCCGCGACCCCGGGACAAGAATCAAACCCGTCTCGTTCGTCCGCGATCGTCGCCAACGCTTCCGCGTAGGCGCGGCGGAAGGCGGCTTGATGCTCGAGATGCTCGAGCTCCGGGCGATGGCGGGCGACCGCGTCCGCGTAGTTTTCGTGATCAAGACGGCCGTGAAGCGGAACGCCCTCGAACTGGAAGTCGATCCCGAATATCCCACGACCGGCCCGGACGTAGGCTTCGACCCCCGCGTCCTGGGTGTCCAGCAGGGTTCCGTCGATNTCGAACAGCACCAGCGTTTCAGGAAGAGAAGAGGCCATCAAGTGCGATCAGGCGATTCGAACGTTCTCATTCGAGGGTGCCGGTCGATCGGCCGACTCATCGGTCTCTCCGAGCATCTCCCGAACGGTCCGTGAAAGGCTCGCCGGGTCCAGGCCGACTTCGGCCAGTTGCTCGCCCCGGCCGCCCTGATAGACCCAGCCATCNGGCATGCCACGCACGGTCACCAATCGGGAATCGAGCCCCAGTCGATTCGCCGCTTCCAGCACCTGGGTGCCGAAGCCACCCTTGATCGAGTGATCTTCGATGGTGAGGACATGAACGCCGGCCCCCAACAGCTCTCGAAGGAGCTCGTCGTCCACCGGCTTGGCGAATCGGGCGTCGTACACGCTGACGGCGTATTCCTCGCCCAGCGTCTCCTTGATCTCCATGCCGGTGATCGCCATCACGCCGTACCCGAGGATCGCCACATCGGGCTTCTCCTCGATCGACAGGGCTCGAGCCTTGCCGAGTTCGAACTTCGGACATTCGCTCGCGAATCGCTCGCTCACGTTGTCCCGGGGGTAGCGGATCGCGGAAAGTCCGGCGTCGTAATCAGCCATGAATGCAAGCCCCGCGACGAGCGAGGGTTCATCCATCGCCGCGCAGATCGCCGCATCGGGGAGCGGGGCAAGAATCGAAATGTCNCAGAAACCATGGTGAACCGCACCATCGCCGCCCACGAAGCCTGCCCGGTCCAGACACAGCCGGACCGCCAGTCCCTGAAGGGACACTTCCTGGAAGGCCTGATCGAAGGCTCGCTGGACGAAGGTGGAATAGACGGCGAAGAACGGCTTCCAGCCCGTCTTCGCCATACCCGCCATCATGTCCATCGCGTGACTTTCGCAGATGCCCGTGTCCCAGGTCCGATCCGGAAATTCCGGCATCACCTTGGANATCCCCGTGCCGTCCGGCATCGCCGCCGTGCAGGCGACGACCTTTGGATCACGCTTCATGAGATCGAGCATCGCGTCGCCGTACGCGCTGGTGAAGGATCGTCCCGACTTTCGGATCTCGACCCGACAGCCTTCCGGAACCAGTTCGGATTCGGGGTCGGCACCTCCGGAGTCCTGTCCGGGGTCGATGACTTCGAAGGCGCCCGGCGAGTGGAATTGCGTCGCGTCGCCCTCCGCGAATCCGTAGCCCTTGCCCTTCACCGTCTTGACGTGAAGGACCATCGGGCGATCGAAGTGTGCNGCTTCGTTGAGGAAATCGATGAGGGCCGGAATGTCGTGGCCGTCGACCGGTCCCACGGTCACCAGATTGAATTTCTCGAACCAGGCATCCTCGAAGATCATCGCCTTGCTCATTTCACCCATGCGGTGATAGAGCTCGCTCAGCGTGCCTCCACCGGGGATGTGTCGCGCGATCTCCTTGGCTGCCTTCTTGAAGCCTCCGTAGGAATGGCTGAGCCTGACCCGATCGAAGTAGGCCGCCACGGCACCCTGGGGCTTGGCGATCGACATGCCGTTGTCGTTGAGCACCACCAGGAACTGTCTTTTCAGGGTTCCGGCGTTGTTCAGGCCCTCCATCGCGAGTCCGTTGACGATCGAAGCATCCCCGATCATCGCCACGGCTCGTCGACCGGATTCGTTCTCCGGGGACCAGCCCTGGCGGTTCAGCGTGTCGCCACGGGCCATGCCCACGGCGGTGGAAATGCCGGTTCCGGCATGCCCGACCGAGAAGAGGTCGTACTCGCTCTCGCGCGGCTCGGGAAATCCGGACATGCCCTGGCGGGTACGAAGTCCGGGGAGCATCGGGAGACGCCCCGTCAGCAACTTGTGGGGGTAGCACTGNTGCCCGACATCGAACAGCAGGCGATCGTGCCCGAAGTCGAATACGTAGTGCATGGCGATGGTGAGTTCGACCACCCCGAGATTCGGAGCCAGATGGCCGCCACTCACCCGAACCTGTTCGCAGATCGCCTGACGGATCTCCGCCGCTAGATCCCCGAGTCGTTCGATCGGGATCTGCTTGAGGTCCCGAGGCGTCTTGATGCCGGGGAGCATGGCGAGTTCCATCCGATGGGATCCTTCCAATGAGTCAAAAACGGCGGTTCAATACCCGAGACGATCAGTCTATCGCGAAGAACCATCGCGACACCCGTTCCGACCGATGAATCGACATCGGATTCGACGCTCGATCCACTCGGTTTCAGATCGTGGGAAGACGACCGGGCTTCACCGGGTCCGAACCGCCAACTGCCCGGCCAACGCCCGAAGGGGGGCGGCCTCGATGCCCAACGCCTGGAGGGCGTTCAGGGCGACGGATTCGAGCCGGACGACCTCGGCTCGGCTGCCCTCGAGGCCGAGCAGGGCCGGATAGGTCCTCTTACCGGATATTTCGTCCTTTCCGCCGGTCTTTCCGAGGTGCTCGGTGGATTGCGTCTGGTCGAGAATGTCATCCACCACCTGGAACATGAGTCCCACCGCCTGGCCATAGGCATCGAGCGCGGTCGGATCTCCGCCCCCGACGATCGCACCCATTCGACAGGATGCTCGGATCAGAGCCGCGGTCTTCAATTCGTGGATGAGCCGCAACCGATCCAGTTCCCCGTCGAGGCCCTCGGGAAAGCCGCCCACGGTGTCGTGAACCTGCCCCTCGATCATTCGTCTTGATCCCTCGAGCACCATCCGGGTGACCGNCAGAGGCTCGACCGGACTCGACAATGCCGACTCGGCCGCGAGCCCCTGCAGAAGATCGCCGACGAGGATCGCNACGTCTTCGCCGTAGGCCTTGTGCGTCGTGGGTCGGCCACGCCGAAGATCATCGTCATCCATCGCCGGGAGATCGTCGTGAACGAGGCTGAAAGCGTGGATGCATTCCACNGCGACCGCCGCCGGGAGGGCCTTGATCCGATCGCCACCGACGGCTTCACAGGCTCGCAGGACGAGCATCGGCCGGAGGCGTTTACCACCGCCCAGCAGGGCNTAGCGCGTGGCTTCATCCAGCAGGGGTGCCAGACCCATTCGATCGATCGCGGAGGCGAGTGATGATTCGATCTCCGCCCGCAGGACATCGTCATCGCGAGCAGGCATGGCGGGATCGGGTTCAGCGGCGGCGGTCATCCGCGGAGCCTACCCTCGAATCCGGTTCGATTGAAGCCCCGGGACCGGGGAAGACGTTCCGCCCGCGCCGGCTTCAGCCGCACATGGCGGCGGGACGTATGATCGCCCCCATGGCGCCTCTCCAAACCTTCTTCGACTTCATGTCCCGTGGTGGCCTCGTGATGTGGCCACTGCTCGGATTGAGCGTGCTCACGGTCTCGGTCGTCTTCGAGCGTGCGGTCTTCTGGTGGCGAATCGATGCGGGCCGAGGTCGGCTGCGGTATCAACGGTTGACCGACGCGATCCGNGCCGGGGACTCGACGCGACTCGCCACCCTGGCCGAAGCCGACGACTCGCCCTTCGCGGGTCTGGTTCGACGCCTGCCCCTCACCGGAACGCCGATCGACGAAGCCACCGCCGCCATCGCGGCGGAAGAGGAACGCCCTCGTCTCGAACGAGGCGGCCTCCTGCTCTCAACCGTGGTGACTGCGGCCCCGATGCTGGGAATCCTCGGAACGGTGATCGGAATCATTCAGGCGTTCGAACTGTTGGGAGGCGATGCCACCATCACCGATCCCACCGACGTCTCCGGCGGCATCGCCGAAGCGTTGATCTCCACCGCCTGCGGACTGGTGGTCGCCCTGACCGCCTTGTTTCCGTACATGATCTTCCGCGGGAGATCGGAACGCGCACTCGGCCGGCTGGAAGCAGTGGCGGCCGCGGTGGTCACGGCCTCTCATCGCATCGGCCGTTGAGNCCCGCCGGCTGGGCCCGTTGGAGGAGCCCGCCAAAGGGGCCCGCCGGAGGAGCCCGCCAGAGGAGCCCGCCAGAGGAGAGGGTTTCACCTCCGAGCACGTCTTCTCCGGATCAATCCTCGGTGTGCGTGAATTCCCGGGGGTTCCCGACCCCGTCACGCGCGGCGTTGATCCAGACTCGCTGATCCAGCAACTCGCTGATGCCGACGCCNTTGGTGTTTCCATCGAGATGGACCACGGAAATCTGCGATCCGATCCGTCGGTAGGGGATCGCCTGTCGGGTGTTGACCCTGACCGTGACGTCGGCCCCCTGGGCGAACAGGACGGTCGGCACGGCCGGCGTTTCGAACATCGAAGTTCCGGCGCGGAATGCCAGCGGCCCCGGAGTCAGATCGAGATGACGAGCCACGTTCAATTCAATGGACCAGACATCGGTTTCCGCCAGCTTCGGCGGACACACCCAGGCCGCACCGGACTCGAAGTCCGTGGAGTCGCGGTACACACCGGGGTCGCGGCGGGTCGATCCGGCGAAGAGAACCATCTGCGTGGGATCTGCGGCGCGGCCCACGCTCTGGACCACGATCTTGCCCTTGGTCGGAATGGCCGTTCCATCGGTGCCTTCCTGGGACCAGGTCGAATTGGCGAACTTCATCTTGGAAGCACCGCTGGAATCGACTTCCCACCAGCCTCCGACGTAGTAGCCGTTGTATCCAAACCACGGNTTGTCGGCGACGTCGATCGCTTCCGCCGAGAATGAGTTGACGTCCCCGTTTCGAGGCACCCGGTCGACCAGTTCCTCGTCGAGGTTGTAGCCGATCATCGTCTCGTAGCTCCAGTCCACGTACGGCATGATCCGCCACGGATAGGTGCGAGCAAGCCTCGGCGCGATCCGTCCGCCGGCCTGATACTTGTAGCGAAGCCGCCACTGACTCTGGGTTTGATCATCGACGTAGCCCGGCATGAACCGGTCCGCATTGCTCGCGGTGTACGCCGTCGACGCCATGTGGAGTTGACGGAGTTGATTCAAAGCCACCGTGGCCTGCCCGCTTCGCCGAGCGGCCTGGAGTCCGGCCAGCAGGAGCCCCAGCAGCACGGTGATCGTACCGACCACCGCCAGAATCTCGACGATGGTGAAACCGGCCCGGCGACGAGCGCCATGGGGGGGTCGGACGTGGGNNGGATTTGGGTTCATCTTGGACATCGGTTGATCCGGACGCCTGAACAGGTTGGGTTCGCCGGCGGCGACGCCTCCGGACGTTCCGCAGCAGAGCGGCTGCAGGTTGCGATGCTACCGCACGGATGGCAAGGAAGGGTTCGAAAACGCCCTCANCGCCCTTCGACGGTGATCTTCTCGACCAGGCCAGCCTTGATCTTGTCGACTCCTGAGCCCAGATCACCGATCGGGGCCGGGGGGACGATGTCCACGACCTTCTGGCCCAGCGTCGCCTCACCCGCCTTGACCCGGGACTCGAAAGCCTGGCATTCGGCCAGAAGTCGCTCCAGAATCTCGGCCTCCGGGACGTTGGCCACCTTTTCACCTTGAACGTAGATGATGCCTCGCCGATCACCGGCGAAGACCGCCACGTCCGCACCTTCGGCCTCACCGGGGCCATTCACGATGCACCCCATGACCGCCACCTTGAGCGGGAGCTCGATCTCGGTCTCCAGGGTCTTCTTCACTTCTTCGACCAGGGTGAAGAGATCGACTTGGATTCGCCCGCAGGTCGGACAGGCGATCAATTCGATGCCCTTCCGTTCCCTCATGTCGAGCGAGCAGAGAAGTTCCACCCCATCCTCGACCTCGTAGACGGGATCGCTGGCGTAACTGATTCGAATGGTGTCGCCGATTCCGTTGGCGAGCAGGGTACCGAGGGCGGCGATCGATCGGACCGAACCGGTCTCTCGAGTTCCCGCATGTGTCACGCCGAGATGAAGGGGGTAGTCGAAACGCCTCGAGATCTCGGTGTACGCGTCGATCACCAGTCGGGCGTCCATGGACTTGGCACTGATCGCCACGTCGTGAAAGTCCCGGGCCTCGAAGATGTCCAGGTATTCCTCGAGTTTGGCGATCATGATCGCCAGCAGGTGCCCGGACCGATGGCCTTCGAAATAGGCCCCGAGCTCCGCCTGTCGCTTCTGCTTGTCGCGCCGCTCGATGATCGAGCCTTCGTTGACGCCGATACGGATTGGAATACCTGCCCCCTTGCAGGCATCGATGACCGCGTTGACCTGATCGCGATCGCTGATGTTCCCCGGGTTCAGGCGGATCTTGTGCACCCCGGCCTCGACCGCCTCGAGGGCACGTTTGTAGTGAAAGTGCACATCGGCGACGATCGGCACCGGCGTGGCCTTCATGATTTCCGCCAGGGCTTCCGTGTCCTTCCGCTCCGGTACCGCGACCCGGACGATGTCCGCACCGGCGTCCGCGAGCTTGTTGATCTCCGCGAGGCAGGTATCGATGTCGTGCGTGTAGCAAGAGGTCATCGACTGAACCGACGGGAGGGCATCTCCGCCGATCTGGACGCGGCCGACGCGATCGTCGCCGAGGGTGAAGGAGCGGGTTTGGCGTCGCTGGTAGGTCATGGAAAGGATTGTAGGAAGAGGGCAGCGACTCCGGACACGTTCTCAGGTCATTCGGTAGCATCCATCGGCCGCCTCCAGTGCGGTCGATCCCGGCATCGTCGGGGCCGAAGGCCGGGTTCCGGGCCCGGATCGCGTTCGATCATCCACAGACATGCCCGGAGCCTCGCCCCATGACCACGGCTGAGAACCCTTTCCGAACCAGCGGCGCCGTCCGTTTCAAACTCTCGGTGATGATGTTCCTCCAGTACGCGATCTGGGGGGCCTGGTTGCCGATCCTGTTTCCGTTCCTGCTCGGATATCGGGGTTTCAGCCTCGAACAGACCGGGCTTTGCCTCTCCGCAGGCGCGGTGGGCGCGATCTTCGGCCCCTTCCTCGCCGGCCAGCTGGCCGACCGAAGCGTCTCGACCGAGAAGCTTCTCGCCGCCAGCCACTTCCTCGGGGCGATCCTGGTCTTCATGCTGGCGGTGGTGGACTCGTTCCCGCCGTTCATTCTGATCTCGGCCATCTACGGGCTCGTCTACGCCCCGACCCTCGCCCTCACCAACTCGATTTCCTTCGCCCACATCGCGGACCGGGACCGGGATTTCGGCCCGATTCGACTCTGGGGCACCATCGGCTGGATCGTGGCCGGCCTCCTCGTCGGTCAGTACCTGCTTCGATTCGCCACCCCGACGGAGGGCGGCCCGGACGAAATCGCCGCGGCCCAGGATGCCGGCCGAACCGTCGCGTTCTATCTGTCGTCGGTCCTTGGACTCGTGATGGCGGTCTTCTGCCTCTTCCTGCCGCACACTCCTCCGGCAAAGACCAGCGACCAGGAGGTGAAGAAACTGGCCTGGCTTGAAGCGCTCGGTGAGATCCGAATGCAGCCATTGCTCACGCTCTTCCTGATCGCGATCCCGGTGAGCATGATTCACCAGTTCTACTTCGTCTTCACCAGTGACTTCGTCACCGACATCCAGAATGCCGCGGGAAGCCAGGGCGCGGATGCCTTCGCGAACGCGATCAATCAGGTTCTGGGCGTGGGCGGCGGGGGACTGATGACCATCGGCCAGATGAGCGAGATCCTCGTGCTCGCCGCCATTCCATTCCTCGCCAAGAGCGTCACCCGCAAGCAACTTCTGCTGATCGGACTGGCGGCCTACGCGGGCCGGATGGCGATCTTCGCCTTCGCGCCGACCCTGATTCCAGTCCTCTTCGGCGTGGCGCTCCACGGCCTCTGCTTCGGCTGCTTCATCTTCGTCGCCTTCATGGTGGTGGATGAACACACGACTCCGGATGTCCGGGCCACCGCCCAGAACCTCTTCAATCTCGTGATCGTCGGCATCGGCATCATCGTCGGCAGTTACTTCGCCACCGGCGTGGTGGCGACCTGGGCCACGATTCCCGAGGCCGACGGAGGCGGCATGGACTTCGCGAAACTGTTCAGCGTCCCGATGTGGATGGCGATCGCATGCTTCTTCGTGATGCTGATCGCCTACCCGAAGCACAGTCAGGCCCGAACCGCATCCTGATCGCCGCAGATCAGGAACCACACCCCACGCAACGACCGCCCGTGGCCTCCGGCCCCGGGCGGTCGTTCTTCGGTCGATGCTGAAGGCGGCGTCAACCCGCCTTGCGAGGGCTGGTGTCCGCCACCGATTCGGGGTGGATGGCGAGGTCGGCGATCAGTCCCGGAACCACCAGGTCCACGATCGGGGTGCCTTCCTTGATCGGCGTTCCCTTCATGTCGGTGATCACCGGCATCGGGTTGGCCTTCAGGTGCTTCTTCAGATCAGCCTCGAGCTTCTCACGCACCGGTTCATCCAATTTGGCGAAACTCTCCCGGCCCCGACACTTGGGGAAACCGGAACAGCCCAACCAGGGGCCGCGTTTTCCGTCGCGGAGATAGAGATTGCGATCCTCGCACTTCGAGCACTTCAGATCCGTCTCGAATGCGGGCGGGGCCGGAAGTTTCAAGCAATCCTTGCGATCGAGGTTGAGGACGAACTTCACCTCGGGGTAGTTCTGGCTGGCCATGTACTTCCCGAACCGACCGGTCCGGAGAATCATCTGGGACCCGTCTTCCGGGCACTTGATGTCCACCATTTCGGGCAACAGGGGACGCCCCGCGCGGTCGATCGGAGCCGCGTAGTCGCAGTCCGGATAGGCGGTGCAACTGAGGAATCGTCCGTTCTTGCCGAACCGGTAACAAGTCTTGGAGGCACACTTCGGACAGGCGTAGGGAGCAGGCTGGATCTCGGCCTTGGCATGCCCCAGTTCCTCGTGCGCCCGCTCCAACGACTCGCTGAAACGCCCGTAGAAGTCGCGAAGCATCACCTTCCACTCGACGTGTTCCTCTTCGATCTCGTCCAGCCGCTTCTCGAGTTCGCGGGTGTAGCCGAAGTCCATGAGTCGAGGGAAGGCCTCCACCATCTTGTCGGTGACCACTTCTCCCAGGGCGGTGGCATGGAAGGCCTTGCCGACCTTTTCGGCGTAGCCACGATCTTGAATCACCTTGATGATCGAGGCGTAGGTCGAGGGCCGGCCGATGCCTTCGTCCTCCAGCTTCTTCACCAACGAACCTTCGTTGTATCGAGGCGGCGGGGACGAGAACTTCTGTCGCGGCTCGATCGAGAAGGGAGCGGTCTGGTCGCCGTCGGCGAAAGCGGGAAGCACCTGCTCATCGCTGGCCGCCACCCCGCCGACCCGGGTCCAGCCGTCGAAGGCCAGTACTCGTCCGGTTGCTCGGAGAATCGCACCGGTGTCCTGATCGGCTCTTCGGAAACGAACCGCGGTGGAATCCCACTTGGCGTCGGTCATCTGACAGGAGACGAACCGATTCCAGATGAGGCGATAGAGCTTGAGTTGTTCTTCGCTCAGCGCGGATTTGACCTGATCGGGGGTCCGCCGAGGATCCGTCGGACGGATCGCTTCGTGCGCTTCCTGGGCGTCCTTGTTGCTGGAACCGTAGAAACGAGGCTTCTCCGGCAGGTATTCACCACCGTGCCGCTCTTCGATGTACCCACGAGCCATTCCGATCGCATCCCCGGAGAGATGCGTGGAGTCGGTTCTCATGTAGGTGATGAGGCCGACCTGGCCTTCACCCGGGACGTCGAGTCCCATGTACAACTGCTGGGCGATCCGCATGGTTCGATCGGCGGTGAAACCAAGCACGTTGCTCGCCGCGACCTGCAGGGAACTGGTGATGTAGGGCGCGAACGGCTTCGAGGATTTCCGGGTGGTGTCGATCGAATCGACCGCGTACCGGACGTCCGGCGCGATGACGCCGGAGACCGTCCGGACCTGCCGCGCCGGTCCCTTGCCGTCGGGATCCTCCCGCGCATCGACCGAGACTTCGGACAGACCGACGCCCTCGGCGATCCCACTGATTCGGGTCGAGAGATCTTCGATCGCATCCTTGGAACAGCCGAGGCTGAACTTCTCTCCCCCGAGTTCCACCAGTTCGGTGCGCAGTCCGCCATGCTCGGAAAGCCATCCGTTCTGACGCTTGATGGTCGGGCCCCGGCCCTTGTCGTCCAGTTCGGAAATGAACTCGGACCAACCTTCGACCAGCCCGGGGGCGGTCGTCGGATCCAGCGCGAGTTTCACTCCGACGTCCCAGGATTCGTCGGGGATGAAGGCATCGATCTCTCGTTCCCGCTCCACGATCAGGCGGGTCGCCACTGACTGCACTCGTCCGGCGGAGAGTCCACGAGCGACTTTCTTCCAGAGCAGTGGAGATGCCTGGTAGCCCACGATCCGGTCGAGAATCCGTCGGGCCTGCTGGGCATTCACCTTGTATTCGTCGATCGGATGGGGCGTCTCGAACGCCCGCTCGATCTCGCCCTTGGTGATCGCGTTGAACACCACCCGCTTCGCATCCTTGGGCTTCACTCCCAGGAGTTCGGCCAGATGCCAGGCGATGGCTTCTCCCTCACGGTCAAGGTCAGTCGCGAACCAGATCTGCGAAGCACCCTTCGCGGCCTTCTTCAGATCGGTGACCGTCTTCTTCTTGGCCGTCAGGACCTCGTAGCTCGGCTCGAAGTCGTTTTCGAGATCAACCCCGGGAACGGGCTGCTTCGACCCCTTGGGGGCCTTGCTCGGCAGATCTCGGATGTGCCCGACCGACGCGGTCACGATGAACTCCGGCCCGAGGTAGCGATTGATGGTCTTCGCCTTCGCCGGACTCTCCACGATGACCAGTTGCTTTCCGGCGGCAGAGGGGGTCGAAGACCTCGAGGAGGCCTTCTTCTTGGTCTTCTTCTTCGCGGATGCCTTCTTGGCCATGGGATTCCTGAGTACGACGCTCCCGACGGTTCAGTCGTCGAAAGCAGGGGGGGGGTGATCGGTCTTTCGCGTTCGGCCGCCGGGCGGCATCGGCCAAAGTTGGGGGGCGGCATTGAAAGTAGTTGGAGGCCCTCCCGTCAAGCCCGAGGCCAAATAAACGTCCGAGAACCACGATTTTACCCCCAAGATCCCCTAAGTCGTCGGTTGAAGCCTCGAAATGAGCTCCGAAACGATCTCCCCCGGGGCTCGATCGACGGGGTCGACTCGAATCGCCCCCGGGACGGCCAGAAACCGTCGAAGCCAGGTTCGCTGCTGTTTCCCGTAGCGACGAGTGCGGATCTTGATCCGCTCCACGGCCTGCTCCAGCCCGAGTCGCCCTCGCAGGTGCTCGCGGAGTTCTCGATACCCGACCGCTTCGATCGCCTGCGGACCAAGCCGACCGGCTTCATCGAGACGTCGAACCTCCTCGAGAAAACCCGCGTCCATCATGGCCCGAACTCGAGCGTTGATTCGACGATTGAGCAGTTCAGAGGGCCAATCCAACACCACGACCCTGACCGACGGGCGGCTGCCGATCGATGCGCCCCACTCGGCCTGATGCTCGGACAGGGGCCGCCCGGTGATCGCGTGGACTTCCAGGGCCCGGATCATCCGGCGTCGGTCGTTGGGATGAATTCGCTCGGCCGCTGCAGGGTCGACCTCGATCAGTCGCCGATGCAATGAGGCTTCGTCGATCTTCTCGAATTCCGCCCGGATCGCGTCATCCCGCCCCGGCCCCTCGAACACACCCTCGAGAAACGCGCGGGCGTAGAGATTGGTGCCACCTACGAGAATCGGAATCCGACCGCGGGCGTGGATGTTTCGGACCTCTGTCTCCGCCCGATCGAGCCAATCACGGAGGGTGAAGGTCTCGGCCGCGGGATCGACCACCCCGCAGAGATGGTGGGGGACGCCGGCCTGCTCCTGCGGGGTCGGCTGGGCGGTTCCAATCACCAGATCGGCGTAGACCTGCATGGAATCAGCGATCACGCACTCCCCGCCGCCGGGAATCGCCTTCGCGAGAGAAACCGAGATGTCGGTCTTTCCCCCGCCGGTCGGGCCGAGAAGAAGAACGATCGAAGCTTCCGAATTGTCTGTGGAATCGGTGGTCACGCCGCGACGGTAGCGGAGCACGGCCCGGCTATCATCCGCACCCCCGAAATTCGCACCGAGACCCCGTACCGGAACTTCGCCGTGAGCAAGCCTGCCAACCACGCCCGCCGCACCATCGATGACATCGAGGTCGCCGATCTCACCGTGTTGATCCGAGTCGACTTCAACGTGCCGCTCCAGGACGGACGAATCACCGACGACACCCGAATCCGAGCGGCCCTGCCGACGATCCGCTCCGTGACCGAGCGGGGTGGAAGCGTGGTGCTCATGAGCCATCTCGGGCGTCCTGGAGGAAACGGCCCCGAACCGACGCATTCGCTCGCCCCGGTCGCGGCTCGACTCGCAGAACACCTCGAATGTGCGGTCGGATTTCCGAGCGAGGACTGCACCGACGCGCGAACTCGGGAGGCCATCGCGGCCCTCGAACCCGGAGGCGTCCTGCTGCTGGAAAACCTTCGTTTCCACCCCGGTGAGAAGAAGGGGGACCCGACCTTCGCTCGGACCCTCGCCACCGGTGTCGACGGCTACTGCAACGACGCCTTCGGCACCGCCCATCGGGCCGACGCTTCCATGGTCGCGGTCGCCGAAGCCATGGGGGATCGACCTCGGGTCGCCGGCCGCCTGCTCGAAAAGGAACTTCAATATCTCGGGCAGGCCATCGAAGCGGCCGAGCGTCCTTTCGTGGCGATCCTCGGCGGGGCCAAGATCTCCGACAAACTCAAGACGATCCGGCGGCTCGCTGGAACCGTCGACACCCTGATCGTCGGCGGCGCGATGGCATTCACCCTGCTGAAGGCCCGTGGCCACGCCGTCGGCCGAAGCCTGGTCGAGGAATCGATGGTCGAGGAAGCGGGCCGGATGATCGAGGAGCTCGCGAGCAGTTCCACCACCCTTCTTCTGCCTTCGGACTTCACCTGTGGCTCGGCCCCGGAGCAGGGCACCCCGACCTCGATTCACGGCACCGAGATTCCCGCCGATCTCATGGGACTCGACATCGGACCGGAATCCGCACGGATCTTCGCCGAAACGGTGCGAACCGCTCGAACCGTGGTCTGGAACGGCCCGATGGGGCTCTTCGAGATCAAGCCTTTCGACGCCGGTACCCGAACCGTGGCGGAAGCCCTGGTGGAGGCCACCACCGCCGGCGCGGTGACGATCGTCGGAGGTGGGGATACCGCCGCGGCGGTCCAGGGGCTCGGGCTGGGCTCCGCGGTTTCTCACGTCTCCACCGGAGGCGGGGCCAGCCTGACCATGCTCGAAGGTGGTCCGATGCCCGCTCTGGAAGTGCTGGATCCCGCCTGACCTTCGTTTCTTCGGCGGATGCCTCATGGCCTCAGACCGCCTCTCGGACTACCCTGAGCAGTTCGGACGCCTCCTCCAACCTCGGCATCCGTTTCCTCAACCGATTCTTCACGCGGATTCTTCGGAGCCCTTCATGCGATTTTCCCAGCGACTCACCAAGACCCTCGGCCGACTTCTCGGCGGCGCCCTCGTCGCCTCGATCACCTCGGCCGCCTCAGCAGTCGACCTCAAGGTCGGCGACAAGGCCCCGGCGGTCGATGTGAAGGAATGGATCCAGGGCGAGACCTCGGTCGGCGAAGGAAAGCCCTACGTCGTCGAATTCTGGGCGACCTGGTGCGGGCCGTGCAAGAAGGCGATCCCGCACATCAACGAGCTCTACAACAAGTACAAGGATTCCGGCTTCACGGTGATCGGCATCACCGACGAGGAGAAGGAGATTTCGAAGGTCAAGAACTTCGTTCGCCAGCAGGGCGACCGAATGACCTACCCCGTGGCGATCGACGACGGGGCCAAGAACGCCTGGATGCAGGCCGCCGGGCAGAAGGGCATTCCCTGCAGCTTCATCGTCGATGCCAAGAACACGATCGCCTTCATCGGCCACCCGATGGACGATCAGTTCGACGACATCCTCGCCCAGGTGGTCGCGGGCCGATACAACCCGAAGCTCCAGAAGCAGGCGCGGCCGAAGCTCGCCGCGGCCGACCGGGCGGAAAAGGTCGCCAATTGGGCGGACGCCTACCGACATCTCGACGAAGTGATCGGACTCGATTCCACCGTCTTCCTGTCCGTCGCCCTTCGCAAGTACCGGATGCTCGCCTGTGGCGAAAAGAACGCGGACGCCACCGAAGCCTGGGGCGAAAACCTGCTCAAGACGTACAGCGATGACGCCGGAGCCCTGGAAGCCATCGCCCGCCTCACCGCCAACGAGCCCACCGAGTGCGTTCGTGACCTCAAGCTGGCACGGAAGGCCGCTGATCGACTTCTCTCGCTCCAAGGCCCTTCGAACCCCGACGCGCTGGCCACCAGCGCGATGGTCGACTACGCGGCCGGCGACAAGGACAAGGCCATCCGCCAGCAGATGCAGGCCTGGATGGCCGTGAAGCCCGACCTCAAGGACACGTACAAGCGTCAGTTGGACGTGTACCGAGGCCAGGCGGGCCGCGGGAAGCGTCGCTGAAAAGGTTCGTAGTCCCAATGGCGTTGACCATGAACACCGCACCAGAGTCCGTCAAGAACCGATTCACCCAGCCACCACCGACGCCGATCGCCGCGGCGTCGGTGCTGGCCGCGGACTTCGCTCGCCTCGGCGAGGATTGTTCGCAGGTTCTGGCCGAGGGCGCCGACGTGCTGCACGTCGACATCATGGACGGGCACTTCGTGCCGAACCTCTCCATGGGACCGGCTGTCTGCGCCGCCGTTCGAAAGGCGTGTCCCCACGCGTTTCTGGACGTCCACCTGATGGTGACCGACCCCGGGGCGTACCTCGAGCCGTTTTCCAAGGCGGGCGCCGATCATTGCTCGATGCACATCGAGGTCGCGAGCCCGGAAACGCTTCTGGAACTGCGGGATCGATGCCACGAGCTCGGCATGACGGCGGGCATCGCGCTCAATCCGGAAACTCCGATCGAACGCCTCGACCCGGTTCTGGATCGATTCGACCTCGCCCTGGTGATGAGCGTCCACCCGGGGTTCGGGGGCCAGGCGTTCATCGAAGAAACACTTGAGAAGACCCGGAACCTCGCCGGACGCCTCCGCCCCGACCAGCGACTGGAGATGGACGGGGGCGTGGCACCCGACAATGCCGCAAGGGTCGTCGCGGCGGGATGCGATGTCCTGGTCGCCGGATCCGCGATCTTCCGCAGCACGGACCGCCCCGCGGCCATCCGCGCCATCCAGTGCCCGGCGACGTGAGTCGAAGACCCTCCATCGTTCTCTGGCTGATCCGGGCCGGGGAGACCGACTGGGATGATTCGGACCGCCTCCGGGGGGACGAGGATCTGCCGCTTTCCAAAGGCGGGCGGGCAGCCTCGATCGAAGCATTCGAACGGGCCACCACCATGCCGTTCGCGCCGCCGGCACGGATCCATCATCCGCTGGACTCCGGCGCGACGGAAACCGCAAGACTGGCGAGCAGCGCTCTGGGGGGGCGACCTCGGGGCAATGATGAACTGGCGGATCCGGCGCTCGGTGTCCTGGCCGGTCTGTCGATGATCGAACTCCGAGATCGATTCGAGCGCCGAGCCCGTCAGTGGGAGGACGACCCGTCCAATCTGGTACCACCAGAGGGTGAGCCCTTCGCCGACGCCCGAACCCGCCTCGTGGATGCGCTGCGGGCCATCCTCAAACGAAAGCCTCCGACCGTGGGACTGGTGCTGCATGAACTGGCGGGGGGGTTCGTCCGCGCCGCCCTCGCGGGCACCACCGACGGGAATCCTCGCCGCTGGATGGAGGGACGACCCCGGGTGGAGCTCTGGGTCCTTCCCCTCGATGCGGCCGCGAGACTGGCCCGCCCGGTCCGAGAAACCAGCGATCGAGCGGGCGGATAGGACCGAGTCGGGACGAGTGGAGCAGACGCGGATATCCTGAAAAGCGATTCATCCGGCGGACACCAACGCCTTTTCATGACTCCGAAGGAGCGGCTCGTGGCCAACCAGACCTGGGAACAAGCCGACATCACCACCAAGAAGGCAGTTCCCGAAGGACTGTGGATCCGGTGCGTCGGCTGCGGTGAAACCGTCTTTGGAAAGACCATGGAGCAGAACCTCCAGGTCTGCCCGAAGTGCGACCACCACCACCGTGTCTCGGCCCGGCAACGGGTCGGGCAGTTGGTTGACCCCGGTAGTTTCGAACCGTTCGACGCCGACCTCGCCGCCGCGGATCCGTTGGGATTCGTCGACGTCAAGCCGTATCGCGCCCGGATCGACGCCGCCCGACGAAAAAGCGGTGAGAACGACGGTTGCCTGACCGGCGTCGGCTTCGTGAAGGGTCGAAAAGTCGTGGTTGGTGCCATGGACTTCACGTTCCTCGCCGGGTCGATGGGATCGGTGGTCGGCGAAAAACTGGCTCGAGCCACCGAGCACGCGCTGGATCACGATCTTCCCCTGATCATCGTGGCCTGCTCGGGCGGTGCCCGAATGCAGGAATCCGGCTACTCGCTCATGCAGATGGCCAAGACCTCCGCGGTGCTCGGACGCTTCGATGAAGCCGGGGGCTTGTTCATCTCCGTACTCGCGGACCCGACCACCGGCGGCGTGACCGCCAGCTTCGCGATGCTCGGCGATGTCATCCTCGCCGAGCCGCGAGCACTGATCGGGTTCGCCGGGCCCCGGGTGATCAAGCAGACCATTCGCCAGGATCTTCCCCCGGGCTTCCAGACCTCGGAATTCCTGATCGAATCGGGCTTCATCGATCGGATCGTGCATCGCCGCGATCTCCGAAGCGAAATCGGTCGACTCATCGACTACGCCGGCAAGTGACCGCCTCCCAGTCTCATCGAGGCACCGCCTCCGTCGGATTCGTCGCGGCCTGCGGCTTCGCTCACGCGATTCTGATGACGCTGGTGTTTCCACCGCTCGATGTCTGGTGGCTGGTGTTCATCGCGGCATCGCCGCTCGCCGCCGCGGCCGTCGCTGCTCGTCGATTCCGCGTCGCCCTGCCGTGCTTGCTGCTGCCGATGATCGGGAGCTGGCTCTGGCACCAATGGTGGGTGACGGAGATCAGTGCCGCCGGAATCGTTCCCATGGCGATCTATCTCGCCCTCTGGACTCCACTGATCGCGTGGGTGATCCGACGCCTGGCACGAAGCCGGACCTTCGGCGGACTGCCGCTGGCTCTGATCGTCCCGGTCGCCTGGACCGGCATCGAGTTCCTGCGAAGCGTCCTGGTCTTCGACGGCTACCCCTGGTACCTGCTCGGCCAACCGCTCATTGGATGGCTTCCCCTCGCCCAGCCTGCCGACATCGGCGGAATCAACGGGCTCGCGATTCTTCCCGCGGCGACCGGCGGACTTCTGGCCGACGTCCTCCTCGGACGGGGAACACCCTCGATCCGTCGCACTGCGGGCATCACCACCGCCAGCCTCGCGTTGATCTGGACCGGCTACGGTCTTGTTCGCGTACAACCGGCAGGCACCGGCTCGGTCGGCCCGGCGGTACTCGCGATCCAGACCGTGCTTCCGCAATCCAACAAGGTCGCCTGGTCTCCCCGTGATCAATGGGACGACACCGTGGGCTTCGCCCGACAGACCCTGGATGCCGCCGATTCCATTCGGGAGGGCGGCGGCCGGATCGATGTCATCGCATGGCCGGAAACGATGCTCCCGGGCATTGGAATCGAACCCGCCTCGATCGCGGTCATGGAAGAGGCAGGATGGTGGCCCGGCGACCGGTTCTCCGAATTGGCGATGGAACTCCAAGCCGCCACCCGCGTCCCGCTGCTTCTGGGAAGCCCTTCGTTCGAAGGCCTCCGGCAGGAGACATCCGCTGATGGACCCGCCCTCGCCTGGGACCGGCGATTCAACAGCGTGTACCTGCTTGACGAAGCCGGCCCCGCGGCGGCGACCCGGTACGACAAGGTCTTTCTGACGCCCTTCGGCGAGCGAATGCCGTATATCTCGAGCTGGCCGTGGCTCGAACAGCAGATGCTCGACATCGGTGCCCGCGGCATGCAGTTCGATCTGGACGCCGCGAACGAACCCGTTCGCCTGGTGCTCGAATGGGTCCGACCCACGGATGGCGTCACGATGTCCACGGGGATCGGAACGCCCATCTGCTTCGAAGACACCGTTCCGTCCGTCTGTCGGGAACTGGTCTGGGAGGACGGTCGGAAGAAGGCCCCGGTCCTCCTGAACGCCAGCAACGACGGATGGTTCGGCCCGTACCCAGGCCCCCGGTCGACCCACCTCCAACTCGCCCGGTTCCGTTCGATCGAAAACCGAGTCCCCATGGTTCGAGCCGTGAACACCGGACGAAGCGGCTGGATCGACTCGTCCGGAAGACTTCGAGCGGCTGCCCCGGCATTGGTTCCGGATGCGATTCTGGCGGAGACCGAACTCGACGACCGTCGACCACCATTCGCGACGCTGGGGGAGGGACCGATCTGGCTGCTCACCCTGGCCTGCCTGTTGATGCTCGTCTGGACCGGACTCGATTCCCGCCGCACGATTCCTGAGAATTCGTGATACTGCAGCCATTCACCCGCGCGGACTCACGGAGGAGACGCCCATGGATACCGGCCAGCGACCTCACATTTCAGACCGACTCGTCATCGCGACCGCAGTGATGGGAATCTCCCTGCTCACCGGCTGCGTGGAACCCGAAGCCCGCCGCCCGTGGAGCACCAAGGAGCGAAGCCTTTCGGCCATCGACGAAGGGGAGACGCTGGTGGTGGTCGAGGCGACTCCGGTCGAACCGGCCGGCGTCCCCTCGTCGACCATGCCCGCGAACACCCCGGGGACCGGCGAGGATTCCGTCGTGACGTCGGTGACCGAGCCTGCGATCCTGATCGGCAACACCCCGGAAGATCGCGCTCGAGCGTGGCTCGCGACGGCGGCGAATGACGATTACGCCCTGGTGCGAGCCTATGCGTTCGAAGCGATGCAGCATGCCCCGGGGCTTCTGCTTGAAATCGGCCCCCAGGGTCTGGTCGACGAAAACCGAGGCGTTCGCTTCGTCAGCACCATGGCGATGGGCCGGGCGAATCTCGAACGCCTGACGCCATTGATCGAGCCGGGCCTGCTTGATTCCAGTGATTCCGTCCGCGCCGCTTCGATCTTCGCACTGCGGAAGTTCGGCGTCGCCGCCGATCCTTCACCGCTCGCGGCCATGGCGATGAGTGAAGATCTGGAGATCCGCGGAAACGCCACCATGATCCTCGGAATGCTTGGGAATCCGTCCGCGATTCCAATCATCGACTCCGCGCTCGGCCATGGACTTCGGCTGCAGAATCCGATGCGGGTTCGGATCACCGAACTCCAGGCCGCGGAAGCCCTCGTGAGCCTCGGCGACGATGTGGACATCGAGCCGATTCGCGCCGCTCTTTTCGCGCCGGTGGAGCAAGGAGAGCTCACCGTGCTCGCCTGCGACATGCTTGGTCGGCTGGGGGACCAGCAGGCCCGTTCGATGCTCATGCGTCTGATCATCGCCAACGGCAACCAGCGTCGCCCGGCGGAGATCCGAGTGGCGGCCGCGGGTGCCGTTTTCCGGCTCCCCGCCCCGCATGAGCCCGGTCTCGAGCGGGTTCTTCTGGAATATGTCACGGCGGAAGACCCACGTCTTCGCACTCAGGTGGCCGGCGCCCTGGCCCACGTGCCGGCCCCAGAAGCCCGCAAAGCCCTCGACCAGCTCCTTGCAGATGATGATCTGGTGGTTCGAACCGCCGCCGCGGGCGGATTGCTCGCCCTCGAACAGGCCCGCCGGCTCACCGCGGGCAGCCCGAATTCAGACCTCGCCATCTCACCTCCGGATTGACACCAACCCCGGATATGAGGTACAAGAAACCGGTTGGGCGGGCCTGCGTATGGATACGCTCTCAAGTTCGTCCTCACATCGACCTCTCCGTCGCTCTGCGACTCACAGAATCGTCTCCCCGGTGGCCCCGAAAGTCGGCGTCACCACCACTTCGGCTCCGATGACGGCGCCGTCGGCTGAAAGGATTCCGCTCGTGCATCTCCTGACCAAACTCTTCATCGTTCTCGTCTGTCTTCTTGCGGTGATGATCACCCCGTTGGTGGCAGTCAATGCGGTCAATGAGTCGAGCAACAAGGCGAAGTTGGCTGAAATGACGTCGAAGCGGAACGCTTTGACGGAGGCCCTCAAGGCCAGCGACCAGATCCGCATGTCCACCGACCAGAGCTACGCGGTGAAGACCAAAGAGCTCGAAATGCGAATCGCGGAAACCCAGAAGGACTACGACTCCGCCATCGCCGACAGCACCCGACTTCAAGGCGAGCTCTCTGATTCCCGCAGTGGCCAGGAGGACATCCGGGCCCGCATCGGGATGATGGCCCAGACCCAGGACGCTCAGCGACAGCTCAGCGAGACGCTCGTCACCGAACTCCGCGACCTCCGGCAGCGAGCCGTCAGCGCCGAACGCGAAGCGGTCGACCTCGAAGAGGAACTGGGAATTGTCCGCTCCCGCCTCGAAATCGCCCAGGCCGCCCGACGAGCCCTGCAGGAAGAAGTCCAGCAGCTCAACGACGAGCGTGACTCCGCGATGGACACGATCGCTCGCTACGTCGCCTACATCGGTGAACTTCCCTCGGCCCGAGCCGGTGCCACCGCGGGATATCAGCCCGCAGACCGCAACCTTTCCTCGACCATCATCAACGTCCGTCGCTCCGAAGACTCCACCCTCGCGGAAATCAACGCGGGCAGTCGCGACGGTATCCAGGAGGGCTGGGTGCTCACCATCGCCGACGGGAGCCGCTTCGTCGGCAACCTCCGGATCATCGAAGTCGACATCAACCGATCGACCGGGGTCATCGAGCTTGAAGATCAGGATTCACGCGGTGCCGTCCGTTCCGGCCAGCGAGCCATCGCCCGCAAGGGTCAGTGATCCAACTCGAGCCCAGGCACGATTCCAGCACAGTCCACACGGCGGGTTGAACCCGCTCCTCTCGGATACGTCTTCCCATGAGCATGATGAACGCTCCAGTCCGTCGCACCGGTGGTGACCTCGATGTCTATACCGGCCTCCTCTTCGCCGCCTTCGTAGTCCTCGCCACCGGCGTGACCACCATCGCCATGGCCAACATGAAGCAGGTCGAATCCGCCGAACGAGGGCAGTCGATCCAGACGGAATCCGTCTTGTTCGGCCTCCCCGGCTTCGAAGTCATCAAGTGACTTCCGGGGGCCTCACGGCCACCACACCCGTCCCGACGTCCAAGAACCCCCTCCAGGGGGCCAGAGGCACCAGCGGGGCTCCAAGCTGATTGACGGGCGACCCCGCAGGGTCGTCCGTCACTTTTTGAGGGGCTTCAGGGGTCTTCAAGCCTGAATTCATGGTTTGTCGAGTCCGGATATTCTCGAAAAAGGCCCCAGCCATCCGATAGGGGCCGATACGAGGTTCTCGACAGAGCTTCGGAACTGCCTGACTCCGCTCGGACTCTCACATGCTTCTTGATTCGATCCTTGGCTGGTTCAGCGTCGACATGGGTATCGACCTCGGTACCTGCAACACCCTCGTCTGTGTTCGAGGCGAAGGCATCGTCTTGAACGAACCTTCGGTGGTCGCGGTCCGAAAGGGCACCAATCGCGTCATCAACAACGGCACCGCCGTCGGTTGGGCGGCCAAGGACATGCTGGGCAAGACGCCTGGCTCGATCACCGCGGTCAGGCCATTGAAAGATGGCGTGATCAGTGACTTCGAGATCACCGAAGCGATGCTCAGTTACTTCATCAAGAAAGTGAACGGGCGAAGTCGGGTGTTCGGACCTCGAGTGGTCATCGCGATCCCTTCCGGCATCACGGCGGTCGAAAAGCGAGCGGTCCTCGATTCCGCGGAGCGAGCCGGAGCCCGCAAGGTCTATCTGGTCGAGGAACCGATGGCCGCCGGGATCGGCGCCGGCCTTCCCATCTCCGAACCGACGGCCAGCATGATCGTCGACATCGGTGGCGGCACGACCGAGGTCGCCATCATGTCCCTCGCGGACATCGCGAGTTGCGAAAGCGTCCGGGTGGCCGGCGATGACTTCGACGAGGCGATCATCAGCCACATGAAGAAGACCTACGGCCTCACCATCGGCGAACAGACGGCCGAGCGAATCAAGATCGAGATCGGCTCGGCCGCCCCGGTTGGAGAGTCCATGAACATGGAGGTCCGCGGCCGAGACATGGTGACCGGGCTTCCTCGCAAGACCGTGGTCACCAGCGACGAGATCCGCGATGCACTGACCGAGCCCGTGAATCAGATCGTCGAGGCGGTCATCCGCACCCTCGAGCACGCGGAACCAGAGCTTTCCGCCGACCTCGTCGACAACGGCATCATGCTGGCCGGCGGCGGAGCCCTCCTCCGGGGAATGGACGTGGTGATCTCCAACGCGACCGGCCTGGATGTTCGAATCGCGGAAGATCCCCTGACCTGCGTCGCTCGCGGCACGAGCATCTATCTCGAGAGCCTTGAGGACTGGAAGGCCACCCTCGAGTCCGACCTCGAAGAGGTCTGAGTCCCTTCCGCCCGGGAGCGAGCCCATCGCACGCCACGGAACGCTGAGACCGACGCCCTTCACCTTCGCGGTCGCGATGTTGTTGGTGGTCTCGGTTCTTCCCGCCCGCTGGCTCACCCCCTGGACCGGGCGTCTCGGCGAACTCGTCGGTCTCCCCCTGGTTCCTCTGGGGGACGGCATGACGGCGGTCAGAGTCTGGCTGGAAAGCGAACCCCGGGAAATCGTCGATTCTCGGGAAGCGGATCAATTGTGGAAGGAAGTCGCGTACTTCCGTCGGGAACTCAGCGCCGCCCGTGAACAGATCCGCTCTCTCCGAGACCAGCTCGCCGCGGTACAGCAGTTCGACGACCTGGTGGCCGATGATGGACGCCGCCCCCGCGCCGTGGTCGCCAGAACCGTGAGAACCACGCCGACCCGTTCCGGCGAGCATCTCGTGGTGGTGAACAAGGGACGCGGCTTCGGGGTCACCCCGGGCGCCGTTGCGATCTACAACGAAGACATCCTCGTCGGGTACGTACTGGACGGCGTCGGCAGCACCACCGCCACCATTCGTCCGCTTCACTCGGTCGAAACCGGACGAATTCGCGGCATCGTGACCTCGAACGACGAAACCCGCCCGGTCCAGGTCATGCTCGCTCCGAAGGGGGGTGGTTGGACCACCGCGATTCCGACCGCGATGAAGAATCAGGTCACCGTCGGATCCATGGTCCGCCTGGCGGACGACCGCTGGCGGTGGGCCCAGGGGTATCGCATCGGCCGAGTGATCGAAATCGAACCTCTGGAATCCAACCCCACGCTTCAGACGCTGACCGTCGAACCACTGGCCGACCCGCAGGAGGTCCGAAGCCTTCTCCTGGTCTGTGATCCGAAGGAGGACGCCTGAATGAATCTCGGGATCTACGTGGTCGCCCTTCTGGTCTGCGTCGCCCTGGACACCAGCCTGCTGCCGGTCATCGCGATCAAGGGAGTCGCTCCGATGACCACGGCCACCCTGGTCGTCTTCGTCGCACTCTTCGCCCCCCGAAGCATGGCCCTCTGGGCGGCTTTGGCCGCCGGCCTCCTGCTGGATCTCTCTCTCCCGGCGGCCGCGGCCGGGGACCAGACCCTCTTCGTACCGGGTCCCTACGCACTGGGATTCGCCTTCGGCACCCAGCTCGTCCTCCTCCTCCGATCGATGGTCTTCCGACGTAATCCGATCGCCGTCGGCCTCCTGACCACTCCGTTCCTGGTGGCCGTGACGCTGGTCTGGATGACCATCTGGTCGGTTCGCGGCTTCGACGGCGACACCGTCGTCCCCTGGGAAGGCCGGAACGCGCTGGCGGAATTCCTCCACCGGCTCGGCTGGGCCGTCTACAGCGGTGGCTTCGGAATCGCCTTCGGCTGGCTGCTGCTTTTCAGTTGGCCGGCGTGGCGATTCGACCTCGGTTCGCTCCGACGTTGAGCCACCTTCGCCGGACGCTCATCCGGGTATCGTCGCGGCATGAACGGACTCATTCTCCTTGACGACGGACTCGGGCGATTCGGCCCCATGGTCGACCTCCGTCCGAGCTTCGCCTTGCGGAGCGGCATGCTCACCACCGCCGAACGCATCGAACTCTCCAGCGGCGCCAAATCGGTCGGCGCGATCGTTCCCGAACCCCTTGCCGCAATGACGAGCGTCAGCCGCCCGGACCTGGCGGTCAACCGCGTTCCGGACGGCGATGGTCCCTGGCTGGTGGTCAATGGTCGACTTCTGAGCCCGCCGACCGGGATCGGACTGGAACCGGGCTCGGCCGAGATCGACCCCGATGACGGGGCCATTCGCCGCGCGGTTCTTGGACGCGAAGACCTCGAGGCCCTGGTCGCCGGAGAATCCCGGACGGAGGATGCACTTCCCCAAACCGTCCGTCGGGTCGACCGCACCGAACCACCGCTCGCCGAGGCCGCCTGGGATGTCTTCACCAACGCGGGAGTCAGAATCGGTCCGGATCTGGGCCTGATTTCACAGGACGGTGAAGACCGCTGGATGAGACTTCACGGAGGCACCGTCATCGGTGACCACCCGATCCGCATCGCCCGCACCGCGACGCTCGACCCGCTCGTGGTCATCGACGCCCGGGACGGGGCGGTGGTGGTGGAGTCCGATGCCCACATCGGTGCCCACGCGGTCCTGACCGGTCCCTGTGCCATCCTGCAGGGCACCCGGGTGGCCGCCCACGCCACCATCAAGTCGGACACGATCATCGGACCCGGATGCCGCATCGGCGGCGAGGTCGGGGGAACGATCTTCCAGGGCTTCGGAAACAAGAGCCACGAAGGCCACCTTGGCGACTCCTGGGTCGGAGAATGGGTGAACCTCGGCGCCGCGACGGTGAACAGCAATCTCCTGAACACCTACGGTGAAGTGTCCATGCGACTGGAACCCGATGGTCCGCGACTTCGATCGGGGCGGCAATTCCTCGGTTGCGTGATCGGCGATCATGTCAAAACGGCGATCGGCACCCGAATCATGACCGGGACGGTTCTGGGGACCGGGGCCATGATCGCCACCTCCACGCCACCCCCGACCACGCTCGAACGATTCGCCTGGACCACCGACGATGGTGTTCGCAGCTACCGGATCGAGAAGTTCCTCTCCACCGCCCGAAGCGTTCTCTCCCGCCGTGACCGAGAGGTCGATCCCGCCATGGAGGCTCGCCTGCGTGGCCTCCACGCGGTGACCTGCGGAGATGACGCCTCGTGAGTGGAAGAGACCTCTGGCTGATCGACGGCTACGCCCAGTTCTTTCGGGCCTTTCATGCGATCCGGACGGACATGCGGAGTCCGGTGACCAGCGAACCCACGAACATGACCTACGGGTTCGTGGACATGATCCTGAAACTGCAGCGAAACCACCGCCCCGGCCATCTGGCGGTGGTGCTCGACGTCTCCGGTGACCGGGGGACGTTCCGCAATCAGATCTTTCCGGAGTACAAGGCGAACCGAGACGCGCCACCTTCCGAACTGAAGCCGCAGGTCGAACGCTGCCTGGTCCTTCTTCGGCAGCTGGGAGTTCCGATCTACGGATCCGAAGGCTTCGAGGCGGATGACGTGATCGCGACCATCGTCCGAAAGATGCGGCGTGAAGAACAGGATCTCGAGATCCGCATCATGTCCAAGGACAAGGACCTCCAGCAGTTGCTGGACGAACGCGTCCGCATGGTCGACGTGCACAAGGACACCTCGACCGGCCCCGCGGATCTCCTCGACGACAAGGGCATCACCCCGGAACAGGTCGTGGACATGCTCGCCCTCATGGGCGACACCGTCGACAACGTTCCCGGCGTCCCGGGCATCGGGCCGAAGACCGCCGCGTCGCTCGTGGCCGAGTACGGAACCATCGAGGGGATCTACGCGAAGATCGACTCCGAAGTCGAACTCGCCGCCTCCAAGCGAACGATCAAGGGAAAGCGACTCGAAAACCTGGTCGCAAGCCGCGAGGGCGTGGCGCTCTCCCGCACCCTGGTCACCCTCCGGGACGACTGCCCGGTCGAATTCGATCTGGAAGGAAGCCGAGTGAACCTCGCCGCGGCCGACGATGCGGCCCTCGACGAAAGCCTCCGAATCCTTGGATTCAATCGCCTGCGTGATGCGTACCGCGAACTCCTCGGCGGTGGCGCGTCAGCCGCGGTGGCGACGGAAGACGCCACGGATGACGGGGCGGGAACACTCTTCGGGGGGCATGACGCCTTCGATCCGGATCCCATCGTTCCCGCAGATGGTGAATACGAAGTCGTTCGAGATCTTCCGGCCCTGGAGGCCGTGATCAATCGGGCCCGGTCGGCCGGCCACATCGCGATCGATACGGAAACCGACTCGCTCGGCCCGCGTTCCGCGAAGCTCGCCGGGATCTCCATCTCCAGCGAGGAGGGGACCGGGGCCTACATCCCGCTCCGCTCGCCGGAACCCGGGACCCATCTGGATCTCGACACCGCCCGGCCGCTCTTGGGGGATCTTCTCGCGGACGCGTCGGTCGGAAAGGTCGGTCACAACCTCAAATTCGATCTGGTCGTGCTCCGCGCTCACGGCCTGCCCGTCTCCGGAGTGGCTGGCGACTCCATGGTGGCGTCGTACGTGGAGGATGCCACTCGAGCGTCGCACAAACTCGACGCCCTGTCGGAGACCATCCTCGACCGTCGATGCGTTCCACTGACCGCAGTCATCGGGAAGGGACGGGATCAGAAGTCATTCAGCCAGATCTCGCTCGACATCTCGGCCCCGTACGCCGCCGAGGACGCGGACGTGTCGCTGCGACTCGAGAATCGGATACGCGCCACGATCGAAACCGAGGGCATGAACGAGCTCTACCGGGAGACTGAACTTCCGATGGTCCGGGTTCTGGCCGATCTGGAGTTCGAAGGAATCCAGGTGGATGCCGACGAGCTGGACCGGCAACGGGAGGGACTCTCCCTCCGCATCGACGAGCTCCGACGGGCAATCGTCGACGCCGCACCGCATGCGTTCAATCCCGACTCGCCGAAGCAACTCGCCGCCGCGCTGTTCAACTCACCGGAGGACGAACCGCCCGGCCTTGGCCTCAAGCCGCTCAAGAAGGGGAAGACCGGGCCGAGCACCAATGCGGAGGTCATGGAAACGCTCGCCGAAGACCCCTCGATCCAGACGCCCATTCCAACCCTGATCATCGAGTATCGCCAGCTCACCAAACTGGTCGGCACCTACCTCGTCGCCCTCAAGGACGCAATCGACGACACCACCGGTCGAATTCACGCCTCCTTCAACCAGACCGTCACCGCCACCGGCCGCTTGAGCTCCAGCGATCCGAATCTGCAGAATATTCCGATCCGCACCGAGGTCGGCCGAGAGATCAGGCGGGCATTCGTCGCGCCGGAAGGGCGTCTCCTGCTCGCCGCCGACTACTCGCAGGTCGAACTCCGAATGCTCGCCCACCTGTCCGGTGACGAGGCACTCCGTGGCGCATTCGCACGCGGCGAGGATATTCATGCCACGGTGGCCGCCGAAGTCCTGGGGGTCGAACTTGAAGAGGTCGATCAGGAGATGCGATCCACCGCGAAAATGATCAACTTCGGCATCGTCTACGGCATCACCGGCTTCGGCCTCGCGCGAAGGCTCGGCGGCGACATCGATGTGCCGACCGCGGATCGCATCATCAAGGATTACAAAGCCCGATTTCCGAAGATCAGCGATTTTCTCGATGCCTGCATTTCGCAAGCTCAGGAAAAAGGTTGGGTGGAGACGATTCTCGGCCGTCGGCGACGCATCCCGCAGATCGCCGCGCGAAACCCGATGGAACGACAACTCGGCGAACGCATGGCGATCAACACCGTGGTCCAGGGCAGTGCCGCGGACCTGATCAAGCGAGCGATGATCGATCTTCATGAGCGGATTCCAGCCGCTCATCCGACCGCCCGAATGATCCTCCAGATCCACGATGAACTTGTCTTCGAAGTCGATGCGGACGAGCCGGAGGAGGTCGCGGCGATGGTTCGTTCCGGGATGGAGAAGGCCATGTCCCTGGAAGTACCACTCGTGGCGGAACCCTCATGGGGCCGGACATGGGCGGAGACCAAGTAGAACCGCAAAGAGAGCTTGCCAACGGACTTGACGGGGCCGCGAAGGACGCTACGCTGTCACATCTCGGTACCACTTGGAACCGAGCCACAATCAGGGGCGGTAGCTCAATTGGTTAGAGTACCGGCCTGTCACGCCGGTGGTTGCGGGTTCGAGTCCCGTCCGCCTCGCTCCCGACAACCCGCGTCTTGGACGCGGGTTGTGTGGTTTTGGGAAGGCGATCGAGGCGGCCCAGACGATTCAGTCGGCCCAGTCGATCCAAGCGGCCCAGTCAGCCCAGCCAGCCCAGCCAGCGCGGGGTTCGGACCCTTGGGGTCAACTCATCCCGTCACGACCGCTACGGGCCCGCACGGCCCCGTAGCGGAGCCAGTACCGAAGCCAGTATCGAAGCCAGTACCGAAGCCAATCGGGCCGGGTGACGGAACTGTCTGCCAGGCCTGTGACCGTCCATCTGAAGGGCCACCTGAAGGGCCATGGAAGGGCCCGGCGATGGCACGGCGACAGCATCCTGCCACGGGCAAACGGCCAGGAGAGCGGAACCGGGGGGGGAGATGACCGGACGGGTCAGGAGGGCACACGCCACTTGACGTTGCAGCCCATGCTGGGATGCTGCTCGGCCGGAACCGGACGTCCCTCGAGAACCGCTTCAATGGCACATTCGAGATCCGCGCCATGGGCTTCGCCCTCACCCGGCCGGGTCTCGTCGAACTGGCCTCGATACACGAGGTTTCGGTCCTGATCGTAGAGGAAGAAGTCCGGTGTACAGGCGGCGTCGAACGCCTTCGCCACACTCTGGTCCTCGTCGATCAGGTAGGGAAAGCCGTATCCCCGGGCCACAGCCTCTTCCGCCATGAGGGCGGGGGCGTCTTCCGGATGGGCCTCGAAGTCGTTCGAGTTGATGGCGAAGGTCGCCAGCCCTTGTTCTCCGAATTCACCGAGCAGAACCCCCATGCGGTCGGCAATGTGCTTCACGAAGGGGCAATGGTTGCAGATGAACATGACCAGGACCGCGGGGGCCTCGCCGGCATCGGAAAGTCCATGCATCCGGCCCGAAGGATCCGGAAGATTGAAATCGGGGCAGGAAGTTCCGAGCTGGACCATCGTGGAAGGAATACGGGGCATTCGAGGAGCCTTGAGATGAGGGGAACGAATTGAGATCTTCGGGACGGGCTGAGCGCCGGGGAGTGTCATCGACCAGTCCCGGGGACTTTCGCCATCTGATGACGCTGTTTGTACGAGGTAAAAAGCTTCGATCAGCGAAATTGAACCAATATGAACAAGAGGATCAGGCCAACCACCAGAGCGGCCACCGTCCGCTTGGAAACGCTTCGCCCGGCGGGATCGGAACGCTCTCTCCGAATCCGATTTTCGACCACGGCACCGCAATGGGGACACTGCCATGCTTCGTCCCAGATTTCTTCGCCACAGTCCGGGCAAAATCCCGTTTCATCTGCGAATCGAGCGAGATCGTCATCACTGGGTTCTTCGTCTGGCATGAACAGATGGTTCCGTTGGGTTGACGACGATACTCCCTCAACGACCACAGTCGCCCCGGATCGGAGCGACTGCGGATGGGAAATCGAGAAAAGTGGGGGGGGGAGATCAACCGGTCCTGCCGGGAACCTCGGCAAGAAAAGCACTGCCGAGGACCTTTTCAGCCGAAAGTTGCTTTCGGAGTTTTTCCAGCCCACGGTGCTTCCAGTTGTTGATGGTGGTGACCGAGACCCCGAGACTCTTCGCCGCCTCGGCGTAACTTCGACCTTCACAGACGATCAATCGAACGGCGTCCCGCTCGTCCGTCCCGAGCCTCGAGAACGCTCGATCAAGGGAATCGATCCCCGCGACCGTTTCGGAATCGGGGCGGTCGTAAAGCAGCGCATCCCCACGGGCCCGGTACTGATTTCGAGGAACGACCTCTTCGTCGAGGATCTCCCGCAGACGAGAGGCCCGGGTGTGACGGCGGCGGAGGATGTTGTGGACGATCTTGAGCAGGTAACTGATCGAGATCTCGAGTTCTTCGAGCCGGGGGTGCTGCAGCAATCTCACAAACGCTTCCTGAGTGGCATCCTCGGCCACCGCCGTGTCGGCCGACTTGCGAGCGAAGGCGTAGACCCGCTCGTAGTACCGGTCGAACAGATCAAGAACGATGTCAGATCGCTTTTCATTAATTGTCTTTTCCACCATGATTGATACTGCCTTCCTTCGTGCCGGCGTACTTCACCCGGCTTTGTCTCGATGCATCCATCTCACCTGGACGCGTCGACACCTGAACAACGATTCGTCTGATTACGTTTGCCTCACCAGACGAGACTCTTTCGACGAGGGGTATAAAAGCAGGTCTCAGGTGCTGGTCACAGGCGGCAAATGCCCCATTCGGGGAATCCGCCATCGGAATCGGGCATCTACCCCAGTGCCGTCCCCGGCGGGGTAATCACCTACTTTCCAAGCTGACATCGCTCGCCAAGCACCCGGGAGCGGGGGTTTGCTACCATTCTCGTTCCGTTACTCGACGAGATATTCAGCAAGATGACCACCGCACACACCGTAGTAATTGCCGACGATCATCCGTTGATCAGGTCGTCCGTGGTGTCGCTGATCGAATCAGCGACCGATCTCACCGTGGTTGGTGAAGTGGGAACCGCGGACGAAGCTCTTCGGCTCACCGCGACCCAGCACCCCGACGTGGTGGTTCTAGACATCAACATGCCGGGGATCGATGCCTTTCAGGCCGCGGGAGAGATTCGCCAGATCCACCGCGGCTCGAAGGTGATCTTTCTCACGACCAACGACACCGACGCGGCGATCGAACAGGCTAAATCCGTCGGAGTCATCGCTTTTGTCCACAAGGGCGATGATCCGAGTGAAGTGATTCACGCGATTCGCGAGGCCATTGCCGGCCGAAGTCACTATTCACCGACGATCAGCGATCGCCTTTCAAACAGTTCCCGCAGTACCGGAGAATCGAAGCTCTCCACCTTGTCGGCGAGGGAGCTTGAAACGCTTCGCTACGTGGCCAAGGGACTGGCGAAGAAGGAGATCGCCCCGCTGATGCACATCAGTGTGAAGACGGTCGACAAGCACGTCACCCAGTTGATGACCAAGCTCGACATCCACGATCGCGTCGGCCTCGCCCGCTTCGCGATTCGCGAAGGCATCATCGAAGCCTGAGTTCAGGTTTCAGCCGCTCAGCGAGCCAGAAGGGCTTCGATCTGAAGTCGAAGTTCTTCGATCCGGAAAGGTTTGCGCAGGAGCGAGGAGGCCTCCAGACGCGGTGGCTCACTGAGGCCACCGGTGATCAGCAGGCAAGGCGTCATATCACCGCGATTCCGAAGTTCATTCAGGCATTCGACGCCGGTCCGCTCCGGAAGGTCGATGTCGAGGATCAGCAGGTCGATCGGTGCCTCTTCGGTCATCGTCTCCTCGATTCCAACTGCATGGCTTCGAGCCACCACACCGACGCCCATTCCCTCTAGAACTCGAACCAGCACATCGCGAATGACGGGGTTGTCCTCGACCACGATGACCTGACGAGCACCGCAGCCCTCGGCCTCGACCTCGCCCTCTGAGGCCTTGGAGGCCCCAGCCTCGGGGCTGGGCTCGATATCCACGGGCAGGACCACCCGGACCGCGAGCCCGCCCAGAGGCGACTGCTCGAGGACCAGACGCCCGCCGGCGTCCTCCGCCAACCGGCGACTCACCGCGAGGCCCAGCCCGACCCCTTCACTGGCATCTCCGGTCTCGTAGGGCTCAAGCATCCGCGATCTCTCCTCGGGCGGAATCCCCGGACCATCATCGTCGACCCGGATCTCGAGTTCACCACTCGGCAGCAACCTCGAGCCGAGAAGAATCCGCCCGTGCCGATCCACGGCATCTCGGGCATTGACCAGAAGATTCAACAGAACCTGCTGGAGGGTGTCGGCTCGGGCAAGGAGTTCCACCGAACGAGTCACCTCTGGAAGACGCATCGTCTGCTCGAAACGAATTCGCTTGGGCAGTAGTTTCCGGGCAGTCTCGAAGATCTCCTCGAGTTCCGGCCGAACGTTGACGCGGATGGGGTCCCGCCCCCCGTTCACCGAACTTCGAAGGCGATCACCGAGTCGCTTGGCTTCCTGAATCGTCTGCGCGATGAAATCAATCTGCTCGATGGCCTCTGGATCTTCGATTCGAGATCTCAGCAACTCGAACCGCCCCAGCACCGCGAACAAGACTCCGTTGAAGTCATGCGTCAGTCCACTGGTCAACTGCGAGATCGCTTCCGATCGTTCCAGCCAACCTCTGGTTGCCGCCCAGGATTCTCGCTCCGCCTCTTCGATCTCTCGTTCCCGGGCTCGCCCGAGAAGTTCACCGATCCGGGCCAGGGTCTCGATCGTGTCCTCGTTCCAGAGACCGTACCGATGAGATTCGATCACCAACAGCGGGCCTGGCCCGCCATTCACCAGCACCGGGACCAGCACCGCGCTGGGGTGGTTCGCGAAGCCGACCTGAGGTCTTCCCCCGTCGAAGAGGGCGTTGAAATCGAGCGTGCCGAAATCCAGCTCTTCCAGAAAATTGCCTTGATCGACACCATCGCTGCCAACCCAATTCGCGTGCGATTGGAAGGATTCGCCTTTGATCGCCGCGTCCCGCTCGAACCAGGTCGCGTGGCAAAGATCGAGTTCTCTTCCCAGACGAGGCAGAAATTCGGAGACCGCTTCGAGCAAATCGGGGAACGCCACGAGGCAATCGGCGGTGTTGTTCAGAATTCTCTGATTTCGAAGTTGATCTCGACGCCGAAGATCGGATTCGACCCGGTCGGTCTGATCGACGAGGATCAATTCGATCTCGCCGCCCCGGACCGCCAATCGTCGAATTTCGAACCAGCGAAGCCGATCCTCGCCCGACAGGGTCGTGGATCTCACCCGAATCTGCCGCGGTTCATTCGGGTTCGGGCCGTCGGCCAGCAACAGCGACGAAACTTCTTCGCGATCATCCGGGTGGATGGCGGTGGCCCAATCCTCAAGCCCCCCGAAGACCGAGGGAGGCGGCGCATCAGGGCCGACACCAGCCAACAGGCGGCCCAGGCCGGGGCTGACGCGAGAGGGACGCCCATTGCCATCGCTTCGGAGGAAACCGACCTGATTGCCCTCCAAGGTCTCGAGAATCGTCGTGGCCAGGGTCGAAGCTCTTTCGACCGGCACCACGGGGGAAGAGTTGTCCACCGCTCCCGACCCTCTCGCGGGGCGAAGAAACATCACCGCCAGAAAAATCCCGATCAGCACTCCTGCGAGACCGAAGGTCACCATGAGCACGTCGGCTCCAGAACCGGCACCAGCATTTCCGGTGACGGCGAACTCTCCGACCATCAGATAACCGAGAAGAACGCAATTCATGGGTCAAGCGTAACAATCAGCCGCCGAGCACAACCCCGGGGAGGATGCCCACCTTGAAGGCGAACCGGTTCTGAATGACCGCCAGGCAGGCCCCGACTTCGTTCCGAGCCCCCAAAAGGACGATTCCACGTGGCAGCGGGGGCGGTGAAAGAGACAGGCCCGTCCATCAGCGAGATGAACGGGCCTGAATGCCTTCTGGATGAACCCGGCCGCTTGGGCGGGCGAATCCCCAATTCAATGCCTCCGCTCGGACTCGAACCGAGAACCCGCTGATTAAGAGTCAGCTGCTCTGCCAATTGAGCTACGGAGGCGGGGAAAGTGTAGCGGTTCATACGATTGCCGCAAGTCCCCGCCCCCATCGAAGCGGTTGAGAAATCCGAATCAGACGATTCGCCACCCCTCTTCGACCAGAGCCTTGGCCTTCTTCCATTTGCGTTCCTGCCGCTCCCCGGTTTCGGGGTTCTCGATCGTCACGATTTCGTTTCGGCCGATCGCAGGAGCCTTGGCCACCGCCTTGGTGGAGGATTCTGAAGATCCGCTACCTGCCTGCTCCGCGATCTCCAGATCCCGACGTTGCTCTTCGGTCCCCGACTGGCCGGATTCCGCCTCGGCGATCATCGCCGCGGCGGCGGCCACCGAGGGGCGAGCCGCGGCGACCGGTTCCGCCGGCGGACGCTGGGAAGGCTTTCCGGGAGCAGCCTGCCCCGCAGCCTCCTGAGCGGTCGCTCGGGGGGCCTGAGCCTGGAGACGGCCCTTGAAGGCCACGTCCGTGACCCGTTCTCGAAGCGTGTCTTCCATCTCGTTGAAAAGCCGCGCGGATTCCCGCTTGAATTCGATTCGCGGATCTCGCTGACTGAAGGCCCGGAATCCGATTGCATCGCGGATCTGGTCCATCGAGTGAAGGTGATCCTTCCATGAGGAATCGAGAACCTGCAGCATGATCCACCGTTCGAATTGACTCAACTCGGTCCGGAGATGTTCCGAGATGCGACGTTCGGCAAAGACTTCGAAACCTTCCTTCACCGCGGTTTCTCGTTCGCGTTCGGTCAACCCCACCAGGCAATCGGTCTGGAACCATTCATCCAGTTTCTCGATGTCGTCGCCGGCGGCCGCGACCGCTCTTCGAGCCCGCTCGGTCACCTTGGTCTGGTCATACTTGCCGGCCTGCTCGACCAGCAACGCCCGAAGTTCTTGGGGATCCGTGGACGGCAACGCCGATGGCGACCAGTTCAACTCGTACCGAGCACGAACCCAGCCGCAGAACTGCTGCAAGGCCTGCTGCGGATTGGCGGCCATGCTCTTGGTGGTGTGATCCACCGCGTATTCGATGGGATATTCGAGCTCCCGCCGGCGGTAGGCGTCTCGCGATGCCTCCAGCAGTCGGTCGGCCGCTTCCTCGGCGTCGGCCGCACCGGTCACGATCTCCGGCTTGAACTCGGTTCCCAGACGATTGTTCGCCCAGCTGACGAGTTCCTCGGCCCCGTATTCCTTCCGAAGGAATCGGTCCAGCGGCGCCAGGTCGACGGCCGCGATCTTGATCTCCATCGCCTTCTCGATCTCCGTCACGACCTCGCGCCGCTCGGCACGTCGGACCCATTCCGGCTCGATCTCCGCACCGTAGTTCTCCTTCGCCCAGGAGACGAAGCCGGCCACGTCCCAGTCCTCGCGGTCCAGGTCGTCGGCGAGATATTCGTTGCAGGTGTTGGACAGGATCGCGGAACTCTCTTCGAGGTAATCCGCCCGAACCAACGCCTGGAGGTCCTCTCGATCCTTGCGGCGGACCCGATCCGATTCGATCTGCACCCCGAGATTCTCATGCACCCATTCCGCGATGCATCGGCCGCGGTAGTCGGCGGCAAGCAGACGCTCGGCTTCATCTCGCACCGAATCCTGGATGTACTCGAAGATCCGGTCCTTGATTCCTTCGTTCTCGAGCACCGGTTGCCTGATGGCGTAGAACGCCTGACGCTGGTGCTCCATCGGCTCGTCGTACTCGAGGATGTTCTTGCGAATGGTGAAGTTCCGCTCTTCGACCTTCCGCTGGGCGTTTTCGACCGAGCGGGAGAGCATCGGATGTTCGATCGCATCGCCCTCCTTCATGCCCAGCTTGGAAAGAACGTAGAGCGTCTTCTTCCCTGCAAACATCTTCATCAGGTCATCTTCGAGGCTGAGGAAGAAGCGACTGCTGCCGTTGTCTCCCTGCCGCCCGGCACGCCCTCGGAGCTGATTGTCGATCCGCCGACTCTCGTGTCGTTCGGTTCCGATGATGTGAAGTCCGCCCATTCGCTCGATCGAGTCCTCGAATCCGAGAAGATGGAGCAGGCAGCTGCCGTTTTCATTCAGAATCTTCTCCAACTCCTCGACGCCCATCGCTTCGGCCTTGGCGGATTCGACCCAGGCGAATTCCGTCGCCCACTTCGCCATGCATCGGCGGCGGGCCTCGGTCGGTTCGAGTTGCTGAGCCTCGCCTCGATTGACGCCCAGTTCCCGCACCGCGAGCTGTCGCCAGCAGAGATCGAGAATCTCCTGATCCGGCATTTCAGGCCGGGCTTCCTTGGGACAGATGCTGTTTCGCTTCCAATGTTCGATGAGCTCGGCCCGATCGATCTGAGCCAGTTTGATGTCGGTTCCACGCCCCGCCATGTTGGTGGCGATCATGACGGCGCCCAACCGACCGGCTCCGGCCACGATGTCCGCCTCCCGCTCGTGCTGCTTGGCGTTCAGGACCTCGTGCGGGATCCGATGCTTCTTGGTCAGCATCCGACTCAGCATCTCACTCCGTTCGACGCTGGTGGTACCCACCAGCACCGGCCGACCGAATTCATGGGATCGGGCCACGTCGTCGACGATCGCCTCCCACTTGTCACCTTCGTTGAGGAACACCAGGTCGTTGCGATCGTTTCGTTCGATCGGAACGTTGGTCGGGATCGAAACCACGTCGAGGCGATAGATCTCGTGGAACTCCGTCGCCTCGGTGTCCGCGGTACCGGTCATTCCCGCGAGACGGTCGTACATCTTGAAGAAATTCTGGATCGTGATGGTCGCCATGGTCTGGGTCTCGTCCTTGATCGGGACGCCTTCCTTGGACTCCACCGCCTGGTGAAGCCCATCTGACCACTGCCGTCCCACCATCTTGCGACCGGTGTTCTGATCGACGATCACCACGCCCGCCTCACCGTTCTCATCCGCCGCGACCACGTAGTCGCGATCGAGAACGTAGACCACGTGGGCCCGCAACGCCTGTTCGAGAAGGTGGGGGAGGTCGATGTTGTCACCCACGTAGAACGAACCGATTCCCGCCTGCCGCTGGGCCTCGGTCACCCCTTCGTGGGTGAGCGAGGCCTGCTTCTTGTCGAGTTCGACCTCGAAGAACTGGACGAACCGGTCGCGAGAGGCTTCAAGTCTGGGAAGCTCGTCCCGCGCGCTCTCCAACGAGGCCTTGATCGCGGGAATGGCGGCCTTGTCCCGAGCGTTTCGAAGATCACCTTCGAGACCCGAGATCTGCACCATGCAGGATTGGACCTTGTCATCGGCCGCCGACCATTCCTTCTGTCGTTCGACCAGGTGACGGGCGAGACCATCGGCCAGCTCGTACCGGGGGCGAACCGAATGAGCGGGGCCGGAGATGATCAGCGGCGTCCGAGCCTCGTCGATCAGGATCGAGTCGACCTCGTCGACGATCGCGAACTGTCGACGACGCTGGACCTGGTCCTCGGGCCGGAGTTTCATATTGTCCCGGAGGTAGTCGAAACCGAACTCCGCGGTCGTCCCGTAGACGACGTCGCAGTCGTACATCGATTTCTTCACGTCCCCGGACTGCATGTGCATGGGATGGATCGCCCCGACCGTGAGCCCGAGGGCCCGGAAGAAGGGGAAGGTCCAGTCACGGTCACGTTGGACGAGGTAGTCATTCACCGTGACCACATGGACCTGGCGATCTTCACAACAAGCGAGATAGCAGGCGAGGGGCCCGACGATGGTCTTGCCCTCACCGGTCTTCATCTCCGCGATCCGTCCTTCACTGAGCACGATCCCGCCGATGAGCTGGACATCGAAGGGGCGGGCGCGGAACGGCGGCCGACTCACCGGGTGAAGCTCGCGAACCGCCTCGTAGATCCGGTTGGGGATGTCGACGAAGAGCCAGGAGGGGATGGCCTCTTCGGCCCCCAGGAGATCGCCCGCCGGCGGAGCCGCTTCGGTGGCTTCCATCTCGGCCAGAGTCTGGTCGAAGAGCTTGCGAGCATCCTCCGGAAGGGTGTTCGGATCGAATCCGGATTCCGGATTGAAGATGTTCCGAATGCCCACCGCACGGTCCATGGCTTCCCGGGCGATCGCGAAGATCTCGGGAATCAGCTCGTAGCCGTCCTCGCCGTCGGCGATCCGCTTCCGGAACTCGACGGTCTTGGCTCGGAGTTCGACGTCGGTCAGGAGACGAGCCGCCTCCTCGCGATCGTTGACCGCGGCGACCTTGTCGAGAAAACGACCGACTTGACGCTGATTACGGGTACCAAAGAGCTTCTTGGCAGCCCAGCCGAAGAACGGAACGCCCATGGGAGGGTCCTTTCGGGAGACGCACCGAATCCACCTCGTGGTGGATTCCGGTGGTGGCCGACACGACCGACCGGAGCCGGAGATGACGACGTGAATGATTTGAATCGAAGGGGTCTGTGGTTCTGAATCCGACGCGAAGCGTGATTCAGACCATCGGCGGGGGGAGATTCCCCCGGGCGGGCCCGGCCGGAGCCACCTGCTCGAAGACGTCGTTGGCATTCCGGAAGGATGCCAGGGGCGACACCTCGCTTGGCGCCACGGAGAGGGGCACCACCTGCCGGGCGACGGTTCGAGGAAGAACCGTCTTGCAACTGGCCGCTGATCGAAGGAAGACGGCCTGAATCGCGTCCGCCGGAGCGAGCCGCGGGGTCGCTCCGGTGGTCACCGCCATCGAAAGCAGGACCGCCGTCGCCACGACCGCCGCAAGGGCGGGCAGGACGGTCGATTCGGTCGAGTGACGATTCGGCTGGCTCATGAACCAGAAGACTAGCCGCCTCCCGACCTCGCCGCCAATCCAAATCGGACTCCCACGCATCATCGGACCCACCATACGATTCAAACATGGACAACGAACACCATCGTCACCCCGGGCCCTCGGAGTCCGATTCAGAGGCCGGGGATCGAAAATACGGAGCTGCGGGGTCGAGGTTCTCGGTCGAAGGAATGCACTGCACGGGCTGTGCGAACGGCCTTCAGTCCAGCATCGCCGCCCTTCCGGGGGTCGAAGCGGCCCGGGTGGACTTCATCACCGGATCGGCTGAAGTTCACGGTGAAGTCTCGGCCGAGGCCGTCCTCAAGTCGATTTCCGACGGCGGTTTCAAAGGCGGAGTGCTGGCCGAGGCTTTCGACCTGCAGGAGACGCGGACCCGGCTGGAAAAATCACAATCCTCTTCGGTTCGGCTCTGGCGGCGACGAGCGATCGTCGGCCTCGGGCTTTGGGTGCCCCTCGAGACCCTGCATTGGACCCTCGGAGGCGGCGATCACCCCTGGATGCCGTGGGCGATGTTCCTGGGGTCGGCCATCGTGCTGGTGGTCGCCGGTGGCGGCTTCTACGCCTCGGCCTGGAAAGCGGCCCTCCGCGGCGGGACCAACATGGACACCCTGGTCTCCATTGGCGCGAGCACCGCGTTCCTCTGGAGCACCGTCGTCTTCGTGATGCAGCAGTCGGCTGCCGGAGCGGAGAGCGTCTGGAACGACCGCCCGTTCTACTTCGCCGAGGCGGCGGCCCTCCTGGGAGTCATCAGTCTCGGACATTGGTTGGAAGCCGCGGCTTCGGTGCGAGCCGGAGCCGCAGTGCGCGACCTTCTCGAACTCCAACCCGAAGAGGCCGAACGAATAGGACCTGACGAATCGGTCGAACTCGTCGCCAGCCGTGATCTGGAAATCGGCGATCACCTTCAGGTCCGCCCCGGCGGTCGAGTACCCGTCGATGGGACCGTGATCGACGGTCGGAGCGAGATCGACGAATCACTGGTGACCGGCGAACCGCTTCCGGTGAATCGTACGGCCGGCGACCCGGTGATCGCCGGCACCGTCAACGGTTCCGGTCGCCTGGTGATCGAGGCCACGGTCGACGGACGTCATACCACGGTCGCCCGGATCGCCGAACTGGTGCAGGGCGCCCAGTCCAGTCAGGCACCGATTCAACGACTCGCCGACCGGGTGAGCGCCGTCTTCGTTCCGACCGTGATCTCGATCGCGTTCGCGAGCGTGCTGGGCTGGGGGTTGATCGCCGGCGATTGGCAGACCGGCATCGTGGCCGCGGTGACGGTCCTGATCATCTCCTGTCCCTGTGCCCTCGGACTGGCCACGCCCATGGCGGTGATGGTGGGAGCGGGCGAAGCCAGTCGTCGCGGCATCCTGGTCAAGAGTGCTGGCGATCTCGAAGCCGCGGGACGCCTCGAACGAGTCTTCTTCGACAAGACCGGAACCCTCACCGCCGGCCGGCCGACGCTCGGCCCGATCAACCTGCTTCCGGACGCGACCACCCTGGGACTGGATCGCCGCGAGGTCCTGCGGCTTTCCGCGGCCGCGGAAAAGGCGAGTGAACATCCACTCGGACGGGCCCTGGTCCTGGCCGCCGCCGAAGAGGACATCGATTCGGTCGCGGTGTCCGACTTTCAGGCGATCCCGGGCACGGGGGTTCGCGCCACCGTCGATGGCCGCCGAATCGAGGTGATCCGTGACGCCGAAGCGACGTGTCGCGTCGTGGTGGACGACCGAGCCGTCGCCACCCTCGACCTGGTCGATGAACCACGATCGGACGCCGCGGAGACCATTTCACGAATCCGTGACATGGGTCTCGACGTGGTGATGCTCACCGGCGACCGCCGCGCCGCGGCGGAAGAGATCGGCCGCCGAATCGGGCTTCATGATTCGGAGATCATGGCCGACGCCTCCCCGGAATCCAAACTGGACGCGATCGCCGCCGCCGGCCCTCACACCGCGATGGTCGGCGATGGCATCAACGACGCGGCGGCCCTGGCCCGCGCAGACCTTGGGATCGCCATGGCCGGCGGTACCGGAACCGCGATCGAGTCCGCGGGGGTCGTGGTTCCTCCGGATCGGGTCTCCAGCGTCGCGGATGCGGTCCATCTGGCCCGCCGGACCCTGGCGACCATCCGACAGAATCTGTTTCTCGCCTTCCTCTACAACAGCCTGGCGATTCCTGCCGCCGCGTTCGGTCTCCTGGGGGCGTCAGGACCCCTCATCGCCGCCGCGGCGATGGCTTGCAGCGACGTCTCGGTGATCGGCAATGCCATCCGGCTTCGACGCTCACTCGCTCGAGAACGACGTCTCACCGCCGTGAAATGATGCTGGATGGAAAGACATGGGCCGGCCCGGATTTGAACCGGGGTCTCGCCGATTATGAGTCGGGTGCTCTGGACCGCTGAGCTACCAGCCCTCTGTCTCGATCCGAATCTTATCGCGCCGCCGCCGTCTGGCGGGGGAGCGGATTCAAGTGGCGACCGGGGCCTCGGTGATGAATCTGGCCGCCGAACCACCGGCCACGTACCCGCTGGCCCAGGCCCATTGAAAATTGAATCCGCCGACCCGACCATCGACGTCGAGAATCTCCCCCGCAAGGTGCAGCCCGGGAACGATTCTTGATTCCATCGAGTCCAGCCGGACCTCGGAGAGGGGGACACCGCCCGCAGTGGCTTCCGCGAAGGTGTAGCCACGATCACCGATCACCGTCAGTCGATGCTCGAACAGCGCCTCCACGAACCGACGTCGGGATTCCTTGGAAAGCCCGCGAACCCGGTCTCGGGTTTCGACCTTCGCGACCAGGGCGATGGTCGCGACCAGTCGTTCCGGAAGCCGACCCCGCAGGAGCGCCGCGATGGTCAGACCCCCGGGAGCGGCGAGCATCCCGGACTCGAATTCATTCCGATCCTCTTCCGGAAGCCAGTCAAGCAGGGCGTGGGCCTCATGATCGCCCGCCCGATGAGCCGCCAGCAGATGACGGCTCGCATCCAGAACCACTGGACCCGAGATTCCGAAATGCGTGCAGAGGATCGGCGCTTCGTACGAGATGATCGCCTTGCCTCGCCCGTCCCGGATCGTCAGTCGGGCCGGTGTCGCGATGCCCGAGACGCCACGAATCGGATCGTCTTCGGGAAGGACCAGCGGAACCAGCGCCGGATGAATCGACGGCGTGATCGTGTGACCGAGGCGGCGGACGAAGTCGTATCCCGCTCCATCCGATCCGCTCTTGGGCAGGGCTCGCCCTCCAGTGGCGAGAATCAGACGGCGGGCGAGCAGATCCGTCTCCACCCCCTGGACGTGAAAGCCATCTTCCACCACCTCGATCGATTCCACTCGACGCGGAAAACGAAGATCCGCCCCGGCGTCGCGCCACGCGTCCAGAAGCGAGGTCAGAACCGTCGCCGCCTTGTTGGTGACCGGGAAGAGCTTGCCGGTCTCTTCTCGCTTCAGTTCCACTCCGAGCTCGGCGAAGAACGCGATCGTCCGCTCGACCGAGAGTCGTCCCAGCACCTTGCGGATCGCATTTCGGCTGGAGCCGGCGTAGTCCTCGGGGCGAACCTCATGATGAGTCACGTTGCATCGACCACCACCCGCCACGAGAATCTTCGCTCCGATTCGACGGGCGCCGTCGAGTCCGACCACCGTCCCCGAATCACCCAGAGCGCGGGCGGCGTGGATACCGGCCATCAGACCGGCAGCACCCGCGCCGATCACCGCGATGTCACAGAAATCGGCACCCCTGAAAGATGGCGGTGCGGCGGTCACGAATCTTCCAGTGGCACCGAGAGATCTCGTGCCTTCTCCGCCTGGTAGTCGAACCGACCGGTCGGAGCCCGTTCACTTCGAAGCACGTATCGAAACGTCTTCATTCCTCGCCCCGGGATGCCCGAGTCGACCAGCAGCCGGGAAGGGCGATGCCTCGCAGGCTCGAAGGTCCTCGACGATCGGCTGGAAACCGGACCGGCAAGCACCAGTTCGGTACCCGGCCCGGGTTCGAAGAGAAGAAGATCCGGCCGCCCGATGCCCTTGCTGGACGCCTGGGCGGTCCGAGTGGGAATGATCCGATCGTTGGCGATCTCCAGGTCGACCTGCCAGAGATCGTCCCCCAGATCGGTGACCACGACGTCATTGGCTCGGAGCCGTGGCGTCTGTTCGGCATGGAACATGGTGAATGCGAAGTTTCGGTGCGCTTCTTCCTCCAGCATGAAGGGAGGCGGCGTTCGTCGGCCGTACTTGGTACCGCCTCCGACCAGCACCGTGCCGAAATCGGGGTGCTCGACCTCGGTCCAGTCGGTGAACGTCTGCCCGAAGAGCATCCGATCCTGCCAGCGGAAGCGGCCCTCTTCGTCGAGCCTCTGATCACCGGCCTGCAGAATCCGATTCTCGGTCCAGAGTTCATTGGTGAACGAGACGATCCCCAGGCCTTCGGCCAACCAGTTCACACACCCGCCGTGCACGGGATAGAGATCGCTGTGAATGACCATGTATCGGTAGTGGGGGAGCATCTCCTCGCCCGCCGATCCCAGCGCGTCGTAGACCGCCCGATCCTCGCGGGGGTAGGCCCCCTCTTCGTAGGGTACGCCGGGTCCGCGGAGAATCATGCCTCCGGTGTTGTGATAGCTCTGTCCGGCGGCGATGTTGGGATGGGCCTCGATGAATTCGCCGATCGCCCGGGTCTCGGGATACGAGAACGGATGGGTACCGGCGCCGCGCTGCACGTGATTCGGCTTCCAGTCACTGGGGAAGTTCCGATTCATGTCGTATCCGCCCGCGCCATCTTCGTTGATCCTTCCGTCCTGATCGTTGTCGATGCCTTCGCTTCCAGCCATCGACCAATCTCCACGCATGATCCGACCGTCGGGGCCGGGTACCGCGGGCACCCGGTCGAAGATCCGGGGGTCGCGTTCATTACGGCGATGCGTTCCGTTGGGGTCTCGACGCCACATCCGACCGATGTTGCCGTCGCCATCCAGATCCTCGGGGCCGTCCTCGTCCAGAAGACCGTCCCGGTCGTTGTCCGTCGGACGCAGCCCGCTTCGATTGGAGTTGGGCGTGTGGGCATCCCGGAACCAACCGGCGCGGCCATCGGGATTGACCATCGGCACCAGATAGAACGCATGTTCGTCGACCAACTCGCGAATCGCGGGGACCTCGTCGTATCCTTCCAGCAGGTACCAGGCCGTGTAGAGCACGGTCTCCGCCGCCTGTACTTCATTGCCATGGATGTTCCCGTCGATCCAGACACCGGGTTTCGTGGAGTCCGCCCCGGTCCGAGGATTGTTGATCGTCAGGATCCACATCTCTCGTCCCTGGTCGCTCTGACCGAGCGAGACCAGGGTCGCGAGTTCCGGATGGCCTTCCGCGAGGCGTCGCATCGCGTCCGACATCTGATCGAAGTCGTAGAAGCGATTGAAGGCGATGTCCACGACCGCATCCAACTGTTGCTGAGCGTTGGCCGGCGTCGAAGCGGTGGCCAGGGTCCCGAGAAGGCAGGTGCCGAAGGTGATGTTCCAAAAGGTGCGGGTCATCGGTCGTCTCCGTGAGCGGCGGGCGTGGCCGTCGGTACTTCGATGGTGCGGCGACCGAATTGAGGGTCGTCGAGGATGATCTCGACCGGAGCGTCGGGACGCCGGATCGTCCAGGAGACCTCTCGGCGGCCTCCGTCGGCGGCAAGCCCGTCGATCAGTTCATGAGGGGAACCTTGCAGGATGCGATCCAGATCCACGTCGAGGCCGATTCGGAGGGGCCGAATCGCCCGGTTGGTTCGAGCCATCGCGGTGCGAAGGGGAAGCCGACCATCGTTCCGAACGGCCATGCGAATCCTGATCACATCGCCCCCGAGATCATTGACTTCAGGCCCCTCGATCACCAACCGAGGTCGCATCGCCGCCAGATCGGCGAGGAATGCGGCATGTCCGACCGCCAGACCGTCCAGATCGGACGCCGGCGGATTGAGCGTGAACCCTGCGACCATGCCACCAATTTCCACCGGCCCCAGGTCCGGGTGATCAAAGGCCCGCCACTCCACGAAACCGGCCCCATCTCGGGCAGTGTCGGACCAGGCCAGCCATCCCGCGGCCTCGGGATCCGAAGCCGCGGGCGATTCTTCACCGGATTCCACTTCGGACGAGGCGTCGTCGGCTTCCTCGGACGTGGGATCCGGACGACCCCAGCCGGTGCTGGCAAGGGTGGGAATGCCCCGATGAGCGTACAACCAGCCATGGAGGCTTCCTCGGTCGTCCTCGTCTTCGCTTCGAACCTGACCGACGTTGGTCTTCCACGACGCCTGCAGTCGACGATGCATCGCTTCGTCGCCGGGATCGATCCCGATGGGTGTCCCACCGGTCTCGTCCTTCTGCTTGAAATCCGGCATCGCGACCGCGGTGTCATGCGAGCCGAAGACCAGGGCACCGACGATCCGAGGACGATCCAGCACCAGTTCGGCCAGGGCGAGCGCTTCTGGTTCACTCAGGGGATACGGTCCACTGGCCGCGTCGTGCTCGGTGAAGAGGTGCATGAAGTTCCGGTCCACGCGTACTTCGCCCGTGCCGTCCTCGGCGATCCGGCCGTCCCCGTCCTGATCCGTGCCTTCGATGAACATCGCGTGGGTCGGACGTTCACCCTCGCCCCGGTCCGGGGTCTTCATGAGACGACTCTCTCCCGGATCCGGCAGGTGGGTCGCGGGATGCTCGAGTGAGGGGTCGAGCATTCGCATCATCGAAATGATGCCGTCGCCGTTGAGATCGTTCGGGCCATCTTCATCGAGCAGGCCATCGCGATCGGCGTCGATCCGTCGGGCCCCGCCTCGCCTTCCGTCGTGCACGCCGTTCATCAGGGCTGCGATTCCGTCGGGATTCGCCCGGGGAATCACCAGAAACGTCACCTCTTCGAGGGTTGCGTCGTGATTCCGCAGAAGCTCCTCGGTCAGCCGCACCGCGTACTCGGTTCCCGCGGGATGGAGGGCGTCCAAACCGCCGACCACGAGAATCATCGGCCGTTCATCGGCCGACTGGAGATCCGAAGACACCGTGGCCACCAACAGCGGCCGCCCGTCCCGACTGGTGCCGTACCGATCGACCCGGACCCGGTTCGGTTCGGCCGCCGCCCAGTCGCGAACCCGTTGCTCGGATTCCAGTTCGCCGAGATAGCCGTCCCACGGCGTCGGGGGTCCGCATGCGACGGCGGCCGTCGAGAATCCGAGGAACGTGATGAGTGCAGATTTGATGAGCATGTTCGTTTCCGGTTCCGGGGCGTCGGATCCTGTTCAGAGTTCGAAACGCACCGTTGCGTCGTCCATGAGGTAGAGACCGACCAACCAGTCCTCCACCAGATAAGGCGAAACCAGGAGCCGCCCGGTGAGCGTCCCGTAGTTGATCGCGTGACGCTGGGTCGGCGGAATCGCCTCCAACAGCGACACTTCAAGTGCGTCATAAGGCGTGGGGGGGATGCCGATGCAGCATCCGTCCCACTGATTCAACATCACCAGCAGTTCCGAGGTGTCGGCCCCCCCGAGGGGGAAGGCCACGTAGCCGTCGATGCGGATCCAGCGACCGTCGAGGGCCGCGACCCGTTGAGGCATCCGACGTTCACCGAGGCTCGGTCGGTATCCCTCTGCGGCGCTGGCGAGCAGCTCCCAGCTCACCCGGTAGGGATCATCCTTGGTGCCGGCGCCGCGAATCGTGAAATCTCCGTCCGCGACGATGGCATCGTCGACCTTGAACAGTTTTCCAGGCTCCACCGTGGCATCGGGGATCTCCCGATCGAGGCCGAGGGTCAGGGACGGCGCCCCCTCGGGAATCTCGATCGCCGGTCTCCCTGCGTTCTCCGGATCTCCCGGGCGATCGGATCGCCCTTCGTCGAGGTCCGCCACGAGGGCGGCGGCGTCGATGGTGGGTTCCGGAATCTCGGAGAGTTCGGGCAGTTGAATCCGGTCGCCGAGTTCCAGTTCGCCCGCCGCGAGCAGTGGATTGGCATCGACGATGCGTCGCCAGAGCCGCTCGTCGCCGTACCGACGTCGGGCCAGCTCGGGAAGCGTGTCCGCGTCGGTGAGCACCCAGGACGTGGCGTCGATGCGATCGTCGATCTCTTCCGGCGTGGCTTCGATGGACGCCTGGTCCTTGGCCCGCGGGTCCTCGGAAGCCGAAGTCGCGGGCTTCGAAGTCGACCCCCCGGCTTCGCGGGCCGGTCTCCGCGAATTCGCCCCGGTCTCCGCAGCGGCGAGGGACCCGGAAGAGGGCCCTTTGGCGGTCGGTGTCGATTCACCGCGGGCCAACAGAACCACTGCGGCCAGAAGCAACCCCGCGATGATGGCCCAGACGAACTTCATGGAATTGACGGTTGGAATCCGGAGTTCGAGAAAGGACGCATGCTAGCCGCCATGGAAACACCGATGCAGCAGAGAACCGTTCAATCCAGAGGCCGGAGATTCTCCGCCACCGGCGTGCGATAGGCCCGGATCGCAGGCGCCAATCCGGCGACTCCGGCCAGCAGCACGGTCGCCGCCGCCACCAGAATCGCTCCCCGGGCGTCGATCATCGGCTCGATCACCACCCCGGTTCGAGCCGCCAGCAGCTCCGCCGCGATGTTCCCGCCAGCCACGGCAAGAATGACGCCGACGATGGCACCGCCCATGCCGACCATGGCGCTTTCCGTGAGCACGAGGCCCAGGACCCGACCGCGGGTGCAACCGAGCACTCGGAGTACCGCGATCTGACGTCGGCGAAGCTCCATCGAATTCCAGAGCGCCAACATCACGCTGCAGACCCCTGAAACCAGAATGCCGGCCCCCAACGCCACGAAGACCGCGTCCAGATCGGCCACGATCCCGAACAGGTTGTCGACCTGGGTCGAGGGCGACGCGACGGTGACCGACGGGTCCCGACGAAGTCGATCAAAGGCCTGTTGCACGATGGCGGCACTGCCACGACCCGCACGAACCGGAGTCCGGAGCAGAAGGCCGGTGACCAGACGATCCGCTTCTTCCAGATCGTCGACCGATGTCGGTTCCGGTCGGCCTTCGGCCGCCCGACGGTCGAAGGCGTGGACCAACCAGCCCCCTTCGAGATCCGCCACCACGACCCGGTCATGATGCGTTCCGCTGGGCTCGAGGATTCCGACCACCTCGAAGACGACTTCGTCGTGGACATGCCCCGCCTCGTCACAGTGAACGTGGTCATGCCCGTCGTGGCCCGTTCCGGAGACAGGGTCGGCATCTCCGGCCTCCAGCTCGTCCACCGATCCGACCGGGGCCGTGCTTTCCCGGCTTCGACCAATGCCGTGGGTGAGGTGAAGGCGCGATCCGATGTCCAGCCCGGTCTCGCGAGCCACGCGGCTCCCCAGCACCACTTCGAAGGGACCCTCGAAGTTGCGGCCGCGGGCGAATCGCCATGGTTCTCCGGGAGCCGGCTCGAAGACCGTGAGAAAGTCCGGCGTGGTGGCCACCACCGGGTGCCCGAGGAATGAATCACCCAGTTGGGTCGGAATCGCCATCGCCCACGGGAAACCGTCGACGATCTCGCTGATCTTGGCCTGAGGAATCGGCGATCTCGGAGGATTGGCATAGAACAAACCGTTGAGCACCGTGACCAGAGGACTCGCCTCCGCGCTCACGATGAGGTGGGCGTTGCCCACCCCCCGAGTGAAACTTCGGCGACCGGCCTCCCGCAGACTTCGCATCGACAGGAGCAAGGCCACGGCGATCGCGATCAGCAGCATGGTCACCACGGTCGAGGTGGGCCGGGACCACAGGGAACGAAGAACCAGACGAAGATCAGTCATGCCGAGACCTCCGGGACATCGGAAGAGTGGTCAGTAGTGGTGACGCCACCCATCGAGGCCAGGTCGGCGAAGTCGATTCGACGTTCGAACGCCTGGACCAGCGACGGGTCGTGACTGGTGAGCAACAAGGCCGCACCACGGTCACGACAGGCTTCCTGCAGAAGCTCCACCGCGATCCGGGCGTTCTCCGGATCGAGCGAGGCGGTGGGCTCATCGGCGAGGATCAACGCCGGCCTGGCGGCCAGCGCCCGGGCGATCGCGATTCTCTGCTGCTGTCCCACGCTCTGCCGTTCGACCCGGGCGTCAGGACGTTCGATACCGAGGCTCGAAAGAAGTTCACCGGCCTCGACCGCCTGGTCTCGATGGGGGACACCGGCGAAGAGCATCGCGGTCGCGACGTTCTCCCGGGCCGAAAATCCAGGTAGCAGGTGATGAGTCTGGAAGATCATTCCAATTCTGGACGCTCGAAGGGCGTCGCGAGCCGCTCCACCAAGGCCGACCAGTTCATCGCCTCCGATGCGAATCGATCCCCGGTCGACATTCAGGAGCCCCGCCGCCAGGAGCAGGAGGGTGCTTTTTCCACAGCCGCTCGGTCCGGCGAGGAGAACCTGTTCACCCGGCTGAACCGTGAGTGCAGGTACGGCCAATTTGAAGCCGTCGCGTCGTTGGAATTCAAGATTCCGAATGTCCAAGGTTGCAGTCATGCGGACATGCTACGACCCAAAGCGTCCTTGCGGCGGCTCAAATCGCCAATCCGACGGGCCGGCCGACGGACGGAACGTCAAGTGCAATCCGGTCACCGACCGATGACCGAATCATGATCCGTTCCTCTCCTCGTACGACCTCGACCAGCAGGCCTCTCGTCCTCCTTGGCTTCACCCCGTTCAAATCGGGCTGGCGGTACGTCTGGCTGATGACCGCCATGCTCCTCCTCCTGATCGTCGGCCCCCTGATCGGGCGGTTCTACATCATTCAGGACGGTCTCTTCGTCGGGGACTTCCTGCTCGGCCTCGTCCTCCTCGCGGCCGCGGCGACCTTCTTCAACTCACGATCGCACTTTCTCGTCTGCCTGGCGTTCGCCGCGATCGCCGTGTTCTGCGGAGGGGCCTCCCGGGTGGTCCAGGAATCGCCGGCCCTGATCCTGAGTCTGATTGGTCACTCGGCGGAATCATGTCTTCTGGCCTACATGACCCTCCTGATCGCCAGGGACATCTTCACCACCGACGACGTCAATACCGACACCATCTGCGGCTCGATCTCCGCGTACCTGCTGATCGCCGCCTTGTTCGCCGTCGTCTACACGATGATCAAACGGGTCGATCCACTGAGTTTCGTGATTCCAGACGACCTGGTGGCGGTGGATTCAAGCCTCGGTCCCGATCGACTCATGGCCTACTTCTCGATCACCACCCTCACCACCCTGGGCTACGGAGACATCACCCCTCGCGCTTCGCTCCCGCGTTCCCTCGCGAATTTCGAGGCGCTGGTCGGACAGATCTACCTCACGGTCCTCGTCGCTCGACTGGTGGGGCGGAATCTGACCCAGTCCGTGATGTCGAGGGCGAACGGGGCCAAAGCCGGCTCCGATGCGAACGGCGACTGAACAGGTCAGGCAAGAAGACCCTCGACCACCCGGCCGTGAACGTCCGTGAGTCGGAAGTCCCGCCCCTGATGCCTGCGTACGATCTGCTCGTGGTCGAAGCCGAGCATCCGCATCACCGTCGCCTGCAGGTCATGCACGTGCACCGGATCCCGCACGATGCGAGCCCCGAATTCACAGGTCTCCCCATGCACGATCCCGGGGCGCACGCCGCCGCCGGCCATCCAGATCGAAAAACAGTGGGGGTGGTGATCCCGCCCGAAGTAGGTCGAACCGTTTCGACGCTCGTTCATCGCCGTTCGCCCGAACTCGCCGGACCAGATCACCAATGTGTCGTCGAGCAGCCCGCGTTCCACGAGATCATCCAGCAGGGCCGCGATGGGGCGATCGGTCTCACGGCACTTTCGGGGAAGTTGATTCACGATGTCATCGTTGGGGTTGGTCCCGTGGGTGTCCCAGCCCCAGTCGAAGAGTTGAACGAACCGAACGTCGTTCTCGAGCAGCCGCCGAGCCAGCAGGCAGTTGTTGGCGAAGGAAGCACCACCCGGCGTCGCCCCGTAGCGCTCGATGTCCGCGGGATCCTCCTTTTCTATGTCCATCACTCCGGGGACCGCGGCCTGCATGCGAAAGGCCAGTTCGTACTGGGCGATCCGGGCGAGGGTCTCGGGGTCCCCGTGCCGTTCGCACTGCATCGCATTGAGTTCGGCGAGGGCGTCGATGGTCGCACCACGGGTCGCCCGATCGATGCCCGGCGGGTCGCCGGTGAAGAGGACCGGATCCCCGCTCGATCGGCACTGCACGCCCTGATGCACGCTGGGCAGGAATCCACTTCCCCAGACACTCTTCCCGGCACTGGGAGTCTTTCCGCCCGAGACCAGCACCACGTAGGCCGGCAGGTCTCGATTCTCCGTCCCCAGTCCGTAACTGATCCACGACCCCATCGACGGACGGCCAAGCCGAGGCGAGCCCGTGTAGAGCAGCAACTGGGCGGGCGCGTGATTGAATTGATCCGTGTGCATCGATCGCACGACCGCGATCCGGTCCGAGTGTCGGGCCAGACCCGGAAGCAGCTCACTGATCCGGGTTCCGCTCGCCCCGTGCGGCGAAAACGCGTAGGGGGAAGCGAGGATCTCCGGGTGCCCCTTGATGAAGGCGAAATTCTCGGGATCCAGCAGCTCCGGCGGACACTCCCGACCGTTCCACTCGTCCAGCAAAGGCTTCGGATCGAGCAGGTCATGATGCGGGGGGCTTCCCGCCATGTGCAGGTACACGACCCGCTTCGCGGTCGGTGCGAAATGAGGGCGGGCCAGATCCAGGCCCCCGGCTCCGAAGGGGCCATCGACTCCCGCCGCCGCGGCCAACCCTGGGATTCCCGCCTCCGCCGCCGCCCAGGCGAGTCCCACCGCGCCGATGCCCGCCGTTCCCAGTCGGCCCAGGAAAGCTCGACGGGTGGTCGACAGCAGATCGTCGCGGCGGATTTCCATCCGGAGTCGGGCTTCGATGTCGTCGTGTCGATCAGCCATGAACGGTGACCTTTCCGCGAAGGATCGCTTCAACCACGGGTGATGAACTCATCGAGATTGAGAATGACGTTGCAGACCACGACCATGGCGGCCAGTCGAGCGGGATCCCGACCTCCGGTCGCCTCGATACGAGCCGCGGCAAGAAGCAGTTCGACCGCCTCGGGGCGTTCGCGGAAACGGGCTTCCTCCCGCCGATGAAGCTCTCGCAACACGTCGAGTTCGGCCTCTTCCGGCATTCTGGAAAGCGCCCGCCGGAACGCCTCGCGGAGGATCTGATCGGCCTCACCGTCGCCGGCGCGAGTGGCGATCACGGCGAGGCCTCCGGCCGCCTCCACGAATGTCTCGTCGTTCAGTAGAACCAGGGCCTGGAGGGGAGTGTTGGTGCGGATGCGACGAACGCTGCAGGTCTCACGACTTCCGGCGTCGAACGTGAGCATCGCAGGATGCGGGGCCGTCCTCCGCCAGAAGGTGTAAAGCCCGCGTCGATAGCGATCCCCATCCGTCGCGGTGGCCCACTGATCACCGCTGTACACCACCTGCCAGACGCCGTCGGGCTGGGGAGGAAAGACCGGCGGACCGTAGAGCTGGGAAGTCAGTCTTGCGGAGACGGCGAGCGCCGAATCCCGCAGCGCCTCGGCCTCGAGTCGAAACCGTGGCCCGCGAGCCAGCAGCTCGTTTCCGGGGTCGAGGGCGCGAACCTCCCGGGAGGCGGCCGAGGATTGGCGGTAGGTGGCGCTGGTGGCGATTTCGCGGCACAGTGCCTTGTGACTCCATCCGAGTTCCACGAAACGACGAGCGAGATGATCCAGAAGCGCCTGGTGACGAGGCGGCATGCCCTGGGTTCCGAAATCCTCCTGCGTCTCCACCAGGCCACGTCCGAACAATCGTTCCCAGACCCGGTTCACGTGCACGCGGGCGGTGAGCGGGTTCCGTTCGTCGGCGATCCACCGTGCCAGACCGAGGCGATCCGCTCCGGCCTCCTCGACCTCGGCGATCGAGTGTAGAAACGCCGGGACTCCGGGAATCACCGACCGCCCCGGACTCCGCCAGTCACCTTTCCGGAGCACCTGCGATGATCGACGATCCGCCATCGCCTGCTCACGGAGCACCGGCACCTGAATCGCACGACGGGTGATCGCGGCGGCGTCGGTGTTCACTCGTTGCAATTCGGAGCGTGATGCCCTCGACGCGGCGACGGCGACCGGAGGAATCGTGCTGGCCCAATGATCCCGGAGCAGCGAGGTGGCACGCTCGTCCCGTTCATCGCCCGCGAGAATGGCGTCCCGCAGGGATGGAGACAGATGCCGACCATCGATCTCCGATTCCGCCTCGATCCAGGCCTCGGAATCGAGCATCCACTCGGGCGGAGAATTCACGTCTCGTACGATGCAGACCGGACCGAAGTGGCTTCCACCACCGTCCACGCCACCCTGCAGCGAACACGCCACGCCGATGATTCCGACCCCCGGTGCCAGATCCACATCGGCGGGATCGAATCGGAGCGAAGTCCATTCACCACCCGGCGGCAGGGGACCGAGTCGTCGACGAGAACCCGTTCCTTCCACGCCCCAGGGAAAGTCGGAGTCGCCCCAGTAGGCCCGGTGCTCCCAGTCCCCGTCGGTCGCCCGAACCTGGATCATGATCGCCGCCGGAGGATTCTCCGGATCGATTCGAGCCCAGATCTCCAATTCATCATCCGCCTCGATGGTCGAACGAACCGCGGGCGCGAATTCTTCGACGTAGTGCTGACGAAAGGTATTCGCCGCCGCATCGATCCTTCGGGCGCGGTGCCACCCCGGGGGGGGATCGATGGTGTCGTCCCAGGGGAAATCATCGCCCACGATCGAATCTCCCGCGATCACCGCGGGGGGTCGGACATCCGCGAGGAGCGGGACCCGATCAGGAGGAAGACCGGCCGTACCCGGATCATCGGAATGGTCCGAAGCCGCCGCGAGCGCGACGCGGATCCGGTTTCGCTCCAACAGCCTCCGCTCCGATTCCAGTCCCTCCCGCAGAACCCGATCTTCGAGGGAGAGGAAGTCGAGCAGCGGTTCTTCATCAGCCCGATCCGCATCCTCCGTCGTGTTGAAGAAGGCGAAGAGACGGTAGTACTCCTCGGTCGAGATCGGGTCGTACTTGTGATCGTGACAGGCCGCACACTCGGCGGTCAGTCCCATCCAGGCGGTCAGGGTCGTGTTGACCCGGTCCGTGACCGCGGCGATTCGAAACTCCTCGTCCCGGGTGCCACCCTCGTCGTTGGTCATCGTGTTGCGGTGGAACGCGGTGGCGAGCACCGAATCCTCGTCGGCTTCCGGGCGAAGATCCCCGGCCAGTTGATCGATGGTGAAGCGGTCGTAGGGAAGGTCGTTGTTGAACGCCCGGATCACCCAGTCCCGCCACGGCCACATCGTGCGCCGTCGATCCGCCTCGTAGCCCCGGGTGTCGGCGTACCGAGCGACATCCAGCCAGACCCGGGCCCAACGTTCCCCGAAGGCGGGGTCGGCCAGAAGTCCATCCACGAACGCTTCGTAGGCGGCGGTGTCGCCGTTCTCCCGCGCCATCTCCCGCACGCGGGCGAGTCGTTCGGGCGACGGAGGAAGGCCGACCAGATCAAGTGACACCCGTCGACATGCAGTCGCGAGATCGGCCGCGGGATTCGGCGACATTCCCGCCTCCCGGTGGGCGGCGGCGACGTATCGATCCAGATCGCGAATCACCCAGGCACCGTCGTCCGCGGGAGGCGGGGGCGACGCGTCGGGATGAACCCACGCCCAGTGCGTTTCGTAGGGCGCACCCGCGTCGATCCAGCGTTGAAGAATCTCGATCTCCTGGTGGTCGAGCGGCGTCCCGGCCCCCGGCGGCGGCATCACGGTCTCCGGATCCCGGGAGGCGACCCGAGCCAGCAGACTGCTTGCCGCGGAATCACCCGGCACGATCGCGGCCCCACCTCGTCGATCCGCGACCGCCTCAGCCCGGCGGTCCAATCGAAGGTCCGCAACCCGAGCCTCGGCGTCAGGCCCGTGACAGGCGAGACATCGGGCCAGAATCGGACGGATCTCGTGGTTGAACGAAGGAACCGTTTCGTCCGGTCCATCGCCCGCGATGGTGATCGCGACGGCGGGCACGGCCGGAAGGAGCGATGCCAGCACCACGAACCGGATGCTTCCGGACACGCGAGTAAGGATCATTGGCATCGAAGGCATCGTCCCGAGTCTATCGTTGACGGTTCGAAGTCCGAAGAGAATACCGGGTCCGACCTCCGTCCCGCCCGCTCGCCCTCCGAAAGGAACGACCGTGTCCATCCAGCCCGATGATCTCGCCACCGCCCGGGATCCCCTCGAGAACACTCACGTGGATGTCCTGATCGTGGGGGCGGGGCCGATCGGACTGGAGACCGCGGCGGAACTTCAACGCCGAGGGATCAAGACCCTCAACCTCGACCGAGGCCCCATCGGATCCCAGGTCGTTGATTTCCCCCCCGGAGTCCGCTGGTTCAGTGGCTCCGAAAGAATCTCCATCGCGGGAGTCCCCCTCGAGACCACCACTCAGGAGAAGGCCACCCGGGAGGACTACCTTTCCTACCTGCGAATGGTCGTTGGTCTGTTCCGGCTTCCCGTGCGGACCTTCGAGTCGGTGGAGTCGGTGACGCCCGCGGATGATCCTGCCGGCTTCACGGTCGAGACTCGAACTCGAAGCGGACTTTCACGTCGGATCCAGGCCCGACGAATCGTGATGGCGATCGGCGGAACCGCGCGGCATCGACGACTGGAGATCCCCGGAGAGGATCTTCCGCACGTGCGACACGAAGTCGGAGAACCCCACTGGGGCCACGGCCGCCGCGTGCTGGTGGTCGGCGGCCGTAACTCCGCCGCGGATTCCGCGATCCGACTCTGGCGGGCGGGCGCCAAGGTGACCATCTCGTACCGGGGCCCCGAAGTCCACCCCCGCATCAAGTACTGGCTTCGTCCGGAACTCGCATCATGCGTCCGCAGCGGCTTGATCGAAGCGAAGTTTGGAACCGTGCCCACGGAGATCACCGCACACGGCGCCGTGCTGAAGCACATCGAACGGGGGGACCGCGAGGAGGTGCTCGCGGACGACATCCTGATGCAGATCGGCTACGAAGCCGACGGGTCACTCTTCGAGGCGATCGGCTGCCGCATGGACGGGGAGGCGATGGCCGTGGTTCACGATGAAGAAACGATGGAGACCTCGGTCCCCGGTATTCACGTCGCGGGAACCGCGGTCGCCGGAACCCAGGGAAGATTCGAGGTCTATATCGAGAATTCGCACATCCACGCGATCAGGATCGCGGCCGCGATGTCCGGGGAATCACCCCCGGCCACGCCGGTGCTTCCAGAACTTCCGGAATCCTGACTCGATCAGCGGAATTCAGGAGTCCCGGTCGCCCCGGGCCTTCCGCAGCTTCTTGCCCAGTCGCTTGAGACGTCGGCGACGACGCCAGCTGTTGATGATCAGACCGAACGCCAGAGTGGCACTGGCGAGGAAGCCGGCCATTCCCAGGTACCAGGTCAATCCGTTGCCGCCGCTCGCCAGCACCAGGATGCTGCTGGCCATCACCAGGGATGCGATGAGCACCGCGTACCCCAGTCGCTCCGAGGCATCCTCGACACTCGACACCAGGTCCTCCATCGAGACCAGATCCAGTTGGATGCGAAGCCGGTTCTTTCGGGCTCGTCGGAGCAGCGAGGAGAGTTCGGAAGGCAGCACCTCCCCGAAGCGCACCAGTTCCACCGCCGCCTCCCGCACACGACGAGCGATCGCCCGCGGGCTGAAGCGGGCCTTGAGAAGCCTCTCGATGTAGGGCTGAGTGAAGGAGACCAGATCGAATCCGGGATCGACCGAGGTCGCGACACCCTCGATCGTGCTCATCGCCTTGATGAGCAGCACGATGTCCGCCGGACAGCGAAGATCGTGCCGACGGAGCATTTGAAAGAACTCGTCGAGCACCCCGCCGAGGTCGATCCGGTCCAGCGGCACGCCGACGAATCGGGACACCAGGCGCTGCACATCGGACCGGGCGGCCTTGAGATCGATGTCGTCCACATCACTGTCGGCGACCGCGATCGCGGCCCGCATCACCATCTCGGAATCATTGCGAACCACCCCGTAGACGATCTCCGCGAGGTGAAGCCGGGTCATCTCGTCGACGAAACCAGTCATCCCGCAGTCGATGAAGGTGATGGAGCCGTCATCGTGAATGAACATGTTGCCGGGATGCGGATCGGCGTGGAAGAAACCCACCTCCAGCGTCTGATGGAACACCGCCCGCGCGCCGTTCTCCACGATCGCTCGCCGAACCTCGGGCGTGAGTTCCTCGACCTCGACACCCGCCAGGAGTCGACCGGAGGCCATGTCTTCGCACAGACAATCTCGCGTGGTGGCCTCCCAGTGGATCTCGGGGAAGGTGATCGCGGGATCGTCCGCGAACATGGCGGCGAGACGTTCGGTCGATCGAGCCTCGATTTCGAGATCCGTCTCCCGGGCCAGTTCTCGGGCGAATTCCTCCACCGTCTCCAATGGGTCGAACCCGAGATTGGGAAGATGCTCCTCGGCGAGGCGTGCGATGAATCGCAGTGCTTCCATGTCGCCTTCGATGGTCTCTCGAACACCGGGTCGAAGAATCTTCAGGACCACGTCCCGGCCGCCCTCGAGGACCGCCCGATGGGCTTGAGCCATGGAGGCCGCCGCGAGCGGCGTCTCGTCGATGGATTCGAAGAGGTCATCGAGCTTCTCGCCCAGGGTGGATTCCAGAACCTCCCGGATCTCCGGGAAGGGGATCCGCGGACAGTCGGATTGAAGCCGTTCGAATTCCTTCGCCCAGACATCGGGGACGAGATCTCGACGAGTCGAAAGCACCTGCCCGAGTTTGATGAAGGTGGGCCCGAGCTCCTCCATGGCACGTCGAAGACGCACAGGAGTCGGAAGCCGCATCAACTCGGCCTCGTCGTGCCCTATTCTCACCTTGTCCAGGAGGGAGGCCACGGTGTCGCCGAGTCCGATCTCTCCCAGAAAACCCGCGAAGCCGTGGCTTGCGAGGACCTGGACGATCTGGTTCCAACGACGGAGATTTCGAAGGTGGTTGCCGATCACCACGTCATCCTACGGCGGAGCGATGATCGGTGTTGCTCGGACCCCAACCCGGGAACGCACCGGCGGGTGCGGTGCGTTCCCGTTGAGGAATGCCCGATGCGATCGGACCTGGATCGGCCCACATGCTGGGGAACAGTCGCATCGAACAGATGGGATTTCGGGGTCCGGATCGATTCCGGAATCGAATCAATCGAAGCTGTCGTCCTGGCCTTGATCCTCGGAGTCTTCGCCGAGCTCTCGCTGGGCATCCCGGCTGGACTGTTCAAGCATGCGTCGGAGGTACGCGTTTTCGCGACGCGTGGCTTCGAGATCGAAGACCAGGTACTTCACGCTCAAGCGAAGGTAGTCGAGCGACTCCTGCAGTTCGGCGACTGAATTCTTGATCCGCTCACGACGATCGGTGACCTGCTCCGCCTCGTTCGTCGCTCCCTCCGGAGCACCACCCTCGGGCATGGTCTTGATCCGGTTCATGAGCTCCTGCATCTTCCGCTGAAAGGTGAGTTCATCCATCTCTTCGTATTCCTTGGCTGGGGCGACCGGGCATCGGAAGCCGCATGACCAAGAGATGCCACGAAATCATGCTCGCGCCCAATCACCAGGGCGGAGTTTCCATGCCACGAGACAGCAGCCGCATGCGCAGACTGCGCAGACGGAATCATCAACCTGTCGAGATGGGTCGGAGACCGTTCCCGGACCGTCACTCGCCCCGAAAGACGGACGATCAGCGGGCTGGAGCGGCCTTCTTCAGACCCCGCCGAGCAGCGGGGGGGGCTTCCTTGAGCAGGATTTCAATCGGATCACCGGCCTTGCGACACTCGTCGAGGGTGCGAGCCAGCATCTGATCGCGTTCCCAGGACCAACGATCGAAGAACTGTTCGAGCTCGTGGCGATTGAAACGACTCATCGGATCGTCCAACCCGCTCTGCGCGATCGACCACTCGATGAGCGATCCACCGTTCCGGTTGAACCGGTAGAGCGTGTAGATGAATTGGAGACGCGACCGGGCCGGCATGAACGGATCCGACGCCCGCTCGGGAAGGGCGGTCATCGCATCCTCGGGTTTGTTCTTGGCGATCTGTCCGAGCCACCCGGTTTCATGGGTGGCCTGGCGATCAAGCAGGGTGTCTCCCTCCTTGATGATCGCGGCCTCCTCTTCCACCACTTCAAGTCCGGCAATGCTGGCGAGCACGGTCTTGGTTCCCTCGTTGGGGAATTTGATCCAGACCCTCCGGTCGGGAAGACCGTCGCGGGTGATGAGCTCGACCTTCGAGACTTCACCGATGCCCCACTCGGGCTTGCCGGGGTGTCGAACGCGTTCACCGGGCTTGTACTTCACAGACGCCACTCCGAAATCCGGCATCGATTCGATCGAAGGACCGGACGGGAATCGGTCGGCGAGGACGCGGGCTGATCGCCACGTCATCGACGGCGGTGGTTCGCGATTTCCGGGAACGGCCCGGTCTCCGCGACCCCCACGCATCGCATGCCTGGATTCTCCAAGGCAACCACCGAAAAGGGGGTGCGACACGTCGTTGAATTGAATGCACACGTGACGTCGGGCGAGATCGGCAACGCCGATTCAAAGGACGATGCATCGCCCGGACGACTACATGAGTGTACCGTCGTCAACCCATGACGAACCACCCTCCGCACGAAAAGCTCCCCGCGAAGGCGTCCCGCCTCGCCCGCGTCGCGTTCCTCGGCGACCTCAACGGAGCCCCCGGACGACGGGTTCTCACCGAGCGAGTGGAGGCGCTCCGGGCCGATCATCAGCCCGACATCCTCGTTGCCAACGCCGAGAATCTCCGAAACGGTTCCGGGCTCAACCCCGATCTCTACCGCGTAATCCGGGATCTGGGGGTCGATGCCATCACTCTCGGCGATCACGTCTACCGAGATCGACGGATCGTGCCGCTCCTGGAAGATCCGACCGAACCCGTCTGTCGACCGGCGAATCTGTCCCGCCACTCACCCGGAAAACGATGGGTGAGGGTCCCCATACCGGCCGAAGCGGGGGGGGGAGAATTTCTCGTCTTCTCGGTGCTGGGAAGGGTTCTGATGAACCTGCCCGCCAATGATCCGTTCGAAACCGCGGACGCGGTGCTCGAAGCCAACCCGGGCGTCGCGGGCTCGTTCGTCGATCTCCACATGGAAACCACGGCCGAAAAGGCCGCCGTGGCATTCCATCTCGACGGCCGGATCTCCATGGCGCTTGGCACCCACACCCACGTGCCGACCGCGGACGCCCGAGTGCTTCGAGGCGGCACCGCGTTTCAGACCGACGTGGGCATGTGCGGTCCGTACGCCTCGATCATCGGCCGCGATCCAGAGCCGGTGCTGCGGAACATGCGAACCGCGATCCACACGCCCTACACCATGGGTACCGGGGATGAGCGTCTCTGCGGCGCTCTGGTGGAATTCCGAGCCGGAACCGGCAGGGCTTCCAGGATCACCCCGTTCCAGTACGGCCTTGACGCTTGAGATCCGGCTCGCCTTCGGTTTCATTCCCGTGACCACCGCCACCGGGCGTTTCGATCACCAGTCGATCACCCGCTTCGAGCTCAAAGGCGGCGATGCCCGCGAGGGGCTCGACCTTCGAATCCGCCCGCACGATTCGGGCCAGGCCGACCGCCCCCGCGCCACCACCCTCGAGGCCGTACGGTCGCTCGATTCGATGTTGAGCGAGCAGTGATCCTCGGAGTGGTCGGGTGGCCTCGAGCTCTCGAATCACCCCGTGGCCGCCTCGTCGACGTCCCGACCCACCGGAACCGACGCGAATCGTGAATCGCCGGAGTCGGATGGGATAGCGGGATTCCAACACTTCCGGATCGGTGATCCGCGTGTTGGTCATGTGCGTGTGGACGGCATCGCATCCAACGAAGTCCGGCCCCGCGCCGGAACCACCGCAGATCGTTTCGTAGTAGCCGAACCCTTCGTCGCCGAGAAGCAGATTGTTCATCGTCCCCTGGCTGCAGGCCGCGGCGGCGAAGGCCCGGAACAGCGCGTCCACCACTCTCTGGCTGGTTTCGGTGTTGCCGATGGCCACCGCGGGATCCCGGTCGGGATCACCCCCGAAAGGCGGATCGAGAATCCCCGGTTCCGCCTGGAGATCGACATGCTCGAGCCCGCCTTCGTTCAGCGGAATCGGCTCGGCGGCGACCACCCGAAGCACGTAGAGGACCGCCGCCCTGACCACGGCGAACGGGGCGTTGAGATTCCCGGGATGAACCTCGCCCGACCCGCGGAAATCGATCGACAGCCGACCGTCGACCCCGCGAAGCCGGACTCGAATCGGAGTGCCGTCATCGAGCCGTTCCTCCACCGATCGATCCACGCCCTGAAGACGTCGAGCGAGCCGGGCGATCGCCGCGCCGCATCGAGCTCGAAGGTCGTCGAGATCCGTTCGAAAACGACGATCTCCGATCGCGGCGTGCAGGGCCGAGATTCGCCGCTCGCCCAGACGGTTGGCCGCCAACTGAGCCGCAAGGTCCGCGAGATTCTCTCCCACCGAACGGGAAGGGTGGACCGCGTCGCGGAGTCGTGCTTCCACCGCGTCGAAGCGGACTTCTCCGCCGTCGACCAGGAGCATCGGCGGAAACACCACGCCTTCTTCCACCAGCGTGGTGGCGTCCGGAGGCATCGAACCGGGCCGAGTGCCACCGATCTCCGCGTGGTGGGCTCGATTCACCACGTACGCGATGAGACGGCCACCGGGATCGAAGACCGGAGTCACCAGCGTCAGGTCCGGCAGATGCGAGCCGCCGAAGGCCGGGTGGTTGACGAGAATCGTGTCGCCTGGTTTCACGTCGATCTCGGACACCACCGACCGGACGCAGTCACCCATCGCTCCAAGGTGCACCGGCATGTGGGGCGCGTTGACCACCAATCGACCGTCCGCATCCACGATGCCACAGGAATAATCCAGCCGCTCCTTCACGTTCACGCTCAACGCCGTGCGGCGAAGGGTCTCGCCCATGTCGCGGGCGATCGATTCCAGCCGACACGCCACGATTTCGGTCATCGCCGGCCCGTCGACCATTTCCACCGCCGCGGCCTGCGGATCGCGGCGAAGAAGGTGGCCGCCATCGGGAAGCGGGGCGGCGATCCAGCCGGGATCGACCACCGTGGTACTGGTGTCCGCCGAGCGGAGCGCCGGCCCCTCGAACTCATCTCCGTGGCGAGAAGACGTCTTGATCGCTCCCAGCGGGGGATCGCCACCGAAGACGCGGATCGCCGCCAGTTCCACCGGTCGCGGTGGACAGGGACGTCCGTATCGAATCGTGAACGCGGATCGAAACCGCTGCTCGATCTCCATCGCATCGCCCGCGGTGGTCCCTTCATCGAAATCCAGATCGATGGTCGAATCCTGACCGAGCAGGCGACATCGCCACTGCCGGCGTCGGATCGTCGGGGCTTCCACGCCGATCTCGCGGGCCCGGGCCAGGGCGACGCCCTCGACCGCGGCCAGAATCGCGACGGGATCCGCCTGATCGAGCCTCTGCAGCAGGGAGCGTTCCACCACCCGTTCCCTCGCCGCGGCATCGAGTCCGACCGCGCTCAAGAGTCCGGCATCACCGGGGATCAGAATCCGTTCGATGCCCAGACGAGACGCGATGCCGCAGGCGTGCTGCCCCCCGGCACCCCCGAAGGCCACGAGCACGTGGTCGGCGGGGTCCACCCCTCGGCGGGTGGTGATGGTGCGGATCGCCTCCGCCATGCGTTCATTGGCGAGATCCACGAAACCTCGCAACAGGGACTCCGCCGATCGTCCGCTGTCCGCGACCACCAGGTCCAACGCGCGGCGGGCCGCCCCGCGATCGATCGGCACCCCGAAGGTCGCAGGATCGGCTCGGTCGAGCAACAGATTCACGTCGGTGATGGTCAGCGGACCACCGATGCCGTAACACGCGGGGCCGGGATCCGCCCCGGCGGAATCTGGCCCGACCTCCAATCGACCTTCGACCACTCGACAGATCGAGCCACCGCCCGCGGCCACGGTGTGCAGGTCCACGCTGGGAATGCGAACGACCGCCTCTCCGACCATGGTGAGGTCGCGAAGATCGGCTCGACCCTCCGCTCGAGCCACGTCGGTGCTCGTGCCGCCCATGTCGAAACCAACCACGCTCCGAGCGCCGATCGCCGCCGCGGCGTTGATCGCACCGACCACGCCGGCCGCTGGACCGCTGAGCAGGGTCTCGGCCGGCCTCACCGAATCGACGTCAACCAGTCCGCCACTGCTGGTCATGGCGAGAACCCGATCCTCCGGGCGTCCCGACGATCGCCCCACACCGAGATCCTCGAGAAAGGAACGAACCACCGGCGAAAGGGCCGCGTCGGCGATGGTGGTTCGGACCCGGGGCACCAGATGAATCTCCGGGGAGACCTCCGAACCGACCGAGACCCGAATCCCCGGAAGACGGCGACGGACCGCGGAGGCCAAGGCGGCCTCGGGTTCGGGATCACGCCAGGAATGCAGAAGACAGATCGCGATGGCCTCGATTCGCTCGGCCTCGACCGCGGCCGCGATCCGCGCAACGACTTCACCGACGTCGATCGGCCTCGCATCACCGCTCGCTTCCAGATGACGATCGATCGCGACCACGGCATCCGGCGTCAATCGTGGCGGCGAAACATTCAGGGCGAAAAGATCCGGTCGACTCTGATCCCCGATCATCGCGAGATCCTCGAAACCGACGGTGGTCACCAGAAGCACCCGTCCGGTTCGCCGGGTCAGCAGCGCGTTGGTCGCCCGGGTGGTCGCGATTCGAAGATCGACCGTGGGCAACGAGGTGCCGAGCGGGGTGCGGGTCAGGAGATGCACCGCCAGCCGAGGCGCATCGAGACCGGGATCCAACTCCACCAGCGTCCCGTCGACCGGCATCGAATACTCACGTGCGTCCCCGCCCACAATCGGCCTCAGCGTCCCGGTCGCCGAAAGAATCCCACAGATCCGGGGATCACCCAGCCGACGAACCACCGCACCGGCAAGAAGGATTGCCGGATCATCCTCGCCTCGCATCGAGATCCGACCGCCTTCGACCCGGCCGCGAAGGCGGCCGCTGGAAAGAACCTTGCGACGGCGAATGCCGCCTCCCGGAATCAGTGCGATCGCATCCGTGAAAGTCCCTCCGGTATCGATGCGGATGTGCCAGGGGGGGAGGAGGTCGGGATTCAGGGCTTTCCGCATGGACATGGCGGTTGGAGGATACGCCCTCGAAAGACCGACTATCCTCGGAGGGTTGAATTCCACCGTACGGAGTCGCTGATGCCCCCGTTGAAGTCCATGTTCCTCGCCCTGGCCGCGTCCGCCGCCCTCGTGCAGATCGGCTGTTCGGGAAGTGAAACGCCGACCGGGACCGCGCCGAGCGGCATGTTCACCGTCTCGCTCGAGGATTTCGCGGGAAACCGGGTCGACCTGGCGGACCATTCCGGCCGTCCGATGCTGATCGAGGTGTGGGCGACCTGGTGCGGACCGTGTCGACGGGTTCGCTCGATCATCAAGGCGAACCAGGCGGAACTGGAATCCGTGGCCACCCTGGTCGGGGTGAGCGTGGACGAGGGTGGTGCTCCGACGGTCGAAGCCTATCTCCGGAAGTCCCCGAGCCCGGGCATGCTGGAATATCTCGTGACGCCGCAATTCCGAGCCGCCATCGCGCCATACGACACCTCCAACACCATTCCCAAGCTCGTCTACGTGACCCCTGACGGACGCATCGCGAACATCTCCTACGGCGTCAACTCCGCCAATTTCATGATCAGCCTGCTGCGAAATCTTCGTGTCCGGGATGCGGACTGAACCGTGCCACGCCCCCTCGATGCCGCCTACGCCGCCGCCGCCATCGCCGCGAGTCCGATCTGGATTCCGCGGATGGTTCGCACCGGCAAACATCGAACCGACTGGGCCGGCCGATTCGGCCGTGGCGAGTCCCTTCCCGCGACCGAGACGCCTCGAGTCCTGCTCCACGCGGTGTCGGTGGGGGAGGTCAACGCGACGGATCTGCTGGTGGATGATCTGCGTCAGGGTTCTCCGGAGATCGAACCGGTGATCGCGACCATGACCGACACGGGATTCGATCGCGCGACCTCGCTGTTCCGTGGGCGTTGCGAGGTGGTGCGATTTCCGTTCGACACCAGCGGGGCGGTTCGCCGATTTCTCGACCGGATCCGGCCCGACGCGATCGGCCTGGTCGAACTCGAGGTCTGGCCGAACTTCCTCGGCGAATGTCGCCGCCGCGGGATTCCGGTCGCGGTGGTCAATGGCCGTCTCAGCGAACGCAGTTATGCCCGGTACCGAAGGCTCGGCCCCATCGCGCGGGGTTTCTTTCGACCGCTCGCCGCGGTCGCGGCTCAGGATGAGACCTACGCAGAACGCTTCCGAGGCGTGGGCGTCCCCGCGGAACGGGTCTCCACCATCGGCAGCATGAAGTGGGACACCGCCCGGATCGCGGACGAGGTTCCGGGGGCGGACGAGCTCGCAGCGGCCCTGGGCATCGATCGCCACCGGCCGCTGGTGGTCGCGGGCAGTACCGCGCCCGGCGAGCACCAACTGCTCCGCGATGCCGTCCCCGCCGATGTCCAGCTTCTCTGCGCCCCGCGAAAGCCGGAATGGTTCGATGATGCCGCTCATGATCTCGCAGGCTGCGCCCGGCGAAGCCGGGGGGATCGAGGATCCTGCACCGGAAGGTTCCTGCTCGACACCATCGGCGAGCTTCGCGCCGCGTACGGCCTTGCCGACCTGGTGATCGTCGGACGCACCTTCGTCGACCTCGGAGGAAGCGACATGATCGAACCGGTGGCCCTCGGCCGACCGACGATCATCGGCCCGGACACCGGGCATTTCCAGGTGATCGCCGGCGACCTCGAAGCGGCAGGAGGCGTTCGCCGTTGCAGCCGGGAGGATCTCGCCTCGACCGTTCGGAAGTTGCTCGAGGATCAGCCCGCTCGTCGCACCATGGTCGATCAGGGTCGAGCCCTCATCCGCGACCGACAAGGTGCCACCCACCGACTCGGTGATCTGATGCGCTCGCTCGCGGCGCCGAAGCCGGGTTCGACATGACCGACCCCGCTCGAATCGATCCGCCGGAATCCGAATCGGGCCCGCTTTCGGAGCGCCGACTTCATCGCCACTTCGGAGAGGTCGGGCGTACCCTGCCCCCGGAAGTCCTGCTCGGCCCCGGCGACGACATGGCCATGGTCGAGCACCGGGGCCCCGTACTGGTGGCCGCCGACCAGGTGGTGCTCGGGCGACACGTCCGACTCGACGAATCCCCACGGGCCATCGGACGCAAGGCGGTGCTTCGAAACCTCAGTGACGTCGCGGCCATGGCCGCTCGCCCCTTCGCCATGGTGGCGACCGCCACCCTCGGTCCGAATTGTGATCACGAATGGGCTCGCGCACTCCATGAAGGCCTGAACGAGACCGGACTAGAGTGGGGGACTCCACTGGTCGGCGGCGACCTCGCCACCCATTCGATCCCTGAAGGTCCGACCGTGGTGAGCGTGACCATTCTCGCCCGCCCCGTGCTGCCCGAGGACCGCGTGGTGACCAGGACCGGGGCGCAAGCCGGAGATCTGCTGGTGACCACCGGCCGACTGGGCGGAAGTCTCGATCCGGATGGCGGGGGACGCCATCTCGATTTCACACCTCGAATCGAAGAAGCGATCGAGCTCGCCGAAGTCCTTGGTCCCGATCTGGTCTCGATGATGGATCTCAGCGACGGGCTCGCCCAGGATTCGGGTCGCCTCGCTCTGGCGGCCGGGGCGGTGGCGCATCTGGATGCGTCGGCGATTCCGACGTCGCCCGGCTGTGACTGGCGGCGAGCGGTCGCGGATGGCGAGGACTACGAACTGCTTCTGGCTTGCCGAATTCCCCCGCCCTCCGAGGTGCTCGGCACACCGGTGACCGTGATCGGGCGACTGGAGGAACCCGACGGGGATCCCGCCGGCGCGGTGATCGTCGTGGAGGGCCGGAAACGACATCGCATCGAGCATCTGGGCTGGGAACACCGTACTGCGGAATGAAACCGGCACCGCCCGCCATCGACCCCGTACACTCGGGACATGGACCAAGCGACTCATCTCATCCGCATGGACTGCCCGCACGAGGAGGCCACCGAACGCCTCGGCGAGATCATCGCCGAACTCGTCGATCGTCCGGTCTGCATCGCGCTGGAGGGTGAACTTGGTGCGGGCAAGACCCGTCTCGCCCGTGGACTCGCCCGCGGCCTCGGCCTCGATCCGAACGTCATCTCCAGTCCGACCTTCGTGATCCACGTCGAACATCTGGGTGAAGGGGAGGGTTCGGCCTGTCTGAGTCACCTCGACGCCTATCGAACCCGCGGGGTCGAAGAACTCGAATCCATCGGCTTCGACGAGCTCCTGGAAGATCCTCGTCGGCTGGTGGCCATCGAGTGGGCGTCCCGGATCGGCGATGCCCTGCCCGAATCACGGATCGAGATCCGACTGGATCATCGGGATCCGCAGACCCGGGCGGCGACGGTCCTTGATCTCCGAAACGATCCCCGGGCTCGCTTGCGACTGCGGGAGGCGCTCGAAGCCAGAGCGGGAGCCTGGAGCACCACGCTCGGAGGGGAGAAGACCTGTCCGACCTGCGGAAAGACCTGCGAGGATGCAGAGGCCAGACCATTCTGCTCCTCACGCTGCCGACTGGTGGACCTTCAAGCGTGGTTCGGAGACGAGTACGCGATCTCCCGCCCGCTCGATGCGACCGACTTCCTCGAGGACTAGCTCCGCGTCCGGTCCCCGACCCGGATCAAGGGCAGAATCCCCATCCGACCAGCAGGAATCCGAGGTCTTCGGATCCCACCATTCCGTTGCCGCTGATGTCCGCGTCGGAGTCCGTGGTTCCCCACGCCACCAACAGGGCACCGAGGTCCGACGAATCGACCGTGCGATCATGGTTGATGTCGCCGTCACACGCCGGATAGATCTCGATCGGTGCGCCGGGTGACAGGTCACGACCATCGAAACCCGGAAAGTCCGATCGATATCGCTCGGCCCGAAAGACCGCATTGGGCACGCCACCGCCGGGCCCGCCGCCTCCACCACTCGGTGGATTCTCTCCTTGATTCATCGGCCCGCCGTTGTCCAGGGGCGTGATGTATCGCCAGACCTCGGTGCCATCCGCTCGAACTTCGAAGAAACGACCATCAGCACCGGAACAGATCAGGGTGTTTCCGTTGGACAGGCGTTCCGCCCCCGAGATGTAGCTGGAATAGAAGTCCGACGGGTTCGAAGCGATGTAGATCCACTCCGGCGCCTGCGGTTCGAACGCCCGTCCGTTTCGAAGGTCGTACGTGCCGTCCCGCAGAAGCGGGGTTCGAATCTGTTCGATCGAACTGTAGTCGGTGCCGGGCCGGCCATTCCCGTTGTTGAAGATGATGATGCCGGGATGGCCGGGCATTCCCGGACGGATCCATTTGGGATCATGCTGTCCGAAGAGTTTCTGATCGGCGGCGCCGCCGCGATCGTAGGTCGCGGGATTGCCCCACCGGTAGAGCAGGTCTCCCGCGGGTCCTGCGGCCTCCTGCGTGGTGGTGTCGTGATCGATGATCCAGATCTCATTGAAACTTCTGGAACTGATCACGATCTGATCCAGATCGGGGTTGTAGTCCAGACCATTGCAATGCAACCAGTCCGAGGAGTTTCCCTGACGATGATTGATGTCGATGCGATGAGGATGTTCGGCGGGATCACCGTAATTCGGGCGGGACGGATCGTAATCCTGGATGAGGTGATCCCATGCGTGCCATTCCCAGACGATCGTCCCGCCGGAACTCCCCGTGGGCTGCACCTCGATGATCTTGTCGGGCCAGAGGGAACTGCCGTAGGTGCCGGGAATCCGACCGGCGGCCTGAGCCTGGGACGATGATTTCGATTCCCAGGCGATGGCGAGGATGTTCCCGTTCGGAAGCACCTCGATGTCGTGATGCATCCGGTAGGCGTTGTTGATGTGGGTGAAACTCCACTCGAGCTGATCGTCCCAGCTTCGACGTTCGATCCGGCCTCCGGCCGCCCCGCCACTGATGGAACTGCTGGTTCCCGGGTTGGCGGTTCGAATGAGATCCCCGTCCTCGGTCAGGTAGACCGAATTGGCGGCGCGGTAGGAGCTCGTCCAACGATTCACCACCCGACCGAGTGAATCGATCAGGAAGGTGTCGGTNGTGGCGGTCAACGGCGCGAAGAGCGTGTAGCCCGGTTCCGTCCCACCATCATCACGGACCACCCCGATGGTGTTGCCGTTCTGACTCCACGCGGATGAGACCAACGTCAAGGTGCCGACGACTGCGATGGCCGAGGATCGTTGGAACGTCATGCTTTCGCCTGCTTTCCGATGGAGAGAAACGGATGGAACGAGGTGACGGAGGGAATCGGGTCCGCGTTTCAGAAACAGGGCCCCCAGGCCGCGGCGAGCAGTCCGATGTCGGCTCCGCCGATGGTACCGTCGCCGTTCAGATCCGCGGCCGGATCGTCGGTGCCCCAGACCGCGAGCATCAGACCGAGGTCGGCGCCGCCGACGATTCCGTCCCCGTCGAGATCTCCCGAACAGTCCGACAGTTCGATCGGGCNGCCGGGCGTGAGGTCGCGGCCGTCGAAGCCCGCGAAGTCCGAGGCGTAACGGCTGCAACGAAACGCATTCTGGAGTCCGTTGGGTTCGTCGCCCTGAGTGAGCACCCCGCTGGGACCGACCGGATTCACGTAGAGCCAGACCAACTCTCCGCCCGGATCGATCTCGTAGAACTCGCCGCCCCGCGGACTGGCGCCACTGTTACGACCCTTGCAGAACAGGGTGTTGCCGTTCTCCAGCCGCTGCACTCCGGAGAGTCCACTGCTGTAGAAGCTGGTGGGATCGTCGGCGATGTAGAGGATCGACGCGGACTCGGGACCGTAGGCGTCGCCTTCGGCCAGGGCGTAGCCGCCGTCCTCGAGGATCGGCGGCGTGAACTCCTCGATGGTCGAGTACGCGCCGTCGGGACGACCGTTGCCGTTGTTGAAGACGGTGAGATTGCCTTCGCCGGGGAGGCCGTCCCGCACCCAGGCGACGTCGTGGTTGAAGTAGAGCGTCTGATCCGCGGCGGTGCCCCGGTCGTAAACCTGCGGGTTGCCCCAGCGGTACATGAGATCACCCGCGGGCCCCGCCGCCTCTTCGGTGCTGAGGCCGTGATTGATGATCCAGGCTTCGCTGAGGAACGGCGTGCTGATCACGATCTGATCGAGACGTTCGTTGTAGTCGATCCCGTTGGCATGGATCCAGTCACCATTGTCGTTGCGGCGATAGTTGATGTCGACCTTGCCGGGATTGTCGGCGATGACCCCGTAATTGTCCTTGGTGGCGTCGAAGTCCTGGACGATGTGATCCCAGAGGTGCCAGCTCCAGACGATGTTGCCGCCGGTNGCGCCCTCGGGTTCGACTTCGATGATGTGAAGGGGCCAGAGGGAGTCGCTCGCCAGGGCAGCGGGATCGCGACCGGCCTGGATGGCTTCTTCGGCGGACTTGTATTCCCACGCGATCATCAGCACGTTGCCGTTGGGCATCGGGGCGATGTCGTGATGAAGTCGATGCTCAGGCGTGTTGTAGGAGAAGTTCCAGACGAGGTTCCCTTCCCAGTCGAATCGCTTCACGTTTGATCCATCACCGCCCGCGATGAGGACGCTGCCCTTCGCCGGCCCCGCGTCGGAGCAGCGAAGCAGACTGCCGTCCTCGAGGAGGTAGATGGAGTTGCCGCCCGGGTTGGTGTCCATCCACGAATTGACGAGATTGCCGTCGTTGTCGATGAGGTACGTGGGCGTCGAATTCAACGGAGTGAAGAGCGTGTAGCCGGGCGACGCGTCCGGGCCGCTCTCGATCAGTCCGACCGTTCGATCCTNGCCGGCGGCGGCGGNGGCGGTGGTGACGAGAACGAAGCCGGCGATGGCGGTGAGGGAATGGCTCGGGTTCATCTCTGGAATTCCTGTCCGATTGGGGAATCGATTTCGGTATCACGTCGGGCCGATGAATTCATTGTTCGATGATCCCGATTCGGGACACCGAGTCACCACAAAAAAACAACCGTTCCGGATTGGCTTCGTCCCGAGGGGTTTCCCGGACTGCAAGAACGCGGTGGAACATTTTCCGGACGCCCGATAGGCTCCCTTGAACCCCTTCTGGAAACCAGCCATGCGNCGATGTCGCTCCTCGAGTCCCGTGTTTCTGGGATCGATCCTGATCCTGTCCCTCCTCGGGGACGTGTTCGCGTTCTCCCAGGAGACGATCCCACCGACGCCCGCCACCGCTTCGGCGTCGACCGCCGAACTCGCCGCGGGAGCGTTGGAACGAGGACCCTGGAAAGTCGCCACCCTGCGAGAACGAGACGGCATTCGTAACGGCCCCGAATATCGCGGAGGCACGATCCACTACCCGGTCGGGGCCAGCACCTCGCTCCCGATCATGGTGATCTGTCCGGGCTTCCAGGCCTCGGAAGGCTCCGTACGACCCTGGGGCGGTTTCCTTGCGTCCCATGGGATCGTCACCATGACCATCGGAACCAATCGACCCGACGTGATGCCGATCGCCCGAGGCCGGGCGTTGCTCGACGGAATCGAGACCGTACGAGCCGAACAGGATCGTGAAGGTTCACCCCTCAATGGTCGGATCGACGGCGAACGAGCGGGCGTGGCCGGTTGGTCGATGGGCGGAGGCGGTGCCCAGCATGCGGCGATGCTCGATCCCACGCTGAAGGGCGTGGTCGCGATGGTGCCCTGGCAGCCGTTGATCCGCTTCGAACATCCGGTCCCGGTCCTGATCCTCGCCGGGGACAAGGACGAGATCGCCAGCACCCGCAAGCATGCCCGGCCACACTTCGATTCCACGCCGAAGACGACTCCCCGCCTCTTGTACGAGGTTCGTGGCGGCGGCCACTTCCTTCCGAGCAGTCCGGAAAACCATCGCGCCCAAGTTGGTGCGATCACGCTGGCCTGGGTGAAGACCTTCGTCGAAGGCGACGATCGATATCTCGAAGTGCTCGAGGAACGACCCTCGACCGCCAGCATCTACGAGTTGGAACTTCCCGGCGTGATGGACCAGAAGTCCGACGCATCCGAACCCGCCGGGGTTTCGACGGGTTCCGGCACCGGTCGCTAGCCCTCGGTGTCTTCGCTGGTCGATGCGGCGTCGATCTCGGGTTCCTCGCCCGCCACGCCATCTTCCTCGGGGCTCATCGCGAACACCTGCAGGCGATGGCCCACCGGACTCCAGCCGAGTTCCAGACAGATCCGATCTCGAAGGGCCACCAGTTCCGGACTCTGGAAGTCGATGGTGCGCCCGGTCCGCATGCAGACCATGACGTCCCGCGGCTGCTTCCCGTAGATCAACTGGAAGTGAGCCTGCTTGGAATCGAACAACGCCTGAGTGATGATGCCTGCTTCCTGAAGCAGGCGAAGCGTTCGATAGATCGTGGCCTTGGAGACTCGATGGCCGCGGTTCCGCATGTCGAGCAGGAGTTCCTCGGCCTCGAACGGCCCATCATGGTCGATGATGGCCTGAAGGACGTCCGCCCGTTCAACCGTGTACTTGAGTCCATGATTCCGAAGGAATCGACGGAACACCGAGCAAAGCGGCATGAGGGTGCGGGGCGTGATCTCGATGGGGGACTCTTCGGTCATGCCACCAGTCTACGAAAGTGCCGGGGGAGGACGCCGAGGGTTTTCCCATTCCTCCCGTAGACTCCGGGCCATGAGCACTCGGATACTCGCCTTCGAAGCCTGGGATGCCGGTTCACACCGAGCGGTCCGACGGTCGATCGAGCATCACGGCACCCTCGCGTGGCACTTCCTCACCCTTCCCGGCCGCAGCCCGAAATGGCGACTCCGACACGCCGCGCTTCGCTTCAGCGAGATGGTCCGCGATGGAATGAACGGGGGAGGGGAATCGCCCTTCCCGCTTTCGGATACGGACGCGATCGTGGCGACGGGAATGCTCTCCGCCAGTGATCTCCGGGCAACCCTGCCGCGGCCGTTGCGTGATCGTCCGTTCATTCTCTCGATGCACGAAAACCAGATCGCCTACCCGACCTCGGATGGAGGCAAGGCCGTTGATCGTGAGCGAGACGCCCATCTCGCGTTCACCAACCTTGCCTCGATCGAAGCCGCGGATCGAGTCGTCTGGAACAGTCGCTGGAACCTGGAATCCTTCGTGTCCGGCATGCGGAAGATCCTGAACCATGCCCCGGAACCACTGGGTGGCCAATGGGAAGATCGGCTTCGGGACCGGAGCGTGGTGGTGCCGCCGCCGGTCGAGTTCAACGAGGTTGAGGATGCCGTTGTTTTACATAACAACGCCCAGGTCGGTTATCCAGGCCCTGAGAGCCGCCCTGACGACCCGATTCGGGTCGCCTGGCCGCATCGCTGGGAACACGACAAAGGCTGCGAGGAGTTCCTCCAGCTGGCGGACGAAGCCTGGCGACGCGAGCAGGATGGTGGCCCGGCGATTCGCTGGGTCATCCTCGGNCAACCACGACAGACCATCCCGGAAGCCCTGAAAACCCTCTTCCAACGACATGAATCGAGGGTGGAGCACGCCGGCAGCCTCCCACGGCCGGACTATCTGCNGCGCCTCGCCGGTTGTGACTGGGTTCTTTCAACCGCCACCCATGAGTTCTTCGGGCTCGCGGTCGCTGAAGCGTTGATCGCCGGCTGCCGACCATGGCTTCCGGATCGGCTCAGTTATCCCGAACTGGTTCCGGCGGACGCCATCGGGCTCGATCCGTGGTCAGACCCCGGGTGGAACGCGACCGATGGGCGGAAACCGACCACCCAGGAGACCGAATCACTTCAGGCCAGAATTCGAGCCGGATTGGAGCCGGCCCGGGCGGTCAACGCGGTCCAACGACTGGAGACGATCGTGCAGAAGTCACTGGACGCGGCGGTCGACGAAACGAACTTGTGACGCCTGGAGGCTGAACGCTCACCGTCGATCGACGTCACTGAAAGGGACGAGGCCGGCATCCGGTGCATCTCTTCTTCGTTCGATCCACCGCAACCGAAGTTGCATTCACCGGCCCGGGTCTCCGGGCGGAACCAGCTCGATCCGAAACGCGAACGCGGCGATCGCATCGATCGACGAGATCATGAAGCTCCAGGTTCACGCCCGGGGTTCAATGGCCCAAGCCGGCCTCCGGAACCCCAGGAGCCGCCTTGGCTCTAATTGGGCCGATAATGTATNTTACGTCAAACTANAGGTTCTGGATCGCGNGGCGGTCCGAACCGGGTTTGAAACCGNCCCTTCCCGCCATGGCNTCATCCCATCGCGGCCCCACCGCCCACAGGCTGCAAGCGAACATCNGCTTCAGTCGACGTCGGACGAAGGCGATGCCTGAAGCGCTTCGACCTCAAGACGAATCGGCTGGGCGGAGATCGAAGATTCCTCTTCGAGGATGGCCATGATCGCCGCCAGTTCCCCCGCAAACCAATCGGCGCCGCCGGTCGTTCGCCGATGCTCGGCCAGAACCAGACGCATCACCGCAAGCTCCCGCCGCCGGCGTTCGGCAAGCGTCTCGATCGAGGCTTCGATCCTCGACACCAATTCGACCGACGCCGGACCGGGTTCCAACCGGAGCCGTTCGGCTGCGACCAGCCCGTCGAGCATCGGTTCCGCACCGGGCTCGATCTCGGCCAGATGTCGCTCCGCACCCCGAATCGCCTCTCGGGCTTCTTCCGAGCGGCCGACTTTCCGGGCGATCACCGCCTGCCAGTTGGCTGCGGTGCCGGCGTCCCCCCAGCTTCTTTGACGAGTCGATTTTTCGACTGCCGGATTCATCGCCAGTTCGACGGCCGCGTCCTCCATCCGTCCGAACAATCGGATGGCCTCGTCGCATCGGTCCGGATCCTCGAGCAGACCCTGAAGCATGACGGCCTGCGCGAGCCTTCCGAGACTTCGCATCCGTTGCATCGACCCGGGTGAGGTTCGAGCCTCGAAACCGACGAGACATTGCCGGAACCGGTCTTCCGCCTCCGCCAGCCGACCACGATCCAACAAGGTCGTGCCGTTGTTGTAGAGCAGGGTCAAGGCCACGGTGTTCTCAGCCCCGAACAGCGGCTCGACCCGGCCCGCGATCCCATCCAGCAGGCGAAAACGCTCGGCCGTGTTGCCGAGGCGACTCTCTGCAACCGCCAGATTGTTGAGCAGCAGGACTTCGGATGCACCGAGGTCCGGGGCGGTCGCGTCCGGGGATTCCCCGAAGATATCGATCAGAATCGCCTTGGCCTCATCGTAGCGCCGAAGTCGAATCATCGCATCGGAGAGCAGAGATGCGGAATTGAGAACCTCCCGGCTCGCCGGCCCGAGGTTTCGAAGCCTGATCTCGTGAATCTCACGGATCGCATCCAGCCCCTCCTCGAGCCGTCCCGGAGATCGCAGAAGCACGGAACCGAGATTGATCCGGTCCTGCAGCGTTCTTGGATGTTCACCCCCGAGCGCTTCGGTATTCAAGGCCACCACCCGACGCAACGTTTCTTCGGCCTGCCGCCGCATCTCGATCTTCTCTTCCGGAGGCAGGGTTCGAGCGACGTTGTTCATGACCATCGCCAGGCTTCCTTCCAGCTCGGCGAACGCCAGAGGATCCGTGAGCTCCGGCGTCGGTCCGATCTCCGCCAGCGACNTCCGAGCTTCCGCCAGCGCCTCGAGCCCGACCTCCAACGCGAATTCGTACTCGCCCAACTGGGCCCAGGCCTCGGTCAGGGTGAACAGCAACTGGGAGCGAACCAGTGGATTCGTGGTCTCGGCCAACTGCCCGCGGCTCTGCTCGAGCATTCGCACCAGCAGTTCGTTGTCCAGCCCTTGGGCCACCTGCGGATCGACCGAAGTCAGAATCTCCCGCCCGACCGCGTTCATCTGCTGNAAGGCTCCGAGACGTTCTTCCGCGATCCGCCGGGCATCAACCGCCCGAACCAGGCCGAACCCGGTCCCCAGGAGGCCTGAGATCAGAAGCAGGACTCCCAGTGCCGACCCACCGACCACCAGTCGATTGCGACGAACGAATTTCTTCGCCCGGTAGCTGGCGGTCGGTGGTCCGGCATCCAGCGGTTCGTGCCGTCGATACCGCCCAAGTTCCTCCCCCAGCGCGGCCACGGATGGATAGCGATGATCCGGTTCCCGTTCGAGGCATCGAAGCACGATCCAATCAAGTTCCCGGCGAAGGGTTCGAACCAGGGAATCGGGCGAGGTGCCTCGTCTCCGAGCGATGTCGGCCGCGGCTGCGGTGTCGGTTCGTTGCAGACGACTGAAACTTCGACTGGGTCGCGTCGCTTCCTCGGACCTGATTCGTCGCTGTTCCTCGAGAACCCCCCCGTCCTCCATGGAAACCTCGAACGGACGCCGGCCGGAAATCAGTTCCGAGAGAATGACGCCCAGGGCCCAGACGTCGACGCGAGTATCCACCTCCCCGGAGGCGAGTTGCTCGGGTGCCATGTATTGCGGAGTTCCCGGCATCACGCCGGTCGTTCGAAGGCAGGTCCGACCAGGCTCCTCGCCTTCGATCGCGGTGGCGACGCCGAAGTCGATCACCTTCGGTCGCCACTGGCCATCCACCCGGGAGACCAGGATGTTCTCCGGCTTGAGATCACAATGCACGATGCCTTTGGCGTGGGCGTGCCCGACCCCCTTGCANACGCCTTCCATGATCTCCAATGCATCCGTGACCGAGAGCCCGTCACGAACCACCTCGCCCAGTGATGCACCCTCGACGAATTCCATGGCGAACCACGGCTGACCGTCGTCGAGGGTCCCGGCATCGAAGACGGTGGCGATACCCGGATGCTCGAGCCGGGCAAGAATCATCGATTCACGACGAAATCGACCGAAATCCCGATCTCCCGCGAGACGATTACGAAGCACCTTGATGGCGACGGGGGTTGGACCGGGGGAAAGACGCGTTCCCTTCCAGACATCACCGAATCCCCCACGGCCGAGGAAGTCACCGACCTCGTAGCCCCGGATCCGGAATCTCCCGCGGCCGCCGGAAGGGTCGCCTTCGTCGTTTCCGAGTCCGATGGTTCCACGCCCCCGATCGTCGCTCATCCGTCACTCCAAGGTTCGCCGATTCGCATCCTTCAGTTTCCGACCCCGGCCGTCTTCTGGCGATCGCGCCTCACCTGTCGGCGTCGCTCCACTTCCGCGAGCACGATCTTTCGCATGCGGATGGCGACCGGCGTGATCTCCACCGCCTCGTCCTCGGCGATGTACTCGAGCGCCATCTCCAGCGTCATTCGCCGAGCCGCCTTCAACACGACGGTGGCGTCCTTGTTCGCTTCCCGCATGTTGGAGAACGCCTTGGACTTCGCAGGGTTCACGTCGAGATCGTTGTCGCGGCTGTTCTCCCCCACGATCATCCCCTGATAGACCTCGTCCCCCGGTTCGACGAACATCATCGCCCGTTCCGAGAGGGTCAACAACGCGTAGGTGGTCGCCCGCCCGGTTTCGGTCGAAACCATCACGCCGTTGGCACGATCTCGGCGCGGCGGTCCTGCAGGACGCCACTCTTCGAAGGTGTGATGCAGGATCGCTTCTCCGCCGGAGGCGTTGAGCAACCGGGTTCGCATTCCGATCAATCCCCGAGCGGGAATCAAACCCTCGATGCGAATTCGATTTCCCACGGGATCGACCGAGACCACTTCGCCGCCACGAGCACCGACCTGCTCGATGACCGGCCCTGAAGCGTCCGGCGGGGCATCAACGCTCATTCGTTCCCATGGCTCGTGGACGGTGCCGTCGATCTCTCGCAGCACGACTTCCGGTCGGCCGACCACGACCTCGTAGCCCTCGCGCCGCATCTGTTCCAGAAGCACCCCGAGGTGCAGCAGACCTCGGCCGGAAACCCGGAAGCTTTCAGCGGTCGGCCCCTGCTCCACGCGAAGCGCCACGTTGGCTTCGAGTTCCCGGTCCAGTCGATCGCGAATCTGGCGACTGGTGACGAACTTGCCGTCACGTCCAGCGAACGGTCCGTCATTGACACGGAAGAGCATGTGGAGCGTCGGTTCGTCGATCCCGACCCTCGGAAGAGTGATCGGATCCTCGAGACAGGTGATGGTGTCACCGATACCCGCGGTCTCCAAACCTTCGATGGCGCAGAGATCTCCGGCTCCCACGACCTCGACCTCTCGACGGCCAAGCCCTTCGAAGGCGAGGATCCGACCGGTACGGGTCTGAACCCTTCCTTCTTCGCCGTGCACGATCACCGGCATGCCCGCCCGCATCGACCCGCCCAGAACACGGCCGATCACGATCCGACCGACGAAATCGTTTCGATCCAGGGAAGTGACCTGGAATCTCAGGGGCCCTTCGCCGGGATTCGACGGGGCCGGAATCTGCTGACGAACCGTATCCATCAGCATCTTCACCCCGGTCTCCCGGGACGCTTCGTCGTGAGGATCCTTCACCGCCCAGCCGTCGCGGCCGGAGGCGTAGAGCACGGGGAAATCAAGCGCTTCGTCATCGGCCCCGAGGTCGACGAGCAGATCGAAGACCGAATCCACGACCGCCTCGATTCGTGCGTCCGCCTTGTCGCACTTGTTGACCACCACGATCGGACGCAAACCGATGCCGAGCGCCTTGCCGAGCACGAAGCGGGTCTGAGGCATCGGCCCTTCGGCCGCATCGACGAGCAGGAGGACCCCGTCCGCCATTCGGAGCACACGTTCGACCTCACCCCCGAAGTCGGCGTGACCCGGGGTGTCGATGACGTTGACCCGCATCACTTCACCGTCGTCGTATCTCCAGTCCACAGCGCAGTTCTTGGAGAGGATCGTGATTCCACGTTCCCGTTCCAAGGGATTCGAATCCAGAACGCAGTCTTCTCGTTCCGCGTTTTCGCGAAAGACTCCAGACTGCGCAAGGATCGCGTCAACGAGGGTGGTCTTTCCGTGGTCGACGTGCGCGATGATCGCGACGTTCCTGATGGCGTCGGGAGCGGGCATCAAAAATCCGTGGTACCAGGTGGTGTTTGATCAGATCCCGTGCAGGGCACGGAACTTGGTCTCGAGATAATGCATCAATGGATCGGCTGAAAGCGGCTTGCCGGTGACTCGCTCGCAAAGCTCGGCGGCGGAATATCGACGGCCATGCCGGTGAATGTTCTCGCGGAGCCAGTCGAGCAGCGGAGAGAACCGCCCTTCGGCGAACCCTTCCTCCAACCCGGGAATCGCTTCCCGAGCCGCGTCGAAGAGCTGGGCGCAATACAGGTTGCCCAGGGTGTAGGTCGGGAAGTATCCGAGTGCCCCCATCGACCAGTGGATGTCCTGAAGACACCCTCGGCGGTCATCGGGAACCTCCAGTCCGAGGTAATCGCGGTAACGCTCGTTCCAGGCGGCGGGCACGTCGGCCGGTGCCAGATCGCCGGTCATCAGGGCACGCTCGAGTTCGAAGCGGATCATGACGTGCATGTTGTAGGTCGCCTCGTCCGCCTCCACCCGTATGTACCCGGGGGCCACTCGATTCGAGGACTCATACGCGGCACGAGCATCGATGCCCTCGACCGCCGCCCCGAAGTGACCGGAAAGTCGCGGAGCGCACCAACGCCAGAACGACTCGCTTCGACCGACCTGGTTCTCCCACATCCGACTCTGGCTCTCATGGATGCCGAGCGAAACGCTGCTTCCGCACGGCGTGCCGATGTGTTCGAACGGGATGCCTTGTTCGTACATCCCGTGTCCAGCCTCGTGCATGGTGCTGCTCAGGCCGTCGCTCAGCATGGCCCCGTGGAACCGGGTGGTCATCCGCACGTCGTCGCAGTGCGATCCTCCGCAGAACGGATGGGTCGAACGATCGAGGCGACCACGCCCGAAATCGAACCCGATCTCCGCCGCGATCTCCCGGGAGAAACTCATCTGGGCGTCGATGGGGAGTTCGATCGAATCAAGCCGACCGGACGGTCGTTGGGATGCCCCCATGATCTCGTCGAGCAGAACCTTCAGTCGATCACGCAGGGGTCCGAACACCGTCGCCACGCCGGCCGCGGTGCAGCCGGCCTCGTAGTCTTCGGCCAGGGCATCCCAGGGCTCGCCACCCTCCGCCCAACCGTAACACTCCGCCTTGCGACGAGAAAGATCGATCGTCTTCTGCAGCCAGGGCAGGAACCGCTTGAAATCGTTGTTCTTGCGGGCGTCCGCCCATTCGTGCTGCGCGGTGCTGGCGGTCGCGGCCAGTTCTTCGACCAGTGAGGCGGGAAGTCGGACCGCGCGGTCATGATCGTGGCGCCAGGCCCGAAGATTCGCGGCCTCGACCGTGTCGGCCGACACGTCCATTTCTCCCTCACAGGCAGTGATCAGTTGACCCGTCTCGATCGACGCCATTCGTTCGTGTGAAAGCCTGGCGACCAGCGACAACTGATGGGCGCGATAGACCGCCCCCCCCTCGGGCATCGTCGTTTCCTGATCCCACCCCAGAAGGCCGTTGATGGACCCTAGAAGACCAGCCTCCCGGCTGATCGCGGCGAGTTGGTCGTAGGTGGTACTGGTAGCGGTCTTGGTAGTCATCGTTTTCGGGACCCGGGTCGCGACGTTGGTCGGGAATATGAAGAGTCGGATATCGTAGTCCAACGAACGCCCAAAGTCCCGCCCAACCCGAAGAGCCCCCCCTCCAGGGCGGATGATTGCCGTAAAAAAACCCCTCCGGCGACTGCCGAAGGGGCTTCTTGAACTTTTTGAGGGACCGAACTCGGTCACTCAGCCATTGACGAGGGGCTTGGCGTTCTTGACTTCGTCAGGGGCATTGGCCTCGAGAAACTCGATCACCGAGTTCCGGTTGGGATCGGTCCGGGCCCGGGCATGGTCGAGAACCGACCAGCCGCGAGCATCTCTGATGCTCAGATCGGCACCAGCTTCGACCAGCAACTCGATCTTCTCGACCGGAGCCGCGGACGAGGCGATGATCACGGCGGACTGCCCCAGCAAGTTGGTCTTGGCGAGGTTGGCCTTGGCGTCGACCAGAACCCTGAGACTTTCGATGTTGCCGATTCGGGCCGCCCGCATCAGCGCGGTCTCCTTCTGGTTCTTCTCGACGATTTCGAGATCCGCACCATTCTCGATCAGCAGCTGAACGGATCCGGGCTGGCCGATTCCCGCGGCCCAGATCAACGGGGTCATGCCGTTGTCGTCGATGATGTTGACATCGGCATTCTGTTCAATCAGGAATCCAACCGTTTCGGGCTTCTTGGACAGTGCACAGGCCCAGAGAAGAGGCGTGCCGCCGATCTGGTCGATGGTGTCGATCTCGCCACCCTTGGCGATCAACGCCTTCAACACTTCCAACTCGCCACTTTCCGCGGCCATGGCGACCGGCGTCTTGCCGATCTTGTTGCCGGCGTTGAGGTCGGCCCCATTTTCCAGCAGGAGTTCCACGATCTCGAGGTTGCCGCCCTTGGCAGACCAATGAAGGGCGGTCATTCCGCCGAGGCTGGAGGCGTCCAGCTTCTCGCCCGCCTCGATCGCCTTGACGACCCCGGCGGCATCGCCGGCCTGCGCCGCGACGATCAACTTGCTGCTCGGCATGGTCGCGACGGTTCGCGGGGGCGGCAGGGGCTTGTCGCGGGTGATGGCGCGACGAACCGTGACGCTCAATTCAGGAGCGTTGGGATGGTCGGTCGTCAGCTTGATCAGTGGACGGCGGCCGCTTTCCTCCCACAAGGTCCAATCGACGGCCATCTCGTGCCGAAGCTTCTTCTCACCACCGGTACCGGAAAGAATTTCCGGCTCGGCCGCGACGATCGAGAACGGCGTTTCGTCTGCGGATTCGAGCACCACCATCTGCTGATCGCTGGCTTCCTGCTTGGCGGCGTCCAGGAAGTCAGGCATGATCTTGACGAAGACACCCACTTCGCCCTCGACGGTGATGACCTGGGGGGGCCCGGCCATCATCTGGAGGGTGACCCGCTTGCTGAGTCGCTGCCCCTGCTTCAATGACGGCTTCAGGGTGATCTCGATTTCGGCGGTTTCGCCCGCGAGGATCGGTTCCCGTGGCCAGTTCGGAGTCGTGCAGCCGCAACTGGCGACCGCCTTCTTGATCTGGACCGCGGCGTTGCCGTTGTTGGTCAACTTGACGATGCCGGTCTTGGGGACTCCGGGCTGCATCATTCCAAGGTCGAGAGTCTCGGGTTCGAAGACCACTGTCACCGCGGCTTCATTCGGACGCGACGGCCCCTTGACCGCGGCATTGCGCGCATCAGCCGCCGTGGACAATCCCTTCACGGTGGCACTGGCCTTCGACTTCGGCGCCTTGGGAGCCGATGAGACGGGACTGGCAGACGCCGAGCCCGACTTGGAAGCGTTCGAGGTCGCGGAACTGAAGCCCGATGCCTCCNCGGCGNCCTGCTGGTCGGTGGTCGCCTTCGGGCTGGTGGCCGCCGTGGCAGCTTCGCTGGCCGGGGTCTGGGCGGCGGGCTGCGGGTCCTTGCCGCCGTCGCACGCCGCGAGGGCGAGAAGCAGAACGGCCGGGGCGGCGACACGCGGAAGTGTCAAATCTGAAGTCTTCATGTGGTGGTCTCNTGGTTCGATGCCAGAAGGCAGGCTGTTGGCGCTGGGTTGATACGAACGGAACGTGCGAAGCGTTGCATTGTTGCGACGGACGACCGCCGAATCGATTCCCTCGGATGTTCTTCGGTCAGGATCGAACGAATTCCGGCCCGGTGAACGGAACGGGCTTCCGGAAGAGCCANCTGNCTCGGCAAGTCCGGAAACACCCAGAACATGATACTCGCCGAGGGCGGCCTGAATCCAGCCGGCTCCACAGGAGTCTGAAATCTTCGTTTGAGGAGAACCAAGGTCCCTCCCGAGAGGTGGGTACACTTTCGCACCATGTCCGAACCTACCACCACCGCCGATCATCTTCTCCGCCCCCACGCCCGCCCGGTCCAGCCAATGCCGGTCCAGAACGAGGGGAAGCAGTTCATCGCCCTACGGGACCCCTCCATGCTCGTCCAGCAGACGATGCTGGTGCCCCCCCAGGCCATGGGCGTCCTGCAATTCTTCGACGGGAGCCTCTCGATCGATGACATCGCCTCCAGGCTCATCCGGGAGGATGATCCGGAACGGCAGCAGAACCTGGAGCGAGCGGCCACCCAGGTGGCGGGCCTCGCCGAGCAGATGGACAAGTTCGGTCTTCTCTGGGGACCGACCTTTGAAGGATTCGAGAAGCAGATCGCGGAAAAGTTGAACGAGACCGGCGCCTTTCCACCGCGAGCGTCGATCTCCCTGGTTCAGATCGCCCATCAGTCCATGGGCGGAAGCCAACCCCCGGAAGAACAGTCCGCGCAGGCCGAATGGGCTCAAGACCTCGCCAGTCGACAGCTTCAGGCCTGGCTTGAGGACGCCGAGGATCCCGAGTTCGACCAGCCGGTGATCGGCCTGGTCGTTCCCCACCTCGACTACCCCCGCGGCTCCGCCGTCTATGCCGGCGGCTACCGCGCCTGGGTCGATACCCCGGCGCCGGACCGCGTCGTCGTCCTCGGAACCAACCACTTCGGCCTGGGCGATGGCGTCATCATGTCCAACCATGGATTCGACACCCCGCTGGGTCGCGTGTCACCCGACACCACGATCACCGCAGCCCTNCGTCAGAGACTGGGAGACCGACTCTTCAAGGACCAGCTCGATCTCCTTCCGGAGCACTCGATCGAGCTGCACCTCCCGTGGATCCAGCACCTCTTCGGAGACGTACCGGTGGTCGCCGCCCTGCTCCCTGATCCTCTTCAGCCGATGATCGCGGATGATGGCGAACGAGTCTCCTACGAGGAATTCATCGCCGCACTGAAGGCTTCACTCGATGAAGCCGGCGGCCGAACCTTCTTCGTCTCGTCGGCGGATCTCTCGCACGTCGGACCGAATTTCGGGGAACCCAAGCCGGTCGACGACGCTCGCCGCGTCGAGGTTGAACGCCACGACCGCGAGCACCTTGCGAAGTTCATCACCAACGACACCACCTCGTTCCTCGAAGCGATGGAGTGGTGCAAGAATCCCACCCGCTGGTGCTCGATCGGAAACATGACCGCGACCGCGGCCCTCGCCCAACCTGCGGAAATCGAACTCGTGGACTACCGGCAGGCCGTGGATGATCAGGGCACGGCGATGGTCTCCGTCGCCGCGATCGCCCTCCTGAGCGACTGAGCACCGCGATGCGGAGTGTCATCCAGAGAGTCTCTTCCGCAAGCGTCGAAGTCGACGAGAGAATCGTCGGCGCGATCGATGCGGGCCTCCTCGTCCTGCTGGGGGTCTCGCAGGGAGACTCCGAGGAACAGGCCCACTGGACCGCCAGGAAGATCGCGAAACTGCGGATCTTCACGGATGAAGACGGCCGAATGAATCAAAGCGTGCTCGACACCGGTGGCAGCGTGCTGCTGGTCAGTCAGTTCACGTTGTGTGCCGACACCAGCGAGGGAAACCGTCCCAGCTTCATCAACGCCGCCCCCCCGAACCTCGCCCGTCCGCTGGTGGACCGAACCGCGGAATTGCTTCGAGGCCATGGCCTGCCGGTGCAAACCGGGGAATTCGGCGCCTCGATGCTCGTTCGTCTGGAAAACGACGGTCCGATCACCATCGTCCTCGACAGTCCCGGCGATCACCCCGCGGAATTGAAATCGCCTTCTTCGTGAGGCGGGCCGGNAGCCGGTGCTCCTCACTCGCCCGAGATCGTCACCGCCTGTTTGAGGTCCTCCCAGACCGCACGTCGAACTTCCGTCGTGTATTGCCGCAACACGTAGGCCGGGTGGAATGTCGGCACGACCGGATACGAGACCCGTCCGACCTCGATGTCGAACCGCCCGCCTCGCAACCGAGTGATTCCGGTCGAGGTTCGAAGCAGATACCTGGTGGGCGTCGCGCCGAGGGTGACGATCACTCGGGGCCTGACCACCGCGATCTGAGTCAGCAGCCATGGCCCACAGATCCGGCACTCTTCTGGGCGTGGGGTTCGATTCTCCGGCGGCCGGACCTTCATGACATTGGCGACGTAGACCGCCGACCGGGACAACCCCACCGAATCGATCATGCGATCGAGGAGTTGGCCCGCCCGTCCGACGAACGGCCGGCCGACCTGATCCTCCTCGGCTCCAGGCGCTTCGCCCACGAACATGACCCCCGCATCCGGATCGCCTTCCCCGAACACCATCGCGTGATGGGTGGTGGACCCCGNGCAATGCGGGCAGCCCGCGGCATGCCGACGTTCCAATTCCTCGAGTCGCGAGCCGGCATCCGGCCCCAGCGAGTCGGCATCCATCGCAGGCGTGAGCGAATCGGCGCCTCCGACCATCTCCGAAACGCCGCCCGGTGCTTCCTCCCTCGGGTCTGCGTTCGGGCTTGACGGGGCTGGGACGGCTGAGACCGACGGCAGGTCGCCGAGCGGGACGGCATCCAGCCCCAGCAGAAGATCGCTCTCGACCATCGCTCGGGCGGCTCGCTTGAGGATTCGAGGGTCCACGGTCATGTCTCGAATCCTAACTCACCCCGAGGAGCGCATGGGATCGGCCAAAAAGCGACCCGGCGACCAGGCTCCGCGAGGAGTCCGGCCGCCGAGTGCGGTCGATCTGGCCCCGATTCCACCGTGGGAACCGGGAAATGAATCACTCTTCTTCCGACTCTTCTTCAACCCCGAGCTTGAAGAGAGACTGCGTCCGAAGGACGAGCCCGCAATCAGCACGGAGGTGATAGCCCTGGACGTGGACTTCCGTTCGGTATCGCTGCATGTCCAGCAGCGAAAGTTCGGGCCGTGAATGCCCACGCTCCGGCATGAACACCAAAGAGTTGGAGATCCGGGCGTGGTCGACCATCTCGCGGTAGGTCGACTCGTAAAGGTGTTCCGAAAGGGTCTCGGTCTGCATGGTCGTCATGTAGGTCACGAGATCCCCGAAGGTGTTCTCGTAATCGCGCTCTCCCGCACACGGGAGATTGGCGGCGAGGCCCTTTTCGGGAAGATTCTCGACCTGATCGGTGACGACCTCACAGACCGTCACGTTCCCTGACTGGAAACGGGCGACCTGACCGCCCGGGAAGATCCAGCCTTCGAATTCAAAGTCATCCTGATCTATTCGACGCCGCCCTTCGATCCCGAAGAACTCGGGATGCAGGGGCTTCCGATAGACCAACATGGTGTAGGCCTGAAGTGACGTGGACTTGCTCGACGCGAGCGACATGGTGATGGGTCCTTCCCAGCCTTTTCAGGCCATTTTCACCGGTCGGTCCGATGCCGAAGGAAAAGCCTCGTGGACTTTTCAACCGACACCGGCGGAATACGAATGGACGATCCATTCGCATGAAGATGGGAAATGGCGTCTGGCCATGTCCCAGGGGCGGCGTTCTCGGCCGACGGAACGATCCATGTCGTCCGCCGAGATGCCTGAAGACCAATCTTTGCCCGAGCGAGACTTCGGTCTCATCCGTTCAGGGTGTCCAGGAGAACTGTTCGTCTGCTGGCCTGCCTGAGAGAATCGAACCTAACCGTGTTCGAGCGTGACTTTGATCCAAAAACAGTCGTTTCTTNTCTAATTCGGATCCACATCCGGGCCTTGCCGTGCTGACCTGAGCCGTGCACGATCCTTCGCCCGATGGTCCGACCTCGATCCGGGTAGAGGCCGGTTCTCGGAAAAACATCCTGCTTCCGAGACTTCACTTTCCGAAATCGGCCCCAGCGTGTCGTGGCCACCTTCGGTCTTGTCAAAACCATCCATCCGAGTTGTCAGGAAGGGTTTTCTTCCCCAAGCTGGTGCTCGACCAACTTGTTTAGATTGTCTCGGGATCCTGCTCGAAGGCAAGATTGAAACACTCATTTTTCGCAAACTACATTCAGTGGTCGGTAGAGACCCCATCCACTAGGGACAGTGGTATCGAGTTCGAAACTCTGTATACGAAGCGAGTTGCGAAAGGGATCCTGCGAAACGGACGTTTTCGCCGATCCCGATGCCGATACGGGTCCCAAGCCGGTTGAGGCGGTTCAAAATAGACGCCCACCAAGAACGCTCCGACCCCGAGGGGTCGGAGCGTTGGACTGTGACGAGCTGTAAGCCGAGTTTTGTTCGCCCGAAAAACGAGCGAGACGATCATGTATCTGGGGCCGACGTCGCCGCCGACCTCCTGCACGCCACCCGCCTCACCCGCGGATCACGAGCACGACCAGAAGGCCGCATGAGGCTGCTTGCGCTTGCACGCGGTGGGGTTTGCCCTGCCCCGTCCGTCACCGGAACGGGCGGTGCGCTCTTACCGCACCATTTCACCCTTACCTGCGGCCGAAGCCACATAGGCGGTCTGTTTTCTGTGGCACTTTCCCTGACTCGCAGTCCACGAGCCGGTGGGTGTTACCCACCACCGTCATCCTGCCGTGCTCGGACTTTCCTCGAAACACCCGAAGATGCTTCGCGATCGTCCGCTCGCCGCCCGGAGTCTACACGCCGCCTCGTGCGGTCGCGGTACGATTCGACCTCACCATGCCCTCTGAACCGCAAGACATCGCCTGTGCCGCCTGGGTGGGAGACCGCCTGGCATCCCTTCTCGAACGGATGCTCGAGATCTCCACCTTNTCGTGCACCCACCTCGGAGGCGAAGGACCGGCGATCCGAGCCCTTGCGAGCAGGCTCGAAATCCCGCATCTGGATGATCCCAGATCACTTGCGAGAGCGGAATCTCCGGCCACGCTGATCATGGATCCTGGAACTCCCCTGAACTCGGAGGTCCTGACGGCGATGATGGCCGCATCATCGGAAGCGGGTCGCCCCCTGCTCTCGATGACTCCGCGGCCCAGTCTCGTCCTCGATCAAATCGAGGACACCACCCATGCACTGGAATCCGGCACGACCCCCCAACCGATGCCGCTTTTTCGAACGCTCCGATCCGGGCGACGTCTGATCGAAGCCGCGAGGGCCTTCGGTACACCNTCNAGCGCCACGGTCGAGGTGACCGGGCCNTGCCTCGATGGAACCCTGGGCACTCGTCTCATGGATGCGCTCGACCTGCTGTCGGAGTGGTTCGGTGCCCCCGGAACCGTGCAGGCGATCGGGATTCGGAATCAGGCACCGTCGGACGTGGTCTCGAGAATTCTGGCCGTGGCGAGGTATCCCGATGGCCGCGCGGCGACCTTGATTGCCGGGGCGGACGGCGGTCGGCTTTCACGTTCGGTCACCATCCACGGTGAAGCCGGTCGCCTGCAGTACACCAACGGCGTCGTGGATTGGAGTGATCTGGACGGGCATCAGGTCGAACTCACCCCCCCCGTGGCATCACATCCCGATGATCTCGCTCGAGAGCTCGTGGAGTCCGTGACCAACGCGATGGAGGGATTCAATCCTCCACGACCCCTGAATACCATGCTCGATCTTCTCGCCGCCTGTGAGACGGCGATGCTGAGCACCCGGACCGGCGAGACCGAGTCCTTCGATTCGGTTCGAGGCATGATCGGTCGGGTCTGAACACACACAGCCCTCGTCTTCGAGACGAGGGCTGCGGTTTCGACCGTTCATACTCTTTGCCGGGACTCAGCCGCCGGAGATCGCACCGATTTTCACGGTGACGTATCGCTGTCGGTGGCCGGTCTTGCGTCGCATGCCCTTGCGTCGCTTGTACATCACGCTGACGAGCTTCTCGCCCTTGGTCTCGCCCATCACTTCGGCCGTGACCGAGGCCCCGCCCAGATAGGGGGTACCGATACTGGAATCACCGTCGGTGCCGCCGATGGCGAGCACGCGATCAAAAACCAGGTTGGAGCCCGTTTCCGGGGCTTCGGGTCGGAGGTCGACTTCAATCACGTCGCCCTCGCGAACCATGATCTGGGTGCCACTATCCTCGATGATCGCGTACACGGTGTTCTCCGGAACGGGACGGATCGTTGACACGACCCGCGATGGAAGCCAATGGAGTTCAGGCCTTCGGACGAGCGTCGCCCGGAAGCATAGAGTCGAGCAGGATACCGCAACCGGCCCACCAATCAAGCCCGTCCATCGACGAACCTTTCCGAAGAGGGCGCCAAACCGCCTTTTTCACCCCCCGANAGTCGAGAAGCAGCCCGCAGNGAGGCGACACCCAGCCCGGCCGCCAACACCAGCGCCAGGATTCCCGAACCCGGGGAACCCAGCACCAGCCAGCCCATCCCCATGATTCCCAACCAGGTGGCCACGGTTCCGACCACCATCCAACCGATCCGGGGGGCCAGCCTGGGNGGCGGAGGCCCACCATCCCGGGCGGCNACTCGGGCCCATCCGGGTCCACCGGGATCCACGGATCGGCGAAAAGCCTGGAGTCCGGACTCCGAAGTCGGGCGGGACCACCGGGTGGCAGGAATCCAGCACGCCGCCGCGATCAGCATGGTGGCGAGAAGCCGGGGCCCGAAGAGCGTGTCGGGCCCTTCCACCGGAACCGCGAGCGGGCCGATCGATACCAGAAGATTTCCCACGATCAGGGATGCGAGCATCGCCGCGATCTCCGTCCAGGCGGTGATTCGCCACCAGTACCAGCGGAGAATCAAGACCGGCGCCGTCCCCGCGGCGATCACNCCGAGGTACTTGTAGATCTTGATGATGTCGTCGAACCCCTGCGCGACCAGAAGCACCAGGGCCAATACCGGGAGGGCGAGCAGGCGTGCCTGTCGAACCAGTCGGCGAGCTTCCGCCGGATTGGGTTCCTGCTTCGATTCCTCCACCCGCGAAGGACTTCGCCGGGCTTGCCGCCAGGGTCCGACGACGTCGTTGAGCAGGTAGGAGGACGAAAGATTCACGTGGGTGTCGACCGTGCTCATGAACGCGCCGAGGAGGGCCACCACCAGCAGACCGCGCAACCCGGGCCCCAGATGATTCCGAATCATCCAGGGGAACACTTCCTGATCGGGAATCGATGACGTCACCACGCCGGTCTGCGGATCCACCATCGTCGGAACCAACACCAACGAGGCCAGCGCAACCAGGATCCAGGGCCAGGGCCGCAGAATGTAGTGCGCAACGACGAACCANCCCAGAGCCAACGCCCCCTGTCGAGGATCACGAGTCGCCAGAAGTCGTTGTGCCAGCGCTCCATGTCCCGGGGCCTTCGACCACCANTTGATGGAGAAATACGCCGAAACCGTCGCGATGGCCGCCGCCCCCGAGAGGTCGGGGACCATCGATGCGGCATGGTCCGGAGCCACCGGCGAGGCTGCCACCCGTTCGAGCATGGTCGACGGCCCACCGATCTCCCAGACCACCACCACGGCCAGCACCACGGAACCGACCATCGCGATCACGAACTGCGGCAGATCGGACCAGGCCACACCGTAGAGCCCCGAAAGCATCGAGTAACCGACGGTGCCGATCGCCAACCCACCGACCACCGCGGTCGCGAGATCCAACTGCCAGACCCCGAAGCCCACCGTCGCGTCGGGATCGATGCCCAGGGTGACCCGAAGAATCGTGGCCATTCCGATGGTCACCGAAGCCAGAACCACACCGTTCACCAGCAACCCCTGCCAGAGGCCTTCCACGATCCTCAACGCCGTCGCGCTTCGACCTTCGTATCGAAGCCCGATGAAACCGACGTCGGTCAACAGCCGGCTTCGACGCCAGAGTGGTGCGAAGAGGAACACGCCGGCGACGTGACCCGCCGCCATCGACCACCACCACCAGTTCTCGGCGATGCCGCCCTGCCTCACCAGCTTCACCACCTGGAGCGGCGTGTCACTCGAAAAGGTGGTGGCGACGATCGAGGTACCGGCGACCCACCAGGGCAGGGATCTGCCGGCCAGGATGAAATCCGCGGTTCCCCGCGAGGCCCGTCGCGCAAAATGAAGTCCGATTCCCAGCACGATGGCGAGATAGACCGCGACCACCACCCAGTCGAGGGTGGTGAACCCGCCATCGTCCGAAGGCGGGATCAACGCAGGATCGAGTCGACTCGTTGCAGTCGCTCGATGCCCCGGGCAAGAACCTCGTCTTCCTTGCAGAAGGCGAAGCGTACGGGTCCTGAACGCCGATCGTGATGGAAGGGCGACGTGGGAATCGCCGCCACCCCGATCTCCCGGATCAGTCGCTCGCAGAATTCAAAATCGTCGTCGACCCCCAGCGCTCCGACATCCGCCAGNACGAAGTAGGAACCTTCGGGCACGACCGGCCGCAGTCCCGCGGCCTCCAGGCCGTCGACCAGCAGGTCGCGGCGACGCCGGTAGTCCGAGACCAGTTCCTCGAAGTAGTCGTCGGAAAGCCGAAGTGCCGCGGCGGCGCCGACTTGAAGCGGCGTGGCCACCGAAAAGATCGTGAACTGATGCGCAGCCCGAATCGCGGCCGTCAGCTCCGGGGACGCGATCGTCCAACCGACCTTCCAGCCGGTCAGCGAAAAGGTCTTGCCGATGCTGGAGATCACGATCGTCCGGTCACGGAGTGCCGGCCGGGCCAGTGGACTTCGATGAGCTCCACGGAACACCAGGGTCTCGTACACCTCATCGCTCACCAGAATCAGGTCGTGCGCGAGCACCACCGACTCGATGGCGTTCCACTCCGTTTCGTCGAGCACCCGACCGGTCGGATTATGGGGTGAATTGATCACCAGCACTCGGGTCGATGACGTGATGGCTCGTTCCAGAACCTCCCGATCGATTCGGTAGGCCGGCGCTTCGGGAACCGCGAATCGAGGCGTCCCCCCCGCCATCACCACCGCCGCGGGATAGGCGTCGTACCAGGGTTCAACCAGGACCACTTCATCTCCGGGCTCCAGGATTCCGAGCATCGCATCGCTCAGTCCACCCGTCGCCCCCGCCACCACCGTGACCTCCCGGTCAGCATCGACCTGGATTCCCTGTCGCCGGTCAACCCACTCGACGATGGCCTGCCGCAGAACCGGCAGGCCGGCCAGGGGCGCATACTGGTTGGGGCCGTTCATCACGGCCTCGGCGGCGGCTCGCCGGATCGATTCGGGCCCGTCGAAGTCTGGAAAACCCTGCCCCAGATTGACCGCTTCGTACCGACGTGCCATCGCCGACATGACGGTGAAGATCGAAATCCCGAACGGCTCCAGTCGCGATGACGGTCCGGATCGTCGCGTCATCCCTCGTCCCCGTCCAGACCATCGCCCCCGCCCACGATTTCCTGATCCGTCAGACCACCGCGCCCCACCCGCCCACCGGTTTCCGACGCGGTGCCCGAGCCCTGGTCGGCGAGCGGAAGCGGAATCGCCGGACCTGATTCCGCCTCTGCGCTTCGAACCATTTCGACTCGGACATCACGTTGCGGAAAGGGAATCACGACTCCTTCCGCGTCGAACCGTTCTTTGATCGCGATGTTCAGGTCGGTCCGGATCGCCGCCATCCGATCNGTTTCCGGCAGATAGACACGGAGATCGAAGTCCAGCGAACTGTCGGAAAACGCCCGNAAAGCGACGTTGGGCTCGGGATCGGACAGCACGCCCGGATGCGCGGACGCGATCTCCGAGAGGTACCGAACGATGTCGCGAGGATTCTCGCGGTAGGACACCCCGACCGGCAGAACGAGGCGGATGCAGGCATCGCCCATCGACCAGTTCACCACCTCCTGGGTGATGAACTGCTTGTTCGGGACCACCAGTTCCTTCCGATCCCAGTCGGTGATGGTGGTCGATCTCATTCGGATGCGCTCGATCGTTCCCGTGGTTTCTCCGACGCTGACCAGATCGCCGACCCGGACCGGCTGTTCGAAAAGGATGATCAATCCCGAGATGAAGTTGGCGAAGATCTCCTGCAGGCCGAAACCAAGTCCCACCGTGAAGCCGGCAGCCAGCCACTGGACGCTGGCCCAGCTGATTCCCAGAATGCTCACGGAGAATGCGAAGCCACCGATGAGAATCGCCCACTGGAGGATCTGGCTGCAGGCGTATCGCATGCCACGGTCGATGGCCAGACGCTCGAGCACCAGAAGTTCAAGGATCGCCGGAAGGTTGCGAGTGGTGTAGTACGTCCCCACAATCGCCAGAAGGCAGAACATGCCATCAAGCAGCGTGATGGGCTCGGAGAGGTCGTCTTCGCCCGCCTGCCAGAGCGTGATATCGCTGAGAAAACCGAATGCAGGAAGCAGCTCGGACCACACCATCCAGAAACCGGCCAGAGAGACCATGACCACGCAGAACCGGATCGCCCGAACGGTCCGAGCCTCGATCGCTGCGAGTTCACCGACCTCCGCCGACACGTCTTCGCCCTTGACTTCCTGCCGGCGAAGCAGCCAGGTGGCACCGCGCTGACGCGCGTAGAGCGCCCGGAACAGAAGTTCACGCACCAGAAGCACCACGAACACGAGCATCAGGCTCAAGACGACGTTTCGCTGCACGGTGGCGATCAGCCGGTAGAAGCCCAGATTCGCCGCCAGGGAATTGGCCAAAAGCAGGCTGATCGGAAGTGTCAGCAATCCCCACCGAAGTACCGGCCCTGCCACGGGTCTGCCATCGCCATCACCGCCATCCCCGAACACCCCACGTCGCGGCTGGAAGATGACATAGGTACTCAAGACCAGCAACAGCGGTATCGGCGTGAAAAAGACACGAGCCGCCATCGTCAGATCGAGACGCGAAGGATCACAGAGGCGTTCCAGAAATCCGAACGGCAAGGTCGCCATCGCCAGCCAGACACCGATTCGAACCTCGCGAATCCGGCTCTTCGACCATCGGAAATGCATTTCCGCCAGTCCACCGTGCTGGACGACCGCGAGGATCAGAAGCAGGAGGAAGACGAAGATCGAGATCAATTGCAAGACGGCGCCGATGGCCCGCGCCAGCTCTTCGATCACGAATGGTTGCTGCAGCATGCCGCCCAGAATCATGAACGGCAGCGACCACGCAACGGCTTCCAGCGTGGCGAACAACATCACCAGCAGGGTCTCGGAGAATGAATCGCTGCCCGCATGAGCCACCCGTTCCCCGGCGAGCAGGACACGGCTTCTCATCCGGCGCCTGAAGGCGAGGATCAGGACCGGAGGCAGCAGCACCAGGAACGCGAAACGAAACGGATGCTCCACCGCCGCTTCAATGACGACGGGCCCCAGACCGATCCAGTCCTGCCCTTGGACCAGCGATGCCAGCTCCACGCGGATGGACTCGAGGGCTGCCAGCGAGAAGCTCGAGTCAGCTCGTATCCAGAGAGTCTTCTGAAGCACCAGTGACTCGTAGAGACCGGCTTCCTCCGCCAAGGCCTCCAGAAGCGAGACTTCCTGACTGACCTGGTCGATTCGAGTGCTCAACGCCGCCACCAACGGAAGACCGAACTCCTCCACCCGGTTCTCAAGCACGGGAACCAGGAGATTTCGGGCGGTCTCCGCGGCCGCGTCCTTCAATCCCGACCCTCGAATGAGCCGGTCCGCTTCCGCCGCGATCGAGGAGGTCCGCTCGAGGTCGGACTGCAGGACGAGACTCTCGACTTGAAGCATCGGAATCAGCCCGCGGGCTTCGCGGATCTTCGCGTTGATTCCGGCACGGTCCGGAAGCAGGGATTCCCGCTCGCGAAGAAGTTTCGCGATCGCCGGAGTGGCGAGGCCACCGAATCGCTGGCTGTCGGTGATCAGATTCCGTTTGACCTGGTCGAGCCGATTTCTGGTCGCTCCGATTCGCTCGTCCGTCTCGTACGATTTCAGAATCACTTCCGAAAGCCGAGCCGCCAACGTGGCATTGATCGCCAGTTGCTCTCGCACCACTTCTGAACTCGACGCGTTCAGTTTCTGCATGGCGGCGTCGGACGAACGCGTGGCTTCAGCCGCGATCATCTCCGTGAGCCGCGCTCGCAGGGCGGACAGGGCGAGGCGAATGCCCTCCAGTTTCGTCTTGAGGATCTTGGATTCAAGTCGAAGACCGGGGTCCGTGAGCTCCAGCATCTTCCGTTCAAGTTCGATCAGCGTCCGGATCTGCCGAAGCCGTTCCCCTTTGGTCCGATCGAAATCCGTCGCCTCCTGGTCGAACCTCGATCTCTCGGTCAGGGCCCGGATGTTGGCCTGTTGCTCCTCGCGGAGCGCCTCGCGCCGACGATCCCGGAAATCAAGCGCATTGCGGACGACCTGCAGCCTTGCGGCACCCTCCGCGAATGAACGCTCCAGGTCCTCGACCTGACCTTGTATCTCGTCGCGAGTGGTGTTCGGGTCGATGGGTTTCGTCGCGGTGACATCGACCTCTCCGAACTCGTTCTTCAATGCGACTTCACGCTCACTCGCCCCGGCGATCTCGGCGAGGAGTTCCTGTCGACGAACTTCGCCCTCGACCAGTTCCTCCAGGTTCTTCTGGCGATCCTTCAAACTCGCGAGCAAGCTTGAATCCTCGGCGTCCTCTGACGCCTCGGCGATCTTCGCCTCGACTTCTTGGATCTGGGACGCCCAGGTATCCGACTCGGCCGTCGATTGATCCGTCTCCTCGACCGAGATCTCAGCCGGCGTCACCGCCCCGGGGGAATCTTCCGGACCCTGCGCGGAGACGGGCGCCGCGATGGAGGCGGCCAGAGCCAAAAGAATCGGAACGATGGATTGTTTCAAAGTCAAGGCTGACCACGTCATGGATCGTCGCTCCCGACCGATCTCAATGATGAATGTCTCGGGCCACGCCCTGATTCACCCGCTCGATCGGCAGCAGATACGACGCCACGTTCTCCGCGAAGCGTTCCGACTGACGATCGATGGACTCGGCCGTATCGAGCGCAGCGGCGGCGATCGATGCGAGATCCGCCGAACTGCCCATCGCGCCAGGGTCCTCCTGGCGGCATTGAGCGACCAGTTCCGCCGCACTCCACTCGGGATGGAACTGCACGCCGAAGGCATAGATGCCACAGGCGAACGCCTCGACCTTGCATTCTTCGCTGGCCGCCAGAATCCGCGCCCCGGCGGGGAGTTCGGTCACCTCGTCCTGATGCCAACTGGGCCAACTTCCGAACCATGGCAGTCCACGAAAGAGAGGATCCTCCCGGCCGACCGGCGTGAGATCGATCCGAGGCATTCCGATCGAGGGCTCGGAGAGCCGCCCCACCTTGCCTCCGAGGGCTCGAGCCAGCAGCTGAGCGCCCAGACAGACTCCGAGAACCGGGATTTCCGCCTGCACGGCGGCTGCGAGAAGCCGAAGTTCCCCGGCGATCCAGGGAAGCGAATCATCGGTCGCTGATGGTCGGCCACCCATCGAAACCACCCCGTCGATGTCGTCGAGGTCGGTTGGAATCGCCTCGCCGCTCCCGAGGCGAATAGTCTGAATTCGAAGCCCGTGCCGGGACAAGGCTCGTCCGATGGAGCCCGAACCGGGGTCGTCTGAGTGTTCTAGAACAAGAATTGGCATGAGCCCACGGTACGCGGCATCCACCGGGACCTCAACCGAGTGCCGAAACGAGTCGGACAACGAAGTTGGATTGCCCGGCCGGAACGCCACTTGTCCCCGCTACAGTGATCCTCGAACATTGATCGCTGCATGCTCTGAATTAGCCACTGAATCCCCTCTCCGAACCCGACCCCAGAAGTCACACCGCCGAGTCCCGACTCGCCCCGCGCCCATGTCGACCACCACCCACGAACTCGTCCCGCTTACCGCCCGACCTCGAAAACGACTCCCGTCGGCCGGGATGTTTCGGAACAGAGTCCTCACCCTGCTGGCGGTGATCGCCGGCCTGGTCACGCCCTCCACGGCTGCGGACGAGATCACCCAGGCCCAGGTCGAAGAGATGGTCCAGGCGATGGTGACCGAATTCCGACTCCGGCACGATCCGGTCCGGCACTGGGAACCGGCGGTCTATCCCGACGACAACACGGCTCAACCCACCGGCCGCACCGCGCTGGTCGCCCTCGCGATGCTCGAAGCGGGGGAACCGGCCCAATCCGAAAAGTTGTCGGAAGCCCTTCGTTGGATCGCCGAAAATCCGGCGAATGGGACCTATGCGATCGCGGTGAGGCTCATGGTCTGGTGCCGGATGCCCGAGGAGTATCGCCCGCTCGCCCGGGCGGAACTCCAACGCCTTCTCGACCGATTCTCGCTGGAAGCCGGCGGCTGGGACTACATCCCGGAGCCACGCCCCTGGCTCGTGGACCAGTCCCTCACGCAGTATGCCCTGCAGGCGATCGCCGACGCACAGGAAGCCGGCCTCAAGGTTCCACCCAAGATCATCGACATGGTTCGCGGCCGCTTCCTCGCCCTGCAGACCGAGGACGGTGGCTGGGGGTACCAGAAGGCGACTGACACGCCGCGTGGATCCATGACCGCCGCCGGACTCGCAACCCTCGCGCTCTGCGAACGGATCCGTCCCGCCAATGATCGCACCCGCAAAGCGGTGGAACGATCCATTTCCAGAGCCATCGCCTGGCTCGATCGGCACTTCGACCCTGAAACCAACCCGGGCCACACGCCCCGGATGAGCGAGGGCAACGGGAAGGCCGGGGACTACTGGCTCTACTACTGGCTCCACGCACTGGAGCGAGCGGGACGAGCCACGGGACTGAGGCGATTCAGCAACCAGGACTGGTTCGAGGCGTGCGCCACGTCGATCCGAGATCGAATGTTCCAGGGGAACCTCGAAACCGGCCTTTCCATCAAATGGAGCCCCGCCAACGATCACATGGCGTTCGCCCTGTTCGTCCTTGAACGCGGCCTCGAATCAATCCCCTTCGGACTCTTCGAGACCACGGACACCCTTCCCGTGAGTGACGAGTTGGGCCCCGCGTCACAAATGCTCTCGGACGTGATCGAAGAGGGCGTGGGATGGACCCGAATCGGTCTCAACGACGATCTTGATGCGTGGAAACGCCTGCCCATGGTGGTGGTTCGGGGTGACGGCAAGGCCAGCTGGCTTAAGGATCCCGAATCCCCGGAAGCTCGCCGTCTTCTCGAGTACGCGGCGAATGGCGGCGTGGTCGTCACGGCCCCGAGTGACCGAGGCCTTTTCAGCAAGAATCTCACGACGCTGTTCAAGACCGCCCATCCCAGCCTCACCACCCGCAAGATCGAGTCCAAGGATCCGATCCGGAATCAACCGACCCCCTGGCGAGGGCGGGCCGAGGTTCTCGAATCCCCGGTCAGACTCTGGTTGGTGACGACGCCCCGGCTTGCTCTGGGATCGGATTCCAACGCCAAGAACGTGAAGGACGCGGCCAACATGCTCTCGGCGATCTGCCTCGCCGAGACCGGCGGCCGACTACCGTCGCGGGCGGAAGCCGACACCCTCGCGGATGCCAACCTCCGACGAACGATCCGCCTTTCCCGAAACCGTCATGACGGCGACTGGGAACCGGAACCTGCGATGCTGGGTCGCCTCGCGGCCCGCGCGAGAAATACGGGCGTTCTGCTGGAGATCGAGCCTCCATCCGATCTGCCCCCTGGCGGCGAAGGCGTGCTCTGGATCTCGGGGGCGACCGCCGCGGACGCCGTGGCTCTGGACCTCGAGGCGTTGGCGACCGCGAGCGAGGGGGGCCGAAGACTTCTGATCGAGAGCCTGGACAAAGCCTTTACTGCAAGCCTGACCGGCAGACTTTCGAACGCCGGATGGAAGATCGGCGCTCCCCCACCCAACTGTCCTCCGGGTACCGCGCGACTCGGAACGCCCGGCGGCGGCGGCGGTCTTCTGGTCACCGCCTCGATCTCCCGCCCCCTCATGGGACGACGCGCCGACGATGGAACCTCCATCTCCAACGTGATCCAGCTCGTCCAGGTGGTCGCCGACCTTGAATCTCCGGAAGCGGCCTCGTCGGGTGGTTGAGTCGATCGTGGCCCCGCTTCCGGGCGATCCTCGCCTCGAGTATTCGGTTCACTGATCGGACGCGAGGGGCGGCAGCCGCAAGGTCCGGTCACCTCGCCGTGGGTCGACGGGGAGAGCGACTGGCGGCCGGGTTCCTGCGGGGCCTCGGCTACCGGATACTCGCGCGGAATCAACGGATCGCAGGCGTGGAGATCGACATCCTCGCGACCCATCCGGATGATGGAATTCATCTCCTGATCGAAGTCAAGACGACCTCCGGCGGAGGATTCCCGGAACGCCGCGTGGACGGCCAGCGAGGGCACCGACTTCATCGAGCCGCCCTCGCCGTGAGCCGGGATCATCCGGTGGCGATCGAGGTCATGGCGGTCGATCTCTCGGTCACGCCCGTGGGCATTCGACGAATCCGGCTCGAGAGCCCGGCCCGGACCGGAGGCTTCCAGGAACGCCGTCGATTCTGATCCACGATCAGCGGTTGGTCAGGTACCGAACCCGTGCGATGAGCAGCAGACGCTTTCGCATCTGTTCAATGTCTCCAGCCACCCAGCGGTCCTTGAGCGAGGAGAGGTAGCGATCCTGCTCCTGTGCGTATCGCAGACCGGCCAGTTCCCCTTCCAGCGAGAGTTGGACGACCGGGTCGAAGAGACTTCGACCCGGTTGTTTATTCACGCCGATCACCGAGAACCAGGAGACGAAGACTCCCTGCTCCAACGATTCGGTCACCGAACCGGGCGAGCCCAGATCCAGCCGTGACTTCACCGCGGAGGCCAGGCTGGTTCCCTCGATTCCGTCGGTGGGAAGTTCGATCTCCAGCCATTCCCCGCCATCGGTGACCCCCAGGCTTTCACAAACCTCGGGAAAATCGAGTCCTTCCGCAAAGAGTCGAGACGCCTCCTCGACCTCTTCCGCCTGACGTTCTCGATGGAAACGCAGACGGCCGATCAGAATCGTCGCGGGCGGGTTGTACGCCGCATAGTTCCGCCGGTAGGCCTGCTCGACGTCACGCCAGGAAACAATCGCACGGGGTTGGACCCGCTTGCGCAGAAGGTCCTGAGCCAGGGCCACACTGCGACGCTGGGCGATGAACTCGTCAAGGCTGATCCCGAATTCATCTTCGATGCTGTTGGCGGCGGAATCACGTGTTCCACCGCGATCGGTGATTGTCTGTTCCTGCACCGAGGTCAGCCAGGCAAGCACTCCCTGCTGCTGTTCGGCGGAGAGCATGCTCTCCGCCTCGGCGATGATGAGTTCGGAATTGATGTACTCGTCGAAACGAAGCACCACCAGCCGATCCACGTCACGGACCGCCTGGGCGAGGGGTCTCTCCGCGACGATTCGCAGGATGCGATCCTCCAGCGGGAGCAGGAACTCGTCGGCGAAGACCGGTCGGCCGTTGATCTGCCCGACCAGGCCTTCCACGGGGTACGGATCGCCGACCGGCAGATCGTCGAAGACGAATTCCATGTCCTCGTCGATACCGTCTTCACCGGCGACCGCCACGATCTCCTCGCCGCGGACCGCTCCGCCATCGGCCTCGACCTCTCCCTCGGCCTCCAGTCCCACCGGGCTCTCCTCCTGGGGACCCATCATGGGGTCCTCCAACGCGACGGCCGTCAGAGCCGCCGGAGAAACCACCACGGGGACCGCTTCGGGGATCTTCGGACCACAGCCGAGGATGAAAACGGAACCGAGGGCGAGGGAACGCCAGGCCTTCGAGGCTCGCCCTGAACGAAGGGCTGGAAGGGACGAGATCGGGTTGCTGGGAAGGGTCGGCACGCGGGCATCCTAGTACCGGATCCTCCCGCTCGCCCTCCTCCGGGGGCGGCCGGAGGATTCGCCCCCTACAATGAATGATTCAAACCACTCAGGCCCTCCAGCGGAGCACGCGGCCATGTCCGACGAGACCCCCAAACTTCACATTGACAGCGACTGGAAGGCCGAGGCCCAGGCGGAGAAGGAACGACTCGCCGCCGAAGCCACCAAGAAGACGGAAGCCGCCGGCGGGGCCCCCGCCCCGGGCGAAATGCCCCCGGCTGATTTCAAGTCCCTCATGGGGCTGCTGGCCTCCCAGGCCATCATGGGCCTTGGCGCCTACACCGATCCGGATTCCGGCGGCGTGGTGGTCGACCTCCCGGGCGCCAAATTCGCCATCGACCTTCTCGGAGTTCTCGAGGAGAAGACGCAGGGCAACCTCAGCGATGAGGAGGCTTCGGAGATCAACAAGGTCGTCACCGAGCTCCGCTCGCGTTTCGTCCAGATCGCGCAGCTCGTCGCCCAGCAGGGGCAGCCCGGCGGTCAGATTCCCGGAGGCGACCCTGCATCGCCCCCGCCCGACCTGCGAATCCAAGAGCCCTGAGTTCGAATCGCCTGATCCAGATGGGCCCCACAGAGCCCCCCGTCCCCCGAGGCAACGTCCCGTGACCAACGAGCACAGCTTCATCGACCGCCACTATCTCCTGCTCCGCAGGCTTCACTCGCTGTCGGGAATCTTCCCGATCGGCCTCTTCCTGATCCCCCACCTCACGACGAACTCTTCGATCGTCTGGGGGCGGCTGGGCTCCGGAGGTGACGTCGCCGGCGGCGTCGAGACGTTCCAGCATGAAGTGGACTTCATCCACTCCCTGCCGGCCCTCCTGCTGATCGAGGTCTTCGGGCTCTGGCTGCCTTTGGCCTTCCATGCGGTGCTCGGGGTGTATTTCGCCCGGACCGGCCGTTTCAACACCAACCGATATGCCTACCAGTCCAACTGGCGATATTCCTGGCAGCGGATCACCGGCTACATCGCACTGGTCTTCATCTTCATGCACGTGGCTTCACTTCGTTGGGGATGGAGTTTCTGGGGATTGATGCCTCCATTCGATCCGGAGTACGCGGCCAGCTCCACCGCCATCCACTTCCAGGACGGCGCCTGGGGCTCCTTCGCGGCGGTCTTCTATCTGGTGTGTGTCCTTTCGATCGTCTTTCACTTCGCCAACGGCCTTTGGACCGCGGCGATCACCTGGGGTCTCACCATCAGCGCGAAGTCGCAGCAGAGATGGGGCTACGCCTGTGCCGGCATCGGCATGGGACTGGCGGCAGCCAGCGTGACCGCGATCCTCGGCTTCGCGACTCTCGACCCGGAGAAGGCGGAGATGGTCGAGAACGAAATGAAAATGAAGGAAACGCCGGTGATGGAATCGGAGATCGCCTACCAACCCGACTGATTTCCGCCGCCCTCTTCGGGGGGCCCCGTACGATCTGGTCCAGACGGATACCGGCATCCATTCCAGCCCGGGCCACGAACACGAATCCGGTAGTTCAGTCCACGTCGAGTCTCGGAGTTTCCCGTGCAGCAAACCAATCGTCGAGTCATCGTGGTCGGAGGAGGCCTTGCCGGCCTCGCCGCCACCGTCAGGGTTGCCGAAAGCGGCATGCCCGTCGATCTCTTCTCCCTGGTCCCCGTGAAACGATCGCACTCCGTCTGCGCCCAGGGCGGTATCAACGCCTGCAACGAGGTCGCACGGCAGCAGGGGTACTCCGAGTACGAGCACTTCGACGAAACCGTCTACGGCGGCGACTTCCTCGCCCACCAGCCCCCGGTCTATGAAATGACGCATTGGGCACCGAGGATCATCGACCTCCTGGACCGGATGGGCGTGCCCTTCAATCGAACCAGCGAGGGACGCCGGGATCTGCGACTCTTCGGGGGCTCCCTGTTCAAGCGAACCCACTTCGCGGGCGCGACCACTGGCCAGCAGCTCTTGTACGCCCTCGACGAGCAGACTCGACGCTGGGAGCACGAAAAGCGGGTGACCAAGTACGAGCACTGGGAGTTCCTGCGTCCGATCGTGGAGGACGGAGGACGATGCGTCGGCATCGTCGCCCAGGACATGCGAACCATGCAGATCCGCTCGTTCCGCGCCGACGCCGTGGTGATGGCGACCGGTGGTTGCGGCCTGGTCTACGGCAAGAGCACCAACTCGGTGATCTGCACCGGCGCCGCGGCCAGCCGCTGCTACCGGGAGGGCGCGCTGTACGGAAACCCCGAGTTCGTCCAGGTCCACCCCACCGCGATTCCCGGCGCCGACAAGCTTCGGCTCATGTCCGAAAGCGCCCGTGGGGAAGGCGGCCGGGTCTGGGTCCCCCGCGCGGCGGGCGACGTCCGCGATCCCCGCGACATTCCCACCGAAGAGCGGTACTACTTCCTCGAGGAGAAGTACCCGGCGTACGGGAACATCGTTCCCCGCGACATCGCCACCCGCGAGATCTTCGACGTCTGCGTCAATCAGGGGCTTGGAGTGGCGGGTGAGAACCAGGTCTTCCTCGACCTCACCCATCTTGACCGTGAGTATCTGGAGCGAAAGCTCGGTGGCATCGTCGAGATCTACCGCAAGTTCGTGGGCGAGGACCCGGCCGAAGTCCCGATGCGGATCTTCCCCGGCGTCCACTACTCGATGGGCGGGCTCTGGACGACCTACACCCCGTCTTCCGACCTCCGAGGCATGGAGTCGGGCGCCCCGAACTCGATGATGACCAACATCGAAGGGCTCTATGCCTTCGGCGAAGTGAACTACCAGTACCACGGTGCCAACCGGCTGGGTGCCAACGCCCTTCTCTCCTGCATCTTCGACGGCCTGTTCTGCGGCCTCGGCGTGGTGAACTACGTCTCAGGGCAACAGCAGTCGGTGAGCGAACTCGAGAGCTCGATCTACGACGCCGCTCGAGTCGCCGAGGAAGGGATCGTGGAGAAACTCGTCGCATCCGACGGCACCGAGAATCCGTACCTGATCGGCCGGGAACTCGGCGATGAAATGACCGCCGCCTGCACGGTGGTCAAGAGTGAACCCCGACTGGAACAGGCCCGGGCCAAGCTCGCGGAACTCCACGAGCGGTATGCCAACATCCGACTGTCGGACACCGGCCTCTGGACGAACCAGAATCTTTCCCACGCCAGATCGGTCGGAGACATGCTCCGCATCGGCGACGCGATGATCGAGGCGTCCTTCCTTCGGAAGGAATCCCGCGGCAGCCACTACCGGACCGACTTCCCCACCCGGAACGACGAGGATTTCCTTCGCACCACCGTCGCCTCCCTCGATCGGGAGACCGGGCGGCCGAAGATCGCCTACGAAGAGGTCGAGGTCGGGCTGGTCACGCCCCGCGAGCGAAATTACACCACGACCCACGCGCCGGCCAAGGAAGAGACCACCAAGACGAAGGCCACGGTGGCGAGCTGACCGAGCGCGGCGTTCGGGATGTCAGGGCTCGCGTCGCGGCTGGCGGAACGCCGAAGCGTCGGTCGACACCGTTCGCACCCGGTTCATCCCGCGGCGAGCGAATCAGCTCTCGGCCCAGCGCATCTTCGCGTACAGCGTGAGAAACGCAAAGACCGCCTGGAGCGAGAAGACCCCGAACGCGGCAACCCGGAGCTGGCCGCGCCCGATCGTCCCGTACGCTGTTCTCCTCGAGTCCAGTGAGGCGAGACACCACCCGATCGCAAGCAGGATCGGTGGATCGAAGTACCGCTGGAAGGCGGACGAGTTCACGGTATAGGCGGCCAGGAAGGAGATCGCGAAACCGGTCACCAACCAGGCGGTCCGCGTCCGGCCCGACGCGACGAGCAGTCCGAAGAGGATTCCCGCGGTCGCCCCGCCCACAACGCTGCCCGCGACGATCAGGCTCGATCGCCCGAGGATCGTGGGCGTCCAACCGGCGAACAACCAGAGCCAACCGCCGTTTCGGCCGTATTCCTTGCCGGCCACCGATTCAAGCGACACCCCGGCCAGGAGCCCGACCACGAGGCCGATGAACATCGCGCGGCGGACCCGCCGGTCATGCCACCAGAACGGCAGAAGCACGACCACCAGGGGCGAGGCGTAGACCGCGAGCAGCGAAAGCACCCCGGGAGTTACGCCATGATTGAATCCACCCGCGTGCGACTTGCCATCGCCACCGATCTGAAATTTCGGCGGGACGAGGCCGCCCCACAGCATGGCGAAGCCCGCGATGACACCCGCCGCGCCGAAGCCGCAGCAGCACAGCGCTGGCCACCGC
>NYSW01000003.1 GCA_002683195.1 Phycisphaerae bacterium
CTCGTAGATCGAGTCGAGGTTGCTGACGCCACCGCCGATCACGATCGCATCGGGATCGAAAAGATCCACCACGGAGACCAGGCATTCGGCCAGGCGATCGTGAAAGCGATCGATCAACTGCCGGGCGACCTCGTCGGTCCCGCTCCCGGCGACGATCTCCGGCAGCGTCCGTCGCCGACCGGCAAGCTGTTCGTACTCGCGTTCCAGGGCCGGCCCACAGAGGTACTGCTCGAGGCAGTCGATGCGGCCGCAGTAACACGCCCGCCCGGTGAGCGAAGGATCCTGGCCCCTGAGCGGCATCGACATGTGACCCCACTCGCCGCCGATGCCGTTGCGGCCATCGATCACGCGGCCGTCCACCACCACGCCACCGCCGACCCCGGTGCCGAGAATCACCCCGAAGACCACCGGTGATCCGGCCGCCGCACCATCCACCGCTTCACTCAAGGCGAAACAGTTGGCATCATTGGCCGTTCGGACCGGTCCTGGAATCGCCTTCTGCAGGTCCGACTCGAAGGGGCGTCCATTGAGACACGTCGAGTTCGAATTGCGATGCATTCCCGAGGCNCGGTGCACGGAACCCGGAGTCCCCACNCCGACCGGACAANCCTGATCCAGCCCGGCGGCTCCGGCGACCGANACCACNAGNTCACGGATCGCCTCGATCGTNCCCTGNTAATCNCCNTGNGGNGTTGGAACNCGCTNCCTGACCACGATGTTNCCNTCGACGAGGGCGATCGCCTCGATCTTGGTACCTCCGAGATCGACACCGATGCGGCCGAAATCACTCATGTCCTTGGTCCTCCACGAACCCAGCGTCCACCGACGCAGGTACCCGCCATGGTTTCGGGGCCGGTTCCGAACACGATCGCCTCGGCCATCGCCTCGGCGGAGACTCCTTGAAGTGTCCGGTGATTCAGATCAAGGGCGGCGAAATCGGCGAACCGCCCCACTTCGATGGTTCCGGCCTCGATGCCGAGGCTCTCGGCTCCGTGGGCGGAACCGATCTGCAACAACGGGCCTCCGGTCCGATTCTCTTCGTCCACCACCGCACCCCGCATGGTTCGACTGATTCGCTGGACGTATTCGATCCAGCGAAGGTCCTCGGTCGGCGCGATCCGACTGTTGAGATCGGTGCCGATGGAGAGTGGTATCCCGGTGGCGCGAATNGTCGCGATGTCCGGGATGCCGTCGCCGAGATTCCCCTCGGTGTTCGGGCAGAGACAGATCCGTCCNCCGGCCACCGCGAAGTCACCCAGATCGCCGGCAGTCGAATGCGTGCAGTGAATCGCGGTCGTCCGGTCGTCGATGATGCCGTGATCAAGNAGTAGTCGCATGGGCGTCACGCCGTGAACGTTCTTGCAATCTTCGATCTCCGCGACCACTTCCTCGAGGTGGATGTGAAAGACGGTCTCTCGACGCCGGGCCTCCTCGCGGATCGTCGCGATCCGTTCGATCGGAACCGCCCGGGTCGAGTGGGAGATCGGGGCCGCGGATTGAAGCGGACCGACGCAGCCCGCGGCGACCCGCTCGAACGATTCGAGAAAATCCTCGACCGTTCCGCCGTCGAACCGAACCTGACCTCCGGCGAGCGGTCGATCATCGAACCCCCCCCGAACGTAGTCACAGTGCAGCAGTACGATCCTGATGCCGGCGTCCGCCGCCGCTCGCAGGACCGCGTGATCAAGCGCTCCGGCCTGATCCATGCCGTGATGCACGTAATGAAATTCACCCACGGTCGTGATGCCGGCATCCAGCATCTCTTCAAAGGCCAGTCGGCAGATGCGATGACACCGATCCGGGTCGAGTGAAGCGACCAGGTCGTACATCGAGGCCCGCCAGGTGAAAAAACTGCCCGCGCCGTCGGGATAGGACTCGCCCTGCCCCCGCATCCCTCGTTGAAAGGCGTGGCTGTGTCCGTTCACGAAACCCGGAATCAGGCAGATATTCCAATCCGCAGGGCCGGAGGCCTTCCGGAGGCCTGAGATTCGATCGCCCGTGACCTCGACCTCCATTCCGGCGACGATCCGCCCTCCATCGAGGGCGAGCAGAGAGGGGCGNAAAACGGTCGATCGGGAGGAGGTGCTCACCCTCGTCATTCTATCGGCCTCAGGATCTTCGCCCGGAAGCCCCGCCGATCCCTCCCACGCGAACCCGGCTGCGATATCCTCTCGAANTCACTCAATAGATGGAGATCGCCCGTGCTTGAGCCCCGTCCCTACGCCGAATTCGATCCCGACAGTCCCGCCAGCCTGGAAGCGATGAAACATGTCCATTCGTTGCTGGGTTTCATCGGCGACGACCCCGAACGNGAAGGCCTCATCGACACCCCACGCCGGGTCGTGAAGGCGATGAACGAACACTTCTGGGGATACCGAGCCGATCCCCGGGAGCCGCTGAAGCGAACCTTCAGCGAAGTGGAGAACTACGACGAGCTGGTGCTCCTCCAGGACATGGAGATCCAGAGTCACTGCGAGCACCACATGGTGCCCTTCGTCGGGAAGGCCCACATCGCCTACATCCCGAGCGGGCAGGTCGTCGGGCTCTCCAAGCTGGCCCGGGTGGTGGAGATCTTCTCCAAGCGACTTCAGGTTCAGGAGAAGCTCACGGCTCAGATCGCGAACACGATCCAGGAAGAACTCAAGCCTCAGGGCGTCGCGGTCATCATCCAGGCCCGCCACTTCTGCATGTGCTACCGCGGTGTGCGGCAGAGCCACGCCTGGACCACCACCAGCAAGCTGCACGGGGTCTTCCTGCAGGATCCCGCGGCCCGGATGGAACTCTTCACCCTCATCGGTACCAGGCCCGGCCGTGACTGATCCGGTCGAATCGGTTGAAGCATGATGAATGCAGCCAGCCCCCGGGATGAGAACGGGGGGGCGTTGGTCCGCCACCAGGCTCGTACGCAGACATGTTCAGGAACGCATTCCCCTGAGCATGGAGCCGCTGCTCCAGCACATCCTCGCCCGATCCGCCGACACCGGATGACGTCGGCAGATCGCCCGGGAGCTGCCGGGAATCAACCACGAGGCGTCCACAAGGCAGCCATGAGGCCGGTATGGGGGCCGGTGTAGGGCCGGGGTCCGGGATATTTAGACCGGGGGTTCCCAGTCTCCCGTGGGGGTGATCAGTTCGTCCAGGCGGCGAGCAGCAGGCCCACGTCGGCGGCATTGGTGTTGCCATCGCCGCTGAGGTCGCCCCCGTCGTTCCCGATGCCCCAGGCCGCCAGGATGTAACCGAGGTCGGCTGCGTTCACCGAGCCGTCGTTGTTGAAGTCGGCGGGAACGTCCGGCGGGCCGGGATCCTGCGGCACGATCGAGTCGAAGAAGTTCCAGACTTCGCGGGTCGCATCGATGTCCATGTTGCCCGACTGACCCGGCCAGTCGTGGCGGCCACCGTTGATCCGGTAGAACCAGAGCTGGCGGTCGTGATCGGGATTGCTGTACTTGTCGATCCGGACCGTGCTGCCATCTCCGGGGCTGATGTCATCGACGAAGACGCGTTCGAGGTCCGGGACATCCATGTCATCCACCCAGAAGTCCACCATCTCGAGGATCGGGCGGTAGGCGCCCCAACCACCGGTGTTGCCCATGTCGCCGCCGAACAACGTGACGTTGTCGAGGGTCCCGTTCATGGTGATGATCGGCCTGGAAAATTCCGGATCGCAGTCCACCCAGAGGGTGTCCAGCATCATCCCGATGACCGGCCCGAAGCCGCGGAAGGTCGCCGACTCGCGGCAGGCCAGCTGAAAGCACATTTCGGCCCCGTTGGAGAACCCGGTGACGAAGGTTCGTTCGGGGTCGAGTTCCAGCGTGTCCTGAAGATGCACGGCAAGCGAGGAAAGGAAGCCGTCGTCATCGATGTCGAACTGCCCGTGGAAGGCGTAGTCGACATCCCAGAAACGAGAATTCGACTGGTCCGGGGTCCCGTTGGGGAACACCACGACGAAACCCTCTTCATCCGCGAGTTGGGTCCAGCCGTAGTTGTTCAACATGTCGTTGTTGTTGCCTCCGTAACCATGAAGCGCCATCACCAACGACGGAAGCTCGGTCAGATTCTCCGGAACATAGATCCGGTACTGCCGAGTGAGACCATCATGCAGGAAGTCGATGTTCGGAGACTCGGGCGGCCCTTCGCCGTACTCGACGCTGACCGTTCCAGTACCTCGCTCGTTGTCGAAACCACCGACTCGAAGAAGATACGTCTCACCCTGGATTCCGTCGAACGTCATCCGGGATGTGTAGCCTCCACAACCCGCACCATCGTCACTGCAGGCGATCAGGACCCCATCACATTCGGTGTAGAGCGCGAGCCGGGTGTCGAAGTCCGCGGTGTCGCAGGTCGACACCACGATGCCGTCCGACTGATCGGCCGTGAGTGTGAACCAGATGTCCGAACCAAATCCGTTCCCGAAGCCTTCGTTGCACTCGGCTGGGAGTCCTGGCCCGTCATCGGTCGCTTTGACGGTCGAAAACGTGGTGTTTCCGAAGAGGATCTCGACGGCATTCGAACAGTCGTCGTTGCTCGTCTGGGCGTTTGCAAGTACTGCCGGTAGGGCAAGAACGAAGAGGCAGATGGATCTAGTCATAGAGATACGGTAGCACCCGGGCGGGGCACGACCTACGCCAACACGAGTGTTTAGACCACAATGCCATCATCTCGGACGCGGAAGTTGGTGATTACCGCTCTCACCGACCCCGTCGATCCAAATGGACACGCCGCCCCCGGACGACTGATTTCCGCCCTCAGGACCTTCCGAAGACCGGCACCACGGTTCCGGTGGTGAGGGCGTTGGCGGGACTCGAAAGCCACACCATCGCCCGAGCGACTTCCTCCACCTTCGGCCAGGCGGAGAAATCAGCGTCCGGCATGGCGTTTCGATTGGACGGGGTATCCATGATCGACGGGGCGACCGCGTTCACCAGAATGCCTTCCGCCAGGACCTCCCGGGCGAGACATTGGGTCAGGCTTGCCACCGCCGCCTTGCTGGTCGAATACGCGAGCATGCCGCCGGTCGGCTCGAGGGCGGGCCGGGCCACGACATTCAGGATCCGCCCGCCATCATCCACGGGACGACTTGAACGCCGCATCGCCTTCACGGCCTCGCGACAGCACAGAAAGCACGTCCCCACATTCAACCGCATCATCGCCTCGAAATCCGCCTGAGAGATCGTTTCGAGGGGGCCCATTCCAAATCCACCCGCGACGTGGATCGACGCGTAGATGCCTCCAACCTTTTCGTAGACCCCCGCCACCGAGGATTCGTCCCCGAGATCGACCTCGTGCAGCGTCACGTGATTCTTGAAATCGAGCCCATCGAGTTCCCGGGCTTCCCGCCAGGTCACATGAACCTCGGCCCCGCATTCCAGAAGATCCCGGACGACTTCGGACCCCAGAGCACCGGTACCGCCGGTCACGAGGCAGGTTCGATCGGAGAAGGGCATGCATGGATTCCGGAAAGGGATTTGGAGTGGACCCCGGGACCGTCTCCGGGGCCGCGGAGCGTACCCGCTACCATGCCGATCCCGTCGACGTTCGATGTGCCCCCCCACCCCAGACCCTGGATCCGGATCCCACCCCCGATGAGCGAGACCACCACGAAGCGCATGGAAGACATCGTCGGCCTCTGTCGACGTCGAGGCTTCATCTTCCAGAGCTCGGAGATCTACGGCGGCATCAACGGCTTCTGGGANTACGGGCCGTACGGCTCGGAACTGAAACGCAATCTGAAGAATCTCTGGTGGGACGGCATCGTTCACAACGATCTGACCAGCCCCAGCGGCGACCGAGTGAAGATCGTCGGCGTCGACTGCACGATCATCATGAACCCGAAGACCTGGGTGGCGTCCGGACACGTCGGTGGTTTCAACGACCCGATGGTCGACTGCAAGGATTCGAAGGCTCGCTATCGCGCCGACCATGTCCTCTGCCTCGGCCTCAAGGAACAGGCCGAGGGCGGCCGCATCTACGCCTTTCTCGAAGGCGACGACGAGAGCCTGGCCAAAGCTCGAAAGCAACTCGAGAAGTACGTCAAGCGAACGGTCGAGGACGAAGACCTGGAAACCGGCGCATTCATGGACCTCTCGGCCGAGGGACGAGCGATGACCGTCGGCCCCGACGTCAAGGAACCCGGCACCCTGACCGAACCCCGGATGTTCAATCTGATGTTCGAGACCTACTGCGGTGCGATCCGTGACGAGGACTCGAAGGCGTATCTTCGACCCGAGACCGCCCAGGGCATCTTCACCAACTTCCACAACGTGGTGGATTCCAGCCGCGTGAAGGTCCCCTTCGGCATCGCCCAGATCGGCAAGGCGTTCCGCAACGAGGTCACGCCAAGAAACTTCACCTTCCGCAGTCGCGAGTTCGAGCAGATGGAGCTCGAGTTCTTCATCCATCCCGATGAGGCGGAGCAGTGGTACGCCTGGTGGCGNGAACAACGATACGCCTGGTGGAAGTCGATCGGCCTCGCCGGCGACAACCTGATCCTGCGTGAACACGATCGGAACGAACTTGCGCACTATGCGAAGGCCGGGGCTGGAACCTGCGACATCGAATACCGCTTCCCCTTCACCGCGCCGGGCTTCGGCGAACTCGAAGGCGTCGCCCACCGTTCGGATTACGACCTTCGCCAGCACGCGGAGCACTGCGGCAAGGGCGACAAGATGCGGTACTTCGATCAGGCCCGGAACGAGCGTTACTTCCCGCATGTCATCGAACCGTCCGCCGGCGCCGACCGCGGCGTGCTCGCCCTGATCTGCGAAGCCTTCACCCCGGATGAAAGCCGGGCGTCGAAGCTCTACATGAACTTCGATCCCAGAATCGCTCCNGTGAAGGCGGGNATCTTCCCGCTGGTCGCCAAGGACGGCATGCCGGAAATCGCCGAGAAGCTCTACAAGGACGTTCGCCGACGTCACGTGGTGGAAATGGATGCCAAGCAGTCGATCGGCAAGCGATACGCCCGCATGGACGAGTGCGGCACCCCGTACTGCATCACCATCGACGGCGACACCGCGAACGACCACGCAGTCACCATCCGTGAGCGCAACACCCAGTCGCAGGAACGCGTGGCCCTCGACCAGGTCCCCTCGTTCCTCGACGAGAAGATCCACGGAACGGAGTGAACGGGGTGACGGATCCCGATCCCGACGGCGTGCCCGCGGACCACGGACCGCTTGACACGCGACTACGGGTCGGGACGATCAGGTCCTGCACGGAGAATTCCCGCGCTCGCCGTCCGGCGTTCATCCTCCAGGTCGATCTCGGACCTCACGGCGTTCGAACCTCGAGCGCTCAGCTGACCGAGCACCATCGGCCGGAAGACCTCGTGGGTCGACAGGTGATCGTGGCCACCGATCTCGGGATGAAGCGCATCGCAGGAGTCGAGAGCGAAGTCCTCGTTCTCGGCCTTCCCGACGCCGACGGCTCCACGATCCTGATTGCGCCGGATCGCAGGGTGCCCGATGGCGGCCTGGTCCACTGACGAGCGACACGGCGGCCTGAAACAGGAATCGCGACGCGTCCCGAAAGACGCGTCGCGAAATCCTTTTCCCTTGATTCGATGATTCCTCCCGGGACACCCCGGTGGGAGGAATCGGAACCGACGGCGTGGCGCCACCCCCGGTGGACGCTCACGCCGACGGTCCCGATGGGCCCGGAAGGGCTTGGCGGCCCGGCGCACCCTCGATGTCCGAAGACACCGATCGGCTCAAGGAGTACCCCCGGAATGGACTCCTTGGCCTCGTGGGCCGAGCCGCCAGGACCTCCCCTGTCGACAGGAGAACTATCGCCTTAAAACGGGCCCGGGGCTATGGGGCATCCGCCCCGGATCGGCCGACAACGACCAGTTCCGCTCCCGGGTCCTCACCGACTCGACGCATCGACCAAGTGGTCCTGGAGCGTCTCGAACCCAACCCTTGGTGGTTCCTGAGGTTTTCGAGGCAGGATCATGGGGACCGCCGGGCCGTCCTCGAATTCTGGAATGAGATCGAGTGCGTCGCCCACACCATCACAACAAGGTCTCGCTCGCATGGCTCGACGACGCACCCTTCCCGTCGGCAGATTTCATCACTCATCTTCGAGCCGAGAGGTCCGCTTCGATCTCGAACGAGGCATCGACGAATTCGACCGCTGAAACACGGTCCTTGCCCGCGTCTGGACCAGGCGATCGCTTGCGAGGCGCGGTCACCGACGGATGTTTGGGCTGGTCGGCCACGTCGTGAGGGCAGACGGCTCTCGATTGAACGAATGATCCCGATCAGCGGTTCGCATGCCGAGAAGGCCGCAAAAGAGGCGATGGCTTCCCCATCGGGGAAGCCATAGCGCGGAACTCTCCCCAAGCACCGCTTCAGCTTGGATCGCTTCTCAACCTCAGGGTCCGGGACAGGAACCCCAGTTGCTGAGCATCAATCCCAGATCCTCGGAATCCACCACACCGTCACCATTGAGGTCGGCGTCGCGGTCTCCGGATCCCCAACCCGCGATGAGGAACCCGAGGTCCGCCGAATTCACCACGCCGTTGTCGTTGAGATCGCCCACGCATGGCGGGACCGCCAGGGTGACGCTCAGCCTCGGGGCGTTGGTCTTTCCGTTCCGAACGTATGACCCGTTTTCACCGCTCTGGGTCAGACGGACGACCGCGAACCGATCCCGAGAGGGATCGTTGAAGTGATCGGGATTCAGGTTGATCGAGAAGTTCTGGGCATTCGTCCAGTTGAAGGTCGTGGAGCCCATGTTGCACGCGTTGAACATCGATGAGCCCATCTCTCCGTAGGGCATGAAACCAACGCAGACCGAGCCTCCGGCAGTACGCGGCATGTTCCTGCTGCCCACCAGTCGAATCGATTCGATGGTGACGCCCTCGGGAATCCAGGACAGATCGAAGCTCACGTATGCGTAATGGCGTGATCCCATGCAGTACCCACCCATGGTCGTGCAGCCCTTCATCGAGAGCTGAATCGCGTTGATCGAGCTCATCGAGTGGGACGAGCAGCAGTTCGGAATGGTGCCCGAACTCACTTGCACACCACCTTCGAAACGGGGTACGTCGATGACGGTGTCACCAGCGACTGCCGGGACCGCAAGCAGCCCGAGTGACATCGAGACAATCCAGAGAGTCAGAACCTTGCGGTCAATCATGCTTGTGCTCCAAATCAGTAGAGGAGCCCCGGAGACTGAACACCATTGACCTGATCGTACAGAATGCACTGAGTGCAATCAATCGATCGTTTTCCTATTTTCAGCAATTCCCACCAAAATCAGGATCGCCACCAGCGATCTTCGACCAGCATCCCGGGTGGAATCGCCGCCCCCTGGCCCGATTCGATCATGCTCGCCACGGGATGGGCGCAGTAATCAATGCTGAAAGCACCGGCCGGTCGGTGGTTCCCGCTGAGGCCGAGGCCTCCGAAGGGAAGGGTCCCGCTCGCACCCGCGGTCCCGCAGTTCCGGTTGACGCAACCCGAACGGCATTCCGCCAGGAATCGCTCCCAGATCGCATCGTCGCGGGTGAAGATCGAGGCCGCCAGGCCGTAGCGCGTCGCATTCGCCTGGGCCACCGCATCGTCGAAATCCGGGGCGATCGAGATCTGGACGAGCGGTCCGAAGCACTCTCGATCACGCTCGAGATCGAAACGATCGACGAGGACCACGCCGGGCGTGACGAAATGGCCGGGTCCCTCGATGCGGGACGACTGCACGAGTACCCGTCCTCCTCCGGCGTGAAGTTCGTCCTGGAAGGCGAGTACTGCATCGACCGCATCGCCGTTGATCATCGGTCCCATGAACACCGGGGAATCCGAATCGCCCGGGCCGACCACCAGTGTGCTCGCCACCTTGCAGAACGCGGCGAGGAACTGGTCCGCGATGTCCGCATGCAACACGATCCGACGCGTACAGGTGCAACGCTGGCCGGTGGTCGCGAACGCGGCACGGGCGCACTCGACCACCGCCTGCCGAAGGTCGGCGTCGGGCATGACCACCGATGGATTCGACCCTCCCAGTTCGAGAGCGACGATCCGCCCGGGGGTATCGAGATTCGCTTCAAGAATCCGGCGCCCCACCGGCCAACTGCCGGTGAACAGGATCCCGTCCACGCCCGGATCGGCGACCAGTCGGGCGGCGGGACCGGCAGCTCCCTGGACGAGGTTGAACACCCCGGGGGGCAGATCCGCGGCTTCAGCGATCTCGGCGAGGGCCTGGCCGACGGCCGGTGTCTTGTCACTGGGCTTGAAGACGATCGTGTTGCCCGCAAGCAGCGCCGGCACCACATGACCGTTTGGAAGATGGGCCGGGAAGTTGAAGGGACCGAGCACCGCCATCACACCGTGAGGACGAAAGCTGCAGCGGCCGATGCGGGTGTCTCCCGCCGCGACGTCATAGCCCGCGATCCGTCCGCTGGAATGGGGCCCGAGCGTGATGTCGACCTTGGTGCCCACGAGGCCCGCCTCCGCGGCGGCCTCGGAGGCGATCTTGCCCGTCTCCAGTCCGATCAACCGGGCAAGGCGATCGACATGGTCGCGGGCGGCGACCTGCCAGCGACGGAGGGCCTCCACCCGTCCCTCGTGTCCCAGTCGTTGCCAGGCCGGGAACGCCGCGCGAGCGGCGGCGACCGCGTCCCCGACGTGCGACTCCACTGGATCCGCGGACCAGACCAACTCGTCCGGACTCGCTGGATTTCGGGACTGGATCTGGTTTCCGCCGGGAAGCGGTCGCCAGGTCCCACCGATGAAGTCCGCAGGCTCGCGATGCGTCAGCCCTCGTTGATGAGCGATGCCGGCGTTCATCACTTGCCACCCCCGGACTTCGCTCGCGGGATCCGGGTGGGCGTCAGCCCGACCTTGTCACCGACCTCGGCTCCGAGTGACTGCAACGCCTTGCGGGAGATCTGGATGCCGCCATCGACTTCGGCGTAGGGCACCTGGATCGCGCGGAAGGCGCCGGGGCCGTCGGGAAGCGAGGAACCCTCGATGCTCAGGATGCCGATGCGGCTCGACGCGACCCGACCGGTACCGACGACCGTGACCCGTGAAGTCGACTTGACCAGTGGAATCCGCTCGAGTTTCGCTTCGAGGTACGGCCCGCCGTCGAACGGATCGATGTGACCGTGATGCTCGAAGCCCTGTCGTTCGAGCATCGCCAAAGCCGGCTTGGCCTCGTCTCCCACTCGACCGATCAGGTTCCGGGCCTCGGGCGGCAGCAGGGAGGCGTAGATCGGTTCCCTCGGAAAGAGCGAGGTGATGAACTCCTTGGAGTGCTGGCAGAAGACGTCGGCCTCGAGATACGAAAGGTTGATGAACCGTCCGCCGAGGTAGTCCCAGAGCACGTTGCTGCTGTCGGGAGTCAGGGACCCCATCACCTCGGCGATGATTCGACGGTTGAACGTCCGCCGGTGGAGACCGAGGAAGTGGAATCGAATGGTCGAAAGGAATCCGCCGAGACGATCACGATGTCCGCGATACCCGGGGGCGAGAACCAGTCCCGCCAGCTCGGTCGGTCCGGATTCATCGATCCCGAGGGTCAGCACCTTGTGGGTCTGCCCCTGCTGGAGATCCTCGCTCCAGAAGGACTTCTTCGAGACCTCGAGGTAGACGTGCGGACTTCCCGGCGAGGACACGCAGCCGATGATCATGCTGGTCCCGATGATGTTCCCGGTCTCGGTGTCCTCCAGGACGAACATGTGCATTCGTTCCGAAGGATCCTCGAGACGACCGGCGAAACTCCTTCGACTTCGTTGGACCTTCGTCGCGATCGAATCGCGATCGGCGGGAAGGTTGAAGGAATGGACGAGTCGTGCAAGCTTCAGCACGGCGGGCACGTCCTCGGTCCGGATCTGTCGGATGATGAACATCGGGACTCTCTTGGGGTTCGGGTGCGGGGTTCGATCGCGCGCTGGCGTCGATGATCAGGCCGAGGCGTCGTGTGTCATGGCCATGGCTCGTTCGAGGATCTCGAACACGGGGCCGAAGTGCTCGGGTTCCATCACCCCGACCGGGGGAAGGAACCGGATGTGATGCGGACCGTGTCCGCACAGGAAGCTGATGACGCCTTCGTCGAAGAGATGGTTGAGGCAGGTCATGATCCGGGCTCGATCACCGCCGAACGGCGTGAGTCGACACATGCCGCCGGTTCCGCCGAACCATTCCTCGGAGGCCCTTCCGAACGGCATCGGCACCGGCGGGAACCACTCGGGATGCGAGGTCACCAGTGCCGACGAATGCTCGCGGAAGGCGGCGTGCAATCGAGCGATGCGACCGTCGGGACCGTAGTAACCGTCGTCACGGAGCCGCGACAGGGCCGCGTGTCCCACGTGGAATGCGCTCGCCGACCCGATGAAGGTGCCTGAAAGAAGACCGGGCCTGGGGGCGAAGTCCTCGGTATAGAGGATCGCACACGCCTGGCTCATCTTCCCGATCGCGACCACGTCGACGTACCGGCCGAGATCGAGGGTGTCGTACATGAACATCTCGGTGTTGCGGCCGAAGGTCTGGACCTCGTCGTCCCAGACCGGGATGCCCGCCTCCCGGCAACGTTCCATCAGTGGGACGAAGAACTCGCGAGGCGCGGTGCGGAAACCGCCCTCTCCCTGCACCAGCTCGAAGATGAAGCAGGAGTGCTGTCCCGGATAGCGGGCGATGACCTGGTCGAGATGCCAGAGCGCCATCTCGATCGATCGATCGCCGAGCGTCGGGTCGTAGAACGGCATGTAGTCGACCTGCGCGTTCAGGGGAATCCCCGACCGGCCTCCGGCGGAATCGCCGATCTGGGCCATGGTCGTGGTTCGGCCCATGAAGCAGTCCTGGAACGCGATGACCCGAGGAGCGCCTCCGGTCTTCTGCTGGCAGACCTTCAAGGCGTTCTCATTCGCCATCGCGCCCGAATTCGTGAGGAAGACGTGGCGAAGGCTCGAACCCTTCGATGCCTGTTCGACGAGGAGCTCACCGAACTCGATGCTCTTCTCGTTGAACTGGAGATTGCCCTCCATGACCACGTCGCAGAGCGCGGACTCCAGGGCGGCCCGCACCATTCCGGGGTCGGAGTGCCCGAACATGTGGACCCCGATGCCGTTGATCAGATCCCACTTCACCGAACCGTCGAGCAGTTCGACCAATGGCCCCCGGCCGATGCCGGAACCCACGTAGGGGAAGATCGGCCCTCGTCCCTTGGCATCGGTGGAGCGGTCGATCCAGCTCTGGAGGTTCTCTCGACCACCCGATCTTGCCGGCCTTTCGCCCTCGATACCCGCCTGAGCCGCCTCGAGTCGTCCGAGAATCGCGTCGATCGCGGCCCGAGTCTCCGGGGCATCGTGAAAAGCGGCGGCGATGTTCGAATCAGGAACGGGGGTGGACACGAGCTGGCTCCAGAGGTTCGGGGACGGACGAGCATGAGACTGGATCGTCCTGCCTCATGGTATCGGCCGACCGGAGCCCGTCCGTTCGCCGAAACCGTCCCGATCCAGACGATGAAGCAGGACCGCGAGAAGTGCGGTTCTTTCGACCAGACTCGAGATTTCCAGATGCTCGTCAGGACGGTGCATTCCCCCACCGCGAACCCCCAGGGTGTCGATGGTGGGCACTCCAGCGGCCTGGAGGAGATTCCCATCGCACGCGCCCCCCGTGGAGGCGAAAGGCATGGGCCGCCCCAGGGCCTCGCTGACTTCTCTTGCTCGTTCCGCCAGAGCCAGGACTTCCGGGGTCGAGGGTTTGGCCGGGCGGAGGAATGCGGTTCGAGCCCTGATTCGGGGGGCATCGGTCATTTCGCCCGCCAGCTTCGCCCCAAGATCCCCGACCACTCGGTGAACGTCCGCCTCCAGACCGGCCTGTGAAGCTTCGTCGGCGTAGCGAACATTGCCCCAGCAGCGAGCATGGTGTGGCACCGCATTGGTGGCACCACCACCGTGCACGGGACCGATGTTGACGATCCGCCCACGCTCGGGATCCGCGAGCCCCGAGACCTCGATGATCGCCCGGGAAAGTGCGACCACGGCCGAACGTCCTTCGGTGAACGCTCGTCCGACATGAGCCGCCCGCCCCACCGCTTCGAGCATGAAGGTGCCCGACCCCATTCGTTCGACCACCAGCGAGCCGTCCGGCAACGCGGGCTCGAAGACCAGCCCGATATCGTGACCGCGGGCGGCTTGGAGCAAAGCCTCTTCACCGAAAAAGGTCCCGGTCTCCTCGTCACTCACGAGCACCATCGTCCAGTCGACCCGGCGACCGAGGGATTCCAGAACCTCCAACGCGGCGAGGGCGACCATCAGCCCGCCTTTCATGTCCATCGCACCCGGTCCCCGGGCGATGTCGTCCTCGACCGAAGACAGTTCCTGAAAGGGACCGTGAGGATCGTGAACGGTGTCGAGGTGGCCGCACAGAACCATCCGCACGGCATCGACGCCGTCTCCCGCCGGACGCCGGGCCACCAGCGTCGGGGGAATCGTGACCTTTGGCCCCGAAACATCATCGTCGATCTTCGGCGCATCCTCGGGTTCCCGGCGAATCTCGAGCCAGTCCGGCCGTGGACGACCCGGTACCAGTTCCACTTCGGCGCCCAGGCGGCGAAGCCGTTCCTCGAACCATCCACGCGTCCGGTCGAGCCCTTCCACGTGGTTGTGCCCGGTCGGTATGCCGACCAGCATTCGCAGATCCCGCTCCAGGGCTGCCGCTCGTTCCTCGACCAGAGCGAGCAATCGTCGCTCGAAGTCGTCGAACCGGTCATCGGACGTCATCATGGTGTGCTCCTTGCCCGACCCGCGAACGCGGATCCCGACTCGATTTCAACCCAACCTCGAAAACTCTCCACCGCCGGCCCGCGTTGCCGAACCGGATCGGTCGGCCGTCCGGACCAGGCGATCTCCAAGCGACCACCGGGAAGTTCGATGTCACGCCAGGAATCATCACCCGGCCCCGAAGCCGCGACCAGGGCGACCACCGCCGCACAGGCGCCCGTGCCGCACGCCCGAGTGGCTCCGCTTCCTCGTTCCCAGGTGGACATTCGAAGACCGCCTCGATCATCGGAACTCACCAGGTGAACGTTGATTCGCTCGGGAAAGAACGGGTGACATTCGATCTTCGGCCCCACGCAGCGAATCATCCGGTCGAGTTCCGCGCGGCCGACTCCGCCGAGGCTGAGAACCGCATGCGGGTTGCCCATTGAAACCAGAGTGAGGCGTGTCGTCGGCGGGAGATCCCGGCCCGCGAGAATCTCCCCGGCATTCCGATCGATCACCGGTTCTGCAGGCCCGACGCCGGGAATCCGGGACGGAATCATCGCGGATTCAAGACGCGGCGAGGGCATGGTGGCCTCCACGCGAACCGTGCCGTCCGCGAGCATCGGCCCGGCCAGCAGTTCCACCACTCCGCCGGGTGTCTCGACTCGGATCGATCCTTCCGCAACGAATCCATCCTGACGCAGCCAACGAGCGAGACATCGGAGTCCGTTGCCACAGACGCCACCGTCGGAGCCATCCGCGTTGAAGATCCGCATTCGGGCGTGATTCGCGACGTCCACGGGGGCTTCGAGCATCACCACGCCGTCCCCGCCGATCCCTTCCCGACGATCACTGATCCTGATCACGGTCGCCGATCGGAGTTCGACTCCATCCCGCCCATCGATGAACACGTAATCATTTCCGAGGCCGTGCATTTTCACGAAGGGAACCTTCATGATCGAGCCTCCGCCGCGACGCCGTCGCTCAGGACGATCCCATCCCCGGCTTCCGTCGCCAGTTCGATCCCCCACCAGGCCGCAGCCAGGCAGATGATCGACATGGACACCAGGTTGAGCAGCCGCACGGTTCGATCGATGGGAAGCGCATCAACCGGCCGGCCGATCAGAGACTCGAGATGGCGACGGCGAGAAGCGATCGATCCGTGCCGCCAGCTGAATCGCTCCATCGGCACGCCGTTGGCATGCGAAACGACCAGAAGTGCCGAGGCCATCGAGACCGCTCCGGCACTCGAAACCACGGGCAAGGCCTGATCCTGCTCGTCCACGGACATCCGCACCGCGGCGAACGCATCGGCCTGCCGCTCGAATCTTCGGGAGACCCATCCGAAGCCCATGAGCACCCCGGCGAGCACCAGACCGGTCGCGGTGAGATCGAGGAATCCCAGATCCCGTTGCATCGCCGCCACCGAACCACCCGCATCGATTCGCCATTGGTAGAGGCTCACCACCAACGGATCCATCAACAGACCCATGCTGATCGCCAGCGCGACCACGGAAAGTCCCATCCAGAGCATGTGATGACGCCGTGCGTGCGCCAGTTCATGGGCCATCACCGCCATCACCTGATGACGATGAAGCGAATCGAGCAGTCCATCGGTCAACATCACCCAGCGAAGGACACCGAGGATCCCCGTCACCCCGGCATTGATCATCAATCCACCGGTCGGCCACAGGAGCAGGTCGCGCACCCGCACACCGGCACGATGACACATGCCCTCGAGAATGTCGCGAACCTCCCCGGGAGGCAGCGACGTCGCACCCGCCAGTCGGACCACCAGCCAGGGCGCGATTGCCACCACCGGCACGACCGCGACGATCGGAAGCACCGTCTCCGCCCACGCCGGAATCGAATCCACGGTCGAAACCAGCAGCCGCACCGATTCACCGGTGAGGGCCAGCAGGCCGATCGGCGCGAGAATCACCAACATCTGGGATCGAACCTGCAACGCGACCCAGGCCATACGACTCGGCAGCGGATGCACGGGCTGCCCCTCATCGATCCTTCGAAGCAACGTCGCCTCGCTGGCCCGACGTTCGAATGGCTGGAAGATCCACCAGGCGGCGACGATCGCAAAAAGGGCCGGCGCCATCACGAGCACTTCGTCCAACAACGGCGGGTCACCGACCAACGATCGAACACTTTCCTGAAAGCCAAGACCGATCACCCCACCGACCACGATCAACACCGCCACCCATTGGACCAGGCGTTGGGTTCGAGCCGCCCGTTCGATCCACCGCGGCCCCTCGGGCCCCGCGAGCTTGCGTTGCAGAAGCCGGGATCGAACGAGCGCGGCGAGCAGCAGCATCGCGGTTCCGCCGAGCACCACGCTCGTGGCCAGCCATGAGTCGACATCACGCCGGCCGTCAATCGGCAGGAGTACGGCAGCCACGAGAATGAGCAACAACACCTGCACGAGAATCAATCCGGGCGAGAGATCTGACCGAGATCGACGACCATTCCGCCATGCCGGTACCAGTCTGCATTGAGCGTGCGGCTGTCGATGAACGTGAAGACGAGGCAGTTCGCTCGGGTGGACTCCGCATAGCCGAAGTCTCCGAGATGCGGGCCCGCGTACTTTCGATTTTCGTAGTCTTGAGCGTGGTGATGAAAGTGGAAGAGGCCGCTGTAACCGGCATCGAACAAGGCCTGAGGCGCGACGAATCGGATGTCGCCGCTGCGGGTTCGAGGGGCGAATTCCTCCACCACGAATCGACCTCGATCGTCGATCCCGATCACCCCACCGAACTCGGTGCCGGTATCCAGAAGATCACGTTCGGCGTGATCGAAGAGGTGGCGACGAACTGGTTCGAGAGCGATGGCCTCCGACGCCACCACCAGCGCGAGCAGATCACCCCAATCGAGCTTCTCCCGTCGGTTCCGGAACCGCTCGGAGAAAGTGCCTCGATGACCGGTGAAGTCCGCGGTGTAGAAACGACGTCCGTCAGGATCGATCCTCGGGGAGAGAATCGCTTCCAGTTCTGCTTCATCCATTTTCAGGAGCGCGGGATCGATCCTCCGTGCACCCACGATGATTCCAAGATCACGGGGTTCAAGATCCGACCGTCGCGCCGCGGGAATCTGCCCGACCGCTTCGATGACCGCATCCAGAAAGGCCTCGTTCTCCTCGAGACAGAGCGCTCGCATCCAGGCGATCTCCTCACGATTGGTCGGAATGACGTCGGTCGCCCCGGCGATTCGCCGGAGGTCCCGAAAGAGGCCGTCGTTCGGATCCACATCGGCATTCTTCAGAAGATCGACCACGACCTCGAGACGACCTTCAGCCACCAGAAGTTCCCAACAACGAGCACGGAGATTGGCGGCGACCACCGGATCGGCATCCAACATCACCTGAACCAGAACCTTGGGAAGTTGGGTTTCCCCGTACATCTCGATCAGCGCCAGTCGCTCCGGCCGGTCGGCCGGATCACCCAGGAAACCAGGCATCTTCCGTGCCCAGGCTCGAATGAGTGTCGGGGTCATTTCAATCCAGACCTCTTCGGCGATGAGTTCACAGATCCGAGTCCGCCATCGCGGGGCGGAAAGGCGAGGCAGATTCAGCTCCAGCAATCGAGCCAGTTGAGGTCGATCGAGCCGTTCCAGCGTCTTCCAGGCTGCTTCCCTGCTTTCCAAGGCGTAGCCGTCCGACACGATCATTCGCCTGAGGAGCCGGATCGTCTCTTCCTGCCCAAGAATGCCTTCCGCCATGCCGATCGCGGCGGCATGACGCGCGGGCACCTCGGAGGTGTCCGAAAGCACCCGAGCGGGATCGGTGACCGATTGCCCCCCGCAGCCCAGGAAAACCGTGAGTAAGAAGGTCGCCAGAAGCCCTGAAGCGGTGATTCCCGCCGCCCCGACACCTTTGACGGAAAATCTCGAAGCATGAGCGCGAGCATCGAACACGGCGGCCTCCTTGCCGACGTTCCGGCGATTTCGGGCAGACAATGCCCGAGGAACACCAGAGGATCCGGGACGGATACCATTCCGCCTGCGATCGACTCTATATCATCGCGGTCACGGAACACGATCCAACTGGTTCGATGTCCGCGACCCAAGATCCATTCAGCTGATCTGAACCGCATTCCGGAAGCCCATGACCGACTCAGACCACGATTCCAACCCCCCCGATTCTGCCGACGATTCCGACTCGAATCTGCCATCCCTCGAAAAAAGGGTTGCCCAGGTTCTTGAGTTGATTCGCCCGGCGGTTCAAGAAGACGGTGGAGACATCAAACTCGTCGCCGTAGAAGCAGACGGAACGGTTAAAATCCGCTTTCTTGGTGCCTGTATTGGCTGCCCTTCGAGCGAAATTACGCTTCGCGACGGAATTGCGCGGAATCTGCGCGATCGGGTTCCCGAGGTCACCGCGGTCATCGCCGTGGATTGAACGGGCGGTCCTCCAGAGACGGTCGAAATTTCCCCTTCTTCAGATTCCATTCTTGGGATAGACTCCGGATGGCCGAATGATCTCGGCTGACCGCTTTGTCCTGTCAGTTCGAAGCCGACTTCGACCGAAGTCCATGGTTCACGAAATTGACCCGGCGTATCGAACACGGTTTTCGATCGCCAAGACGACGACCCCGAAGCGGTGACAGGCAGGAGGCCCCGGCGATGCTGGTCATCACCCGACGCGAAGGCGAAGAAGTAGTCATCGGTGATCCGTCCTCCCCGCTTGGCGTGGTGAGGGTCGCGGTGATCAAGGGTGATCGTGTTCGCCTCGCCTTTGAATTTCCCCGAGAGGTCGATGTGCACCGGCGAGAGATTGCCGAGCAGATCGTCGCCGATGACGAAGCCCCCCCGGTCGCCGGCAAGATCCGGCCCGCTTCGGAAGGCTGACGTCGGACCGTCGACATCAGGCCTTTCACTCGGACGCGACCGAGACTTTCCATGATCCCCGGCGACCGATTCCGGTCGGGCCGAAAAAACGCCCGCGCCGTCTGACGACGACGCGGGCGACGAAGCGAAGCAGCCACTGAGCCCCCGCTCAAAGGCCGAATGCCCTCGATCCAGGAGGACCGGGTCGAGGGCGTTGGAAGTCCTAGGGACTTCCCTGGCCGCGAGCATCCTTGCCATGCGGCCCACAAAACACCGGATCATCCTTGACCCGGCCGGTGCGCTCAGGTTGCCCCCCTGGACGCGCCCCATCACCATCCATCGAAATGGACGCGATGTCTGCAGTCGAGATGCAGGTTGCGGCGGTCGTCCTTGAACGCCGCATCCCACGTTGGTCTCGCCATCGACTCGACCGCGGGCCGAGGGCGAAATTGACGGCCGATCCTTGGCCATCGTCTTTCGGGTCGAACAAAGCGGAGTCGGTGTTCAAACCGCACCCCCCTGCTCTGATTTTCGCAGCGCCTGATGGGCCTGCCTCGCCCGTTCGAGCAGTCCGGGATCGGACCACTTGGCGTCCTGCAGCGTCTTCCAGCCGTCGGGGTCGACCACTTCGAGGTGGTCCTTGACTCCCAACACGATCACACTCCCGGAGAGTTGATACTCGTCGAGCAGACGTTCGGGCAGACGAACTCTTCCGGCGGAGTCGAGCGGGCAACGCTGCGACCTCGAGAACAGCATCTGCTCGTAGTCCATTGAATCCTGATTGGGCAGCAGCGAGCCTTCGAGGTTCGCGGCGTATCGCTGGAACGTCTTCTCCGGCCAGAGCCAGAGGTGTCCATTGGGACCAGGTGCCGCCCAGAAGACCAGCCCATGCGTTTCCTCGGAGAGCACGTCGCGAATGGCCGCTGGCACGGCCAGCCGCTGCTTCGCATCGATCGTGTGCTCGTGCTGGCCGAAGAAAAACACGCATCGTGACTCCTGAGAGGAGAGGACTCGTTCCACGCCGACAATACCCCACCCCGCCCCACTCTTCAACACTTTGCCCCACTTTTGATTCTTTTTGAGCCACTCTTACCCCCCGCCTCGCCTTTTTAGTGCCCGGCAAAGACAATAAGCACCTATGAAAGAAAGGTTTATGGACTTTTTCGCCGATGGGTGCATCTTTCCACTGTCTCTCCACTTCCGATGACTTCCCACCGGTCCGTTTCCCCCTCGACTGCTCTCGGTGGTCCCAGCTTCCCGCATTCTGTTTATCCCGTTGGAGTTTGCCGCCCATGCGCATGAAGGCCCCCACATGCGAAGATTCAGACCAGTCACAGCATCGAGACGTGCTTCAAAGGCTGCCACGAGGTCGTTTCCTGCTCACCGCCAGCCATGGTGGAACCCGACAGGGACTTCTGGTGGATCGGGTGCAGCACTGCGCCGATGATCCCCCGACCATCGCGGTATCGGTGAAGAAGGGGCACGTACTCAGTCCGCTGATTCGCGACTCCGCCCGATTCGGTCTCTGCGAACTCGCCCCTTCGGATCGAATCATCACCCGTCTCTTCACCCGCTCGGCGGACCTTCTCGACGACGATCCGTTCCTGGGTCACGCCTTGGTTCCGCTTGAGGAATCACACCTGCAGCCGATTCCCCAGTGCGGGGCCACCTGGCTCGCCTGCGACCTCCTGAGGCACCTGGATATCGAGTCGGACTACGAGCTCTACATCGGCCGCGTGATCACCTCCGGCATGCTCCCTGCAGCCTCCGCCGAGCCGAACAGTTCCGCACGAGATCGGAAGATCATCCCGGGGAGATCGGAAGAAGCTCTTGCCGAACCGACCGAGGACTCCACGCCGACGAACCGAAAACGCGCCACCGCCTGAAACAACGCCCCCGAAACGGTCTGTCGACCTACCATTCCGGCATGCCGACCCCCACGCTCAATTCATCGAATCGACTCGGTCTCGACTACCGTTCAGAGGCCCTGCGCTTCGATCCACCCGTGGTGCCGATCATCGACGCGCACTGCCACATCAACGGCAGTGATGCCGTCGACGTCTTCGCCGAGGCGATGACGCTGTTCGGGGTGGAATCCGTCTGGTCGATGACCGCACTGGAAGACGTCGATTCGGTCCGAGATCGACTCGACGGGCGTTTTGAACCGATTGCGGTCCCGGATTTTCGTGCGCAGGATCGTCGAAATGCCCACGGGGAGGGTTACACCCAGCGGATCATCGATTACCGACGACTGGGCGCACGACTCGCCAAATTCTGGTGCGCCCCGAGAATCATCGATGTCGGACGCGAAGTCGGTGATCCGGATCTCTTCCGGCTCGACGGACCCGTTCGGCGAGCCGGAATGGAGGTCGCAAGCGATCTCGGCATGGGCATCATGATCCACGTCGCCGACCCGGATACCTGGTTCCAGACCAAGTACGCCGATGCTTCGGTCTACGGGACGAAGGCCGACCAATACGAACCCCTGGAAATCCTTCTCGACGACTTCCCCGTTCCTTTTCTCGTCGCCCACATGGGCGGTTGGCCCGAGGATCTCGGATTTCTCGACGGGCTTCTCAACCGCCATCCGAATCTCCACCTTGATGCGAGTGCGACCAAGTGGATCGTCCGCGAGATCTCTCGCCATGAGCCCCGGGACGTACTGGCATTCATGCTTCGACATCGAGGCCGAATTCTCTTCGGCTCCGACATCGTCACCCTCGACGAACATCTCGTCCGAGCGGAGGGAGATACCGCCACCGAGATGACGAGAAAGGCAGGCAGCCGCGAAGAGGCTTTCGACCTGTATGCCAGCCGATACTGGGCCCTGCGCAAGCTCTGGGAGACCGATCATGACGGCGAGAGCCCGATCGCCGATCCTGACCTCGCGCTGGTGGACCCGAATGGACACGGTCCGCTGGATGCACCGCGCCTGAGAGGCATGTCGCTGGACCGCGGACTTCTGGCGACGTTCTACCGCGAAGCGGCCGTGGGGCTCGCCGCCAAACTTCCGCTGGCCTGATCATCGGGCCCCGAAGAGATCGTTCGACCGCGATGGCCGTGACGGGCTGCCGCCGCATGCCCCATCTCGACGGCCAGGGACGGTGAACCTGCGAGCCGAAGCATGGCCCGTCCGAAACCATTGCGATCGCCTGATCGGATCAACCGGGCGTCGACTCCATCCTCCACCAGAGCCTCCACCGATCGGTTGCGGGCGCAGATCGCCGGAACCCCCGCGGCCAGCCAGGCCCGCAGAGTGAGGATCGAAGGCGACTCATTCGAATGGAGGGGCGTCGGCTGCACGATGACATCGATTTCGGACGCCAGCCGCCCGGGCTCATCAATCCGTTCATCGATCCTCATCGACATCCCCGGACCGCGAAAAACCACCGCCGCCTCTGCGAGCCAGCCAGACTCTTCGATGATTCCCCGAGCCCGTGGTGACACCACCAATCGCAACCGATATCCGGCCGCGGAGGCGGTCGCCGCCGCAGTCATCAATTCACGAAAATTCGCGACCTCGGGAGGACTGGCCACCACCCCGATCACCAATCCCTGCTCCGGCCGGCTTGAATACGGGATCGCCTCGACCCCGAAACCGACCGGAAGCGCCCCCGGATCGATCGTCGGCCCGATCCGCCATCCTCGCCTCACCAGGATCGGTCCCAACTCCGTGCCGACCGGCCGGACGGGCACCGCATCCCGGGGCGTGGTTCCGAGCAGTCGCATGATGGTCGGGACGCACGGGATGGGGCCCGAGGCTGCGACCACCGCGGCATCGATCCGGCCCGGAGCGATCCCTGCGTGCAACACGGCGGCGAGCATGGATTCCGACCAGGTTGCCAGACCGCACTCGGGCCCGATTCCCAACCGATCAAGTCCTCGTCGCAACCGACTCCCCGAAGCCCAGCTCTGCAGGAGCGACGCCGCACCTCCCGCCGGCACCGCCAGCCTGCCTCTGACTCGGATGCCCGCCGCTCGGACTCGCGTCACCTCGGCCTGGTCACCCAGCACGATGGCTTCGCGGGAAACCGTCCGGGCCGCGAGCGACTGCAGCAGGGCGCCGTCGACGCCCGGCAGCCCCGGATCAAGCAGGTCGATGATCTCCTTCATGCGGAACGTCCCAGATGACGAACAGTTCGAGCAAGCCTCACGAATGCTCCATCAACGGATGCCGAGGTTTTCACCGAGGTTGACACGTTCGTGCTCGAAGAACACTTCCGCGACCCCCAGGCCCAGCCGCATCGCGAGGTCGTCTTCAATGCGACGGCGTTTCGCGAAACTCTCGAAGAGTGCGGGATCGACCTCACGAATTTCAGCGGTGATCTCGTTTCCGGAAGGTTCTTCGACCGGGAAGACCCGCATGCCGGCGGAAAGATCGAGCACCTTGACGCGACAGACCGCGGTGGGCTTCGGGGTGACACCGTCCAGAGTCAGGGCGAAACCCTCGAGCTGGACGTAGACCACCTGCTCGACTCCGGCTTCGCGGCCGATGCGTTCGATGCTGACCCGCTTGTCACTCGATTCCAACGCCCGCGTGAGCCCGATCATGTCTCTCGCATCCACCAACATCGATCCCGGCAGGACCTCGTTCGCGATCAGCTGGTCGGTGATCTGAACCCCGACGATCGCGCGCAGCGAGGTCCGGGGAAAGTTGTTGTCATGATCGTCGACGATCACCGCGGTGCTGGTCTCTCGCAACTCGAATTCGGCCGGGATCGTTCCGGGCCCCTCGAGCACGTAGGCCACCGGCACGATGACGTTGCAACCTGGAAGTCCGGACGCCACCAGCGCGGCGAAGCCGGTGGTCGCGACGGCGAGCCGAGCGAGGATGGAACGACGAAATCCGAACATGGTCGAGTCAGGCATCGGGGTACTTGTCTTCAATATGGTCGTAGAAGAGCCAGCCGGCCTTCTGGACGAAGGTGGCTAGAAGTCCGGTCTGGATCTGGCTGGCGGTGGCGCTTTCACGGCCCAACTCGGGGACGTTGGGGAAGGTCGAACTGACATCGAAGGCTTCGCCGAACGAGTCGGGATCGAACCCGTCGATCTCGACGATTCCGATGTTCGCACTCGCGGCTCCGTCCCACTGCCAGCGGTTTCCGGGAGGGTGAAGCCTGAATTCGAAGAGGTCGAGCCAGATCACGCGTTCGACCCCCAGTTCCTCGCAGATCAACCCGTAGGCCATGGACTGCCAGCCGGCGGTCTGATGTTGCCAATCCAATACGAAGCGAGGGTCGAGGACCTGGACCCCTTGCACGTTGCGAGCGATGCGATCGCTGAGGTTGACGCAGATGTTGGCGACCACCCCGGGATGTTCGTACATGACCATCATGTCGGTGAGCACGACCACCGCCACCGTGCTGTCTCGAAGACCGTCGTATTCGGCGAGCACCTCGACCTTCTTCTCACGCTCGATGTTCTGCCCGATGACGCTGGCGACACCGAAGATTTCGCAACCGGAGAGCAGGCCGACGAGCACCATCGCGAACGCGAAGGCGGTTCCGTTTCGAGCATGACTGGAGAAGGATCTGGACATGGAGGGGAGTCCGAAAAAGACGAGGCGTCGAACGCCGGAGGTTCAGAGTCAGAGAAGGCCGCGGTGGTCCACGATCTTCCAGATCCAGGCCAGGATCAGAAGCACCACGAGGATCCAACCGATTCGTGGCCCGGCGAGGTCCGCCAGAAACGGCGCCAGCATCGAGCCGGTCACCGCGGTGTAGGTACCGACGAGCACCAGCACGGCACAGCCCAGCGCGAGCAGCATGCCCAGTGGCTGGGCGGCGAAGGAAGAGGCGAGGTTCCCATCCGCCGCGTGACTGAATGCCGTCGTCATGCCACAGGTCGGACAGGGCATGTCGGCCGAGGCGATGAAGCCACAGACGGGCAGGCCGAGTTGCTGGTGCGTTCCAAGCCCTTCTTCGGAAGGCTCGAGCACCCAGGCCACCGACAGCAACGCCATGGCCATCACGGCGACGATCGCAGATGTCCAGCGGGCCGAGCCCGAAGCCCTTGCCGCGTGAATCTTTGAACGACCAGCGGCCGCCCAATCCGTCGGCGAACTTGGGGGTGCGGCCACGGAAGGCGTCGATCCGGACGGAGTACTCATCCGTACAGGTTATCGCTGGGCTCGACCAGAGGCAAAGTTCCAACCGGTTTCTCGCACTCAGAGCGTCCGAAACCATGATTTTCACTCTTGAGTGCTAGCCTACGAACCATGAGCACGACCGGAAACGATGATGCGGGAGCCGGACACGGCTGGTTCGACGGCCACCTCGACCTCGCCTGGATCGGACTGGCCCAACGAGACCTCGACCATCCGGCCCCCCCGGGCGCCGCCGTCTCCTGGCCGGATCTCGCAGCGGCCGACATCACCATGGCGTTCGGCACCATCTTCACCGAGATGAATGGCTCGAGTGACGATCCTGCCAGTTATCCCGCCGGTGACGTGGCGGCCGCGGGCGTGGCCGGACGAACTCAACTGCAGTGGTATCTGGAGCAGGAGCGAACCGGACGGATCGAACTGATTCGCAGATTCAACGATCTGCAGACGGCCCGCCGGCCGTCCATCATCCTCCTCATGGAATGCGCCGATCCGATCGCCGATGCCTCCGAAGCCGCCTGGTGGGTTCAACAAGGAATTCGAATGGTCGGACTCTCCTGGGGACGAGGCTCCCGCTTCGCCGGAGGCAATGCCGCCCCTGGAGGCCTGACCGCGGACGGTCGCTCACTGGTCGCCGCATTGGAGGATCTGGGAGTCGCCCACGACTGCTCCCACCTTTCCCGGGCCTCCTTCGATGAACTGCTGGAAGCCACCACCGGTCCGATCTGCGCTTCACATTCCAACGCCGCAAGCCTGGTGGGGTCCAACCCCCGACACCTCGATGACCCCCAGTTCGAAGCGATCGCAAGTCGGAAGGGCATCGTGGGGCTGAATCTCTACCGACGTTTTCTTCGTCCCGAAGGCGATGTGACGGTCGAGGACTGCCTCGATCACATCGAACATGCCGCCGGAATCGTCGGCCGACATCGAGTGGCTCTGGGCTCCGACGCGGACGGCGGATTTCCTTCCACGGATCTTCCGCTTGAACTTCAGCGGCTCAGCGGACTTCCCACGCTGGCCGAAGGACTGTCTCGCCGAGGATGGTCAAAGAAGGAAATCGCCGGTTTTCAGCGCAAAAACTGGGAAGATTGGCTCTTGACGGTGCCATCGCTGACAGGTTGTCACTAGCCTGCGATCCCTTCCCGCACCCCCGGAGCCTCCGATGCCTCGTCTCCCGATCACGTTCGCGATTCTTGCCCCGATGGTCCTGATTCAGGCCACCGTTGCGAGTGGATCAACCAATGAACGGGAGATCGAGTTCGATTTCGCAGCCGGCATTCTGGCGATTCAACAGGAAGACCAGGCCATCGAGACGCCGGCCTCGGACGAGTTGTCCACTTCGATCAACGCGGAACAGCCGACCACCTCGAGCGCCGCCGAAGACCTCGCCAAGAAGACGCAGAACCCGGTGGCGGATCTGATCAGCCTGCCGTTTCAGAACAACTTCACCTTTCCCACCGGCCCCGGCGATGACGTTCTGTGGGTGCTCAACGTGCAGCCGGTGATCCCCGTGAAGTTGACCAAGGAATGGAACCTGATCACTCGAACCATCGTTCCGATCATTCACCAGCCGGGGTTGACTCAGGGCGCTTCCAGCGACAACGGCGTGGGCGACGTTCAGTTCACGTCATTCCTCTCGCCCTCCGACTCCGGTGATTTCACCTGGGGTGCGGGCCCGGTCTTCCGTTTCCCCACCGCGACGAAGGACACACTGGGTTCGGAGAAATGGTCAGCCGGCCCCAGTTTCGTCGGACTCACCAGCACCGGTCCCTGGGTGGTCGGTGGCCTCGTCCAGAACATCTGGTCCTACACCGGCTCTTCCAGCCGCGATCGCGTGAATCAACTGCTTTTGCAGCCGTTCGTGAACTACAACCTGCCAGATGGCTGGTACCTCACCACCTCGCCGGTCGTGACCGCAGACTGGAATCGCCCCAGCGAACAGCGATGGACCGTTCCGGTGGGCGGTGGCGTGGGCAAGATCCTGCGGATCGGCAAGTTGCCGGTGAACCTGCAGTTGCAGGCGTACTACAACGTCGAGAAGCCCGAGCAGGTCGGGGACTGGACGATCCGCTTCCAGATACAGCTGCTCTTCCCCGCCGGGTGATCCGAGAGAACGGATTCCGTCGACCGCGGACTCAGTCCGGCATGTTGCGATTCAGATCGTCGTTGAGCGGAACGGCCACGACCCCATCCACACCGCCGATCAGCAGGTGAAGGTGAATACCGGTTCGGTGAAGATCCGCAACCCGCGGTGCTTCCGTGGCCAAGACGTGCATCACCGGCTGATCGAGGCGACCGGGCTCCACCCCCGTCGCCCGGGAGAACTGGATTCTCTGGGCCCGGACCCACTTGGCGGCCACGTGAAGACTGGCGACATCGCGATCCCGGCTCACCAGGTGAAGTCGTCCGGCATCGTCGCATCCAAATTCGACGCCGGCTGCCGCGGGAATCGTCCATTCGAGTGGCCGAATCGCCGGCAGAGCGGAGAGCAGGGTTTCCGCCATCACCGCTTCGGGCTCACCGTGGGACTCCGGCCCCGGAATCGACTCCCACTCCGACTCCACCATGGAATCCCGGGGAAGATCGGCTTCGGTCCATCCCTCGTGATTCTCGACGATCGGCATCGAGGTCGACACGGGTTCCTGTTCCGCTGGAACCCCGAGAAACACGGCGTCTCCTTCCTGACCAGCAGGCGTCGGACGAACCCGAATCTCCTCTTCTTTCTGCGGATGCCCGGCCCCGGTCGGAGATGGATCCTCGGTTGAATCCGGATCGGAACCGACGAAGGCCAACGTCGGATCCGGGGCGACATCCTCTTCGCCGCCGACGATGCGAAGCCAGGGCATCAGGCCGTCGCCTTCGCCACCGTCATCCTCAACCACCGACGAAGGCTTCGACTCGAACATCTCGGACTGCGGAATTGAAAGTGATTCGACGATCGCCTCAACGACCTCGTCGGCACTCCCCCGTGCTGATTCATCGAAACCGGTCCGAAGCGAATCCTCGACCACGTCGATCCGGCGAACCGTGGCATGAACGGACAGGTGACGTTCGAGATGACGAGCGGCCATCTGATCGAGGAGATCCGAAACTCGGACCGCCTGAGTTTCCTCGGTTCCGACCAACACCATCCCGATCTCCAGACTTTCCGGATCCACGGCCCGGGCCGCCGCAACCTTGGCGAGCCGGTACGCCTCGATCACCGCGGTCTTTTCCGCGGAGGTGAGGACCACCACTTCATCGGCGCCCGCCCGCACCGCCGAAGCGGCGTCTCGATCGTCGACGCAGATGATCCAACGGCGAATCGGTCCGCTTGCGAGCTGGCTGGCGACCTCCGAAAGATCGAACGGACCGAGATCACCCATGACTTCCGTCACCCGAGCATCCGGCCGCAGGACTTCCAGCAGGCAACGACCGCCCTCGAGTCTGACCAGACCGGTCGGCCCCTCGGCGGCCGCCACACCGTCGGCGTATTGGGTGACCCAGAGCCCGGCCATCACTGGGAGGTGGCCACACAAGGCGATGGTCACTCGAGACCTCCGCAGAAGACTGTTGGACATCGGCGGCTCCGACGTGGACCCACTCACCTGGGGAGGGGTCTCATCCCCGTCCCCGGGGCTTCCCAGGTACAGGGCGGTCAGTTCATCAAAGGGGTCTCGGGCGGTCTCCATGGTGCACTCTCCGGAGTCCGGGGCAAACTAGAAACAAAGGACGACGTTCTCGAACGATGAGTTCTTCAGGATCTCGACGGGGCACCTGCGACGGGCCGGGTTTCCGTGCCATCCCGAGGTGACGGAGCCAACACGTTGGCGGGTCGACCATCCGGCCCCTCCACCACCCGTGAATTGGCGGGATCAAGCATGGCCCGGCCATCGACCATCAACCGATACCGAAGCGGCCCGGCGGTCTGAAAGTCGATCCCGATCAAATCTCGAGCAAGCCCGGGAAGCGGCGACAGTGGCATGCCCTCAGGCTGCCAGTGGTTCAGATCGCCGACGATTCGCACGGTTCGACCGAGGCCCGCCGGCGCGACAATTCGTGCCCGCCCGTTCCGAACACCGGGCTCGGGTACGGAAACCGGTCGACGAGGCATCCCACCCCCCGGGGCCATCCGACGAACCAGTTCCGCGGCTCGTCCGGAGACCTCCACCGAGTGGACACCCCCCATCGGCGTCGGAGCTGGAGACGCCGTCCTTGGAGGCGGGGTCGCATCCAGTGGATGCGGCGCCGGCGAACTGGGACTGGAAGACCCGTCCGGGGGCGTGACCTGGTCCAACGGGGGTGGCTCGACCACGGTCGCGGGCTGGGTCTCGATCCAGGTCGCCAACCGACGATAGTCCTCGGCCGCCTCGGAATCGGGAGCATGCTCCGCCACTGACCGCCCGAAAGCCGTCGCTTCGCGAATTTCAACGTGATCGCGAATCGACTCCGGGGCCACGCCCGCTCCGAACTGGGTTCGAAGTCCGGCGAGCAGTTCCCGATCAAGGGAGCGTTCCGGCCTCAAGAGATTGGGGACCATTCGAACTCGCATGGGGCGGCCGATCCGGCCGGCCATCGCACGCAAGGTGGTGAACTGTCGCTGTGCGCCGCGGGCGGCGAGGAATCCGGTTTCAACCGGCACCACGACCTCATCCGCCGCTCGAAGCGCGTTGAAGGTGAGCATCCCGATCGTCGGGGGGCAATCGACGATGCAGTAGTCGAGGGCGTCGGCGAAGGCTTCCAGACCTCGACGCAGTCGGCGATCCCGATCACCGGCCTCCAGGAGGCCGCCACCCGGGGCTTCCGCTCGCGCCAGCCGAACCGTACTGGGCAGCAACCGGAGTCCGAAGGCGACTTCCCAGGTTCGAGCCGCGATCCGGGCCGGAGACATGGCTTCGGTCGGCGGGTCCAGAAGCAGATCGATGGTGCTGTACTCGATCTCCGATTCCGGCACGCCAAGGGCGGCGGCACAGTGAGATTGAGGATCGAGGTCGACGAGCATCACTCGACGGCCACGTGCGGCAAGGACGGCGGCGAGATTGACCGAGGTGGTGGTCTTTCCGCATCCGCCCTTCTGATTGACGATCGAGATGATCCGCATGTCGGAGAGCGCGATTTCGATGAAAGGGGCAGAAGTGATGGATGGCTGAACGTGGCGTCCAGAATCCACGCCCGGAGGCGGAAGTCGTGACGTACCGGAAGGATCGGCGGTTTCCCGCCGTTCACTCCACGTTTCAATGTTCATCCGAGCGTTGGAAGACTCAGCGGAGTTCGCCGAGCACCGCCCGCCATCCGTTCATGACGGCCGACTCATCGGGATCTTCAATCACCCGACAATCGCCCGGAGCCGCTGGGAGGACCAGCCGAAGTCGGCCACCAGAAGACTTCTTGTCAAGCTGCATCGCCCCTCGAAGGGCCTTGAGCAGCGATTCAGGCTCGGAAATCGGTCCCGGCAACCTCGTGGGAAGCCCACATCGGGCCAACAGCCGCGAGATTCGATCCGCCAACCCCGGACTCGAAAGCCCGATTGACGCGGCCGCCGTCGCGGCGGCGATCAACCCGATCGAGACCGCCTCGCCATGAAGCAGCCCGAACTCGGTCCGGCTCTCAATCGCATGGGCGTAGGTATGCCCGAGGTTCAGCAACGCCCGCTCTCCCCCCTCGCGGAAATCTCGATGCACCACCGCCGCCTTCACGGACGCGCTTCGGGCCACGAAACGGGGCAGGACCTCCGGGTCTCGGCCCAGAACCCCGGGCAAGTCGGCTTCAAGTGCCGCCAGCGTCTCCTCGCCCTCGATGATTCCGTGCTTGACGCACTCCGCCAGGCCGGCGCGGTATTCCCGCGGCCCCAGGGTCTCGAGGGTGTCGGTGTCGCAAAGCACGAGCCGAGCGGGCCAGAAGGCACCCACGAGGTTCTTGCCGAGTCCTCCCCCGGGAAGCGGTCGATTGACCCCGGTCTTTCCGCCGAGCCCCGCATCAACCATCGACAAGAGGGTGGTGGGAACCAGAACCAGCCCGATCCCCCGCATCCAACCAGCGGCGACGAATCCGGCGAGGTCGCACACGATCCCACCTCCGATTCCCACCACGATTCCTCGGCGGTCGACACCAGCCTCGGCCAGGTCGCTCCACCCGCGTTCCACGGTGGCGAGTGATTTGTTCGACTCGGTGGCGGTCACCAACCCGATCGAAACCGGTCCGCCCCCCCGAAGCGAGGCTTCGACCACGGCGCCGTGATGGGTGGAGACCACGTCATTCGGCCCTCGATCAATCACCAGGTGAATCCGATCACCGGCCGCCCGCCCGGCCTCTGCCTCCACCAGATCGCCGGCCTGAGCCAGCAGTCCACGCCCGACCAGCATCACCGAACGATGCCCGGCCGGGGAAAGATCCAATTCCAATCGCGAAACATCGGTCATGACTGACTCCCCGCCGACGGGCTCGTTCCGTCGGATGATTCTTCTTCGGTCAGATCCGCGAGGACCGCCATCGCCTCCGCCGGATCCTGAGGCAGGTTCGGATTCGAAACCACCAACCGATCATCGGCCGCGACTTCCGATCGGACGCGTTTCACCCTCGCGTCACGGCCGGAACGAACGGCGGCTCGACGGCGTAGAAAAAGCCAACCGGCGCCCGCGATCAGCGTCGCCGCCACGATTCCCGAAACGCCGCCCCCACCACCGACGGGGCCGCCCCCAGGCACCGACCTCGCGACGAAGAGCGGCCATTCCCGGGCGATGCCATCCCGTCCGGTCACCGCCAACCGCCCGACCTCCAGACCTTCACAGGCCACACGGGTTCCGGCGCGAGAAGCCTCGAATTCCGTTTCATCCGACGCCACGGGAATCGCCAACGCCACGGTTGAACCATCCGATTGCCGGACGAACCACTCCTCGATCCAGCGAGGCCGGACCCCGGGTGGGGAGGAGACTCGATGGGATTGCTCGAGAACCCCGCTGATCCGAGTGAGCACCGCGACGTCGGAAGACGGTTCCGAAAGTCGGTCGAACCATGCTCGAAGTTCCGGATCTTCGACCCCGGTCACCACCAGCGATCCGGTTGAATCCCGCGCGGGCAATCGATCGTCGCTTTTCGGGGATCCCATCGCCGCGGCCGTCACCAGCAGCGTGGCCGCCAGCGATCTCATCAACGCCTTGAAACTACGGAAGCACCTGTCCATGCCTGACAGGCTACGCGGTGACACGGACGGCGGGTCGGTCAATCGGCGGCGGCGGCTCGCTGTTCCGCGAGTTCCTGCTGCAGCCGGGCGTCCGCTTCAGGATGGTGAGCCACGAAACTGGCGGACAGTTCATCCCCGAAATAGAACCGAAGCAGCCGCCGATTCATGCGAAGCAGATCGACCAGGACCAGGCCATCGACCACATCGCTGAACTCCTGATCCACGTTGAAGCCGAGGAACACGCCGCCGAGTTTCAGATACTGGCGAACAAGCACGGGGACGGACCGCTCCCCTCGCTCGATCTCCCGCACCAGCTCATCGACGTCATCGAGACTGCGAATCGCATCGAAAGCGGTCCGATCCCAGTCACGCGGCTTCATGCCTCGAACCGGCTTTCGCGGCCGGACGAGCCTCGAAAGACCGGAGATTCGTTGCGTCGCACGAAGAAACGACAGCAGCAGCCGGGTCGAGGTCGCGTGGTAGTCCGCACTGATCGACACCGGCCCGAAGAGGTGGCGGTACTGGGGATTTCGACCCGCGAACCGACCGATCCCCCGCCAGAGCAGGATCAGAGGCTCGGATCGCCGCTGGTACTCGGGGCGGACGAAGGAACGCCCCATCTCGATCGACGGGCCGAGTTCATGGATGAGCGCGCTGTCGTAGCGGAACAAGGTCCGGGTGTAGAGACCGTCGATCCCCTTCTCCTCGAGGATTCGATCCGTCTGCCCGAGCCGGTAGGCACCGACCACTTCGTTGGTCTCCTCGTTCCAGTGGACGAGGTGGTAGTACCACTCATCGAAGCGATCGAGGTCGGTGGACCGTCCGGTGCCTTCGCCGGCCGCTCGAAAGCTGATCTCTCGGAGTCGACCGATCTCTCGAAGAACCTTGGGGATCTGATCCGCCGCGGCGAACACCACCCGTTGAGTTCCGCGACGCACCAGGATCTGTTCGGGTGGCAGCGCGAGGATCTCCGCCGCGAGTCCATCAGGAGGATCCAGCGGCACGGTGGGAACGGGTTCCATCCGAACCGGCTGTTCCTTCGAACCCGACGGGCTGCCTCGGAGGATTCTCCGAATCCGCGAACTCCGGATCGGTTCCTCGCGGTCGAGTCGCGAACGAAGCACGTAGGTTCGCATGCGGAGGAAAGCGGTCAGATCCTTGGGATCGGAGAAGCGATCGAGTTGCTGGACCGGCAGCGGGGTGCCGACGGCGACCCGGACCCGGCGACCGCAGGCTCGAAGAAGTTCCCGTCCGAGGAGCAGGGTTCGCAACTTCGAGGAGACCAGGCCCGCGCCATGGAACCACGCGGAGTTCGAACCTTCGAAGAAGACCGGAAGCACGGTGGCACCGGTCTGCTTGATGATCCGAGCCGCAATTGAATTCCAAGCGGGATCGGTCGCGGTCCGCTGTCCCCAGCGGACCGAAGAGACCTCGCCCGCGGGGAAGATCCCCAGGGCGCCACCGGATTCGAGCCAGGCGAGGGACTTCCGGATCGAACCGGCATTCCGCCGGGCGGCCGCCGGACCTCCGAAAGGATTGACCGGAAAGAACCGCTCCTTGATCGCCGGGACGGTCGAGAGGATTCCATTGGCGATGAACCGCACGTCCGGACGGACCCGGGAGATCATGTCGTCCAGAATCATCGCATCAAGACCGCCGAAGGGATGGTTGGCGACCACCACCAGTGGTCCCTCGCGGGGAATTCGATCCAACTCCTCGTCACCAACCAAATAGCCGCACCCGAAGCCTTCGAGAAAACGACGTCCCGGTGATTTCGAGGGATCGGTGGGCAGCACGTTTTCGATGTAGAGCTTGTTGAGGGCCTTGAGACCGATGCCCCATTCCAGAGCCGGCCGGACAGCCGCGAAACACCCTCGCTCCACGGCGTTCCGGCCGGGATTGGAGAGATGGACTTCCTTGGATGATCGTCGCACGGACACGCGAAGGCTCCCTCGGAATCATCGATGACGAAGGCCGGAACGGAACGGAGACAGTATGACGGATCCACCGCCCGCAGGTGTCTTCATCCGGATCATTCCGCCCGTTCATTCAAACGGCGACGACGTATCTCGATCGCGAGTGGCATCAATGATTCCAGGCGCCGGATCCTGGTTTCGCTACTGGGGTGAGTGGAGAGGAACTGCGGCGGTTCGCCTCCCCTGGCGCCCATCCGCTGCCAGAGTCCGATCGCATCCCGGGGGTCGTAACCAGCATCCGCGGCGATGAAGATCCCGATCTCGTCCGCCTCGGATTCCTGACTCCGGCTGAAGGCCGTCTCACCCAGAAGTCCGTACGCCTGCGCGGCGGCCGCGACGAGATATTCATCATCGGAATCGAGGGCCGCCGCGGCCCCGGCGAAGACCACGCCGATCAGTCCCTGACGGGTCAGGTTCTCTCCTCCGTGACGTGCGATGGCATGGGCCGCCTCGTGGCCCATCACCGCCGCAAGGCCGTCCGCGGTCTGCGTGTAAGGCAGAATCCCCGTGTAGACCGCCATCTTTCCGCCCGGCAACGCCCACGCATTCGCGATGGAATCATCGTCGACCAGCACGACCTCCCAGTCGAAGCGATCCGCAATCTCGGGATGGAGCCTGCCAGCCGCCGCGGCGATCCGGGCCGTCACGTCCTGCACCAATTCGTATCGCGGTCCCGAGGTGATCCTCGAAGTCGATGCCAGCATCTCTTCGTAGGCCTCGTCCCCGAGGGCGATCTCCTGATCGATCGAGTAGGCGTTCAGCTGCCGACGCCCGGTTCCCGACACCTGGTGGCAGCCCGTCGCCGGCCACAGAACAGTCGACATCGCTGCCAACATGGCGATCTGACGAAGGATTCGTGTCATCAACGGTCTCATCGGCGTGAGTTTCGCACGGCCTCGGGTCGACTCCCACGCTGAAAAAGCCGTGGGCGACCGGACTGAATGACCCCAAGGGGATTCGAACCCCTGTTCCCAGGATGAAAACCTGGTGTCCTGGACCAGACTAGACGATGGGGCCGTGCGGTCAGACATGGTAGCGGCCTCTCCGCCAACGGCAACCGCTTCAGCCAGAAGATCCGAATCCATGTCCGAAAATCATGGAATCAATCCATTCGAGGTGCGGTTCCCGGGCCAGCCGGACCTCCGATCGAAATTCGGCCAATCGGCCTTCATCCCCCGCTCCTCGTGGCCGATGCCAGGGATATGACCAAAACCAACCGGACTTTCTTCACGCGTCTTCTGCCCGGGTTCGGCGTGGTGGCCGTCGCCATCGCCTTTGGATGGGCCGTGCAGCCTTCCGGAATCGAAGCCAGTTCGATGTATCGCCGCGAAGCAGCCACGATCTCTCCCAGCACCGCCCCGTCGCTCGGGCGGCTGATCGGCCAAAAACTCTCGATCCGCGTCCTTCCCGGCCCGGTCACCCCCCGGTACCAGGTCCTCGACGGTGACGGCCTCGTCCTGGGCACCTTCGCCGACGAACGAGAGATGACGACCGCGTTCACCGCGCTCGTCGCGTTGGAACGCCGAGCGGACGTGGCCGACCGTGACTTCTTCGATTGAAGACGCCCCGGGGTCGTCGCAAGACGGCCCTTTCAGGCTGACCCGGGGCCGGAAGACGCCACTCGCTGTACCCTCCCGGCATGCCCGAGGAAGCCCGTTCTCGACAATCGGTCGATACGACCGGTGACACGACACCGATCTTCGTGGTCCCTCTCGAACACGAGCGTCGCACGCTCGTGGCCGCCGGCCTTCCAGCCGACCGGGTCTGGACCTGCGGTCCGGGCCGCGAAGGCATCCGTCGATGGGCTGATCGCCACCCCGACCTCGATCGACCGGTGATTCTGGTCGGCCTGGCCGGCGGACTCGATCCGCAACTCACCACCGGGACCGTGATCATCGCTTCCGAAGTGATGGATTCACATGGCCGGAGCAACACGCCCCCACTCGCCAACGCCCTCGGCCTCGATGCCGAACGAGGCCGCGTCGCGACCGCGGGACGCCTGGTCGCCAGCCCTGAAGCCAAGCTCGCCCTCGCTCGGGCCACCGGGGCCAGGATCGTCGATCAGGAGTCGGATCACTTCGCGGAGATCGCGAGGATTCGCGGGTGGANCTGGGGCGTCATCCGAGTGGTGGGAGATTCCGCCGAAGAGGCGATTCCCACGGCGCTGGAACGCTTCATCGACCATGAAGGTCGAACACGATTTGGAGCGGTCGCTTCCGAGATCTTTCAAAGACCGAGTCTCATTCCCGTCCTACGACGGATCGGGCGGCAATCCCGGAATGCATTGACCAATCTTGCGACCGCACTCCTCGCCATCAAGATCGATCTCGATTCGACCGAAACCGACACCAGCCAGGGGAACAACCATCATGGTCCCTCGACCGTTCTGATCTTCGGCGGTTCCTTCGATCCACCCCACCGCGGACATCTTCTTCTTCCCTTTGAAGCCGCACGACGCCTGGGTTGCCGCGAGATCGTCTTCGTCCCCGCCCGGGTGAACCCCCTCAAACAGGCCACGCCGCCCAGTCCCGGGGAAGATCGAGTCGCCATGTTGGAGGCGGCTCTGGCCGCCCGAGTCGCCGCCGGCACCGAACCACGGATACCGGCTTCCGTGAGTCGGATCGAAATCGANCGAGACGGCCCGAGCTACATGATCGATACCCTTCGCGAACTCCATCGAACCCTCGAAGGAGACCAGATCGACGGCGAAGACTCCGGCGAGATCCGAAAACGACCCCGGCTTCGACTGCTGATCGGCAGCGACCAGGCACTTGCGTTCGATCGCTGGCGAGATTGGAAAGCGATTCTCGAACTCGCCCCTCCCGCGGTCATGCCGCGACCTCCGGAGACCCGGACGACGCTGGCGGTGGCCTATCGCGAACACTTCCCCTCCAATCTGGCCGGGCGGTGGTCCACCTGGACCCTCGATCTCCCCGCCGAGCACGTCAGCAGCACGGTGATCCGCGGGCATCTCGCCCGAAACGAGCCGACCGAGGAGCTCCTCCCCCCCGGCGTTCAGGAGTACATTCGGACCCGCGGGCTCTACGAAAGCAAGGAATCCGCCCCGGGTCGGACTTTCGAGCCCGGCTCCGACCGTCCGCCCGCATACGATGCGGATGCATGAGCAACGGCCTTCCATCCACCGTGTCCTTCGTCAGCCTCGGCTGCCCCAAGAACCTCGTCGACAGTGAGCGAATGCTCGGGTCGTTGGAGGCGGCGGGAATCCGCATCGTCCCCAGCGAATCGCCCGCGGACGCCATCGTCGTGAACACCTGCGGGTTCCTCGACGCCAGCCGCGAGGAGTCTCTTGAAGTCCTCCGCGACGCGATCGAGCGAAAATCCCAGGGCGACATCGGACGCGTGGTGGTCGCCGGCTGCCTCGTCCAACGCCACCGGGCCAAGCTCCTGGACTGGGCCCCGGGCATCGATGCGATGATCGGCGTCTTCGACCACGACCGGATCATCGACGCGGTCACCACCGAGGCCCCCACTCGCGAAACCCTCGATGAGGACGGCCCGCGATACTGGATCGCCGGAAACGCCCTGCAGGCCGCCAAGGCCCGAGGCCTCGAGACGGTCGGCCTCACGGTCGCGGGCGACGATGGCCGGGGCATCGGATATTTCGAGGACGATGCGGATCGATTCCGACTGACCCCGCGGCACTGGGCGTACCTTCGAGTCGGTGAAGGNTGCAATCAGAAGTGTGCCTTCTGCACGATCCCCTCCATTCGGGGAAAACTCCGATCCAAGCCGCTCGCTTCGATTCTCGATGAGGCCAAACGCCTGCTTGACGACGGCTGCGTCGAACTGAATCTGATCGGCCAGGACACCACGAGCTGGGGCATGGACATCGGCGACGACCGAGGCCTCTCGGGCATGCTGGAAGGCGTCAATGCGCTCTGCGAAGCCCACGGTGATGCCGCGAGAGCCCGACTCATGTACGCCTATCCGTCGAAGTTCACNGACGGAATGATCGCATCGATTCGTGATCTTCCTCGCATCGTGAAGTACGTGGACATGCCACTTCAGCATGCGAGCGATGCCATGCTGACCGCCATGCGTCGACAGGTCACGGCCGCACATCAGCGGGATCTGGTGCTCAAACTCCGGGATGAGATTCCAGGAATGGCGCTTCGAACCACCTTCATCACGGGCTTCCCCGGCGAAACCGATGCCGACCACGAGGCGTTGCTGGAGTTCATCGACGAGATCCAGTTCGATGCGATGGGTGTCTTCCGCTACTCCGCCGAACCCGGCACACCCGCCGGAACGATGGAGAAGGACGCGAGCCTTGCGGTCCCGGACGAGGTCAAACGGGACCGAGAACGCGAATTGATGCTCCGGCAACAGGAGATCGCCTTCGAGAACGCGGCCTACCTCGCCGAGCAGCGAGTGGTCATGGACGTGCTGGTGGACGGCGAGGCGCCGGAGACCGCGGAGGTCTCNCTGCCCGAAGACGACCCGGCGGTCCGCGCGGACGTACCGGTTCACCTGTCGATCGGCCGTTGCTACTTCCAGGCCCCTCAGGTCGACGCCCAGACCTGCCTCGCCAGCGTGGCTCGCCGAAGTCCGGGGGAACTGGTTCGCTGTGCGATCGTGGCAAGCCAGGGATACGACCTGGTCGCTCGCCCGGTCGAAGAACTCGAACGNCGAACCAGCCTGCCCATCCTCGGGGGCTGAATTTCGACCTTCAGGCCCCGGTTTGAATCCGAGGGCGGCAGGCCTCGTGATTTTTTTCACAGAAGTCGGAGACCAGTCTTTCCTCACGGTCGCGGGAACGCTAAATTACGGACTTCGACGTATTTTTCGCCGAAGACAACCGCAGATCCGACCGTCGTCCTCCCCCCTTCTTCGCCTCGACGAGTAGTAAGCCGACCGCGACCGACGACCATCCGTCAATTTCATGATCCACTCGAAGCCCGTGAGCCGATCACGAGCATCTGATCTTTCCCGAGAGGCCATTCATGGCCGAGGAGAAATCCGTGCACCCGCAGACCGCCGAAGTCTCGCTTCGTTTCCGAGCCAGTCCGATCCTGGGCGTTCTCGCCTTGCTCGTCCTGTGGCCCGCTGGCGCGGCCTATGGCGTGATCGGCCTGGTCTTCGGCCTCGGTCTCCTCGGACTCTGTGCCGCGATCGGACTCCCCCGGTCGGTGGATCTCATGTTCGGGATGGTGCTCGCCCTCACCCTGTTCGCGGCTCAATTCCTCGGCGCGGTGTTTCTGGGCATCCAGGCCGGTGGNGACACCGTGTCCGTGGTGTTCACCACNGTGATCCTCTGGTTCGTTCAGCTCACGGTCGTCTCCTGGGACCTTCATCGATCTGCGAAGACGATTCTCGTAGGCCGGGCATCCAGTCGTGACAAGGACGAGAAAGCCAAGCTCGCATCCGCCGGGGACGAGGTCGGTCTCGGCCGCTGATCCGCCTCCCCGCCCTCGGCGGCTTTGCGGCCTCGTGACCTTCCCGGCCTCCCGGCCTCCGGGCCTCCCGGCTTCCCGGCCTCAGGGCCTCAGGGCCTCAGGGCCTCAGGGCCTCAGGGCCTCAGAAAAAGCNTAAAACCGAAACCCGGACTTAAAATTCGGGAAATAGATATCGGTCACCGGATTTCTCGGTTACGGTCAATCCGTCGGACCACACTTGGGCGATCCCGCCCAAGGTCCGGGGTGACGGTCCTTGGTGCGATGCGGGAGGTCTGCGGCTTTGCCAAAGCTCCTCGATCCCGAGCTCGTGTCCTGGCCGATCGACGACTCAGCTCGTCGCCGGATTGGTGATCGCCGACTCTCCATGCTNGGCCGCACCGATTGGAAGGGATACCCCGCAGGTTTTCCAAAGCTGGGCCGGACCGGCGCGACCATCGGGTTTCTGGTCGCCCTCCCCCTTGCTTGCGGCCTCGCCATCCTCGGACTCATCCTGAGCGGCAGCCCCAATGCCGCCTTTGCCTTCGGAATGACCTTCCTCGCCGAGGCGGGAGTTCTGGCGGTGGTCTTTCGAGATCGTCGCCGAAACCTGACCCGCGCTTCGGCCGCGGAACTCGGCCATCCCGTCTGCCTGGTCTGTGGCTACTACAACCTCGGACACAAGATCGGCGAAAGCTGCTGCGAGTGCGGGGCGAAGATGCCGGAGCTGCCCGAAGAAGACTTCCCCGCCGCGGAAGAGGATGAAACCGTCCTCGATATGCGCCGTCGCCGTGGGCGCATCCCTACCATCCGGTACGAGCGACACTGAACACCCATCCCTCGTCCGGAGACTTCGACATGACGATTCTGTTCCTGGCCATGCTGTTCCTCACCTCGGCTCCGGACGACGCATCGACCAGCGAGGTACCGGCGCCCGTCGTGGTCACCACCTTGCAGATGGATCCCGAGAAGCCGCAGGAGATCGCCGGCTGGTGGCACGGTGAGAACGGCCTGCTCGAAGTCACCAACGACGGCCGCTACCGCCGATGGAAGGATCTCGATCGTTTCAATCGTCCGATCGAGGTCGGTCGGTGGCACCGGGAGAACCACGCGGTGTTCTGGCTCGAATCGTACGCCCTGCCCCGAACCCCCCGCCAACGGGCGGCACTCTGGCTCGAAGACGACGCGCTCATGGCGAATCTCGACCGCCGCGAGACCTACCGCTTCGGCAAGAATCCACCGGCATGCCCCGCCGATGGCTTGGTCGGACACTGGGTCGGGACCGGTGGTGGCCTCAAACTTCATAAGGATCTGACCTATCGATGGACCGCGCCGAAGTCGACCCAGCCCGCAGATCTGGGNGGGCAGCGTGGGCGATGGCGGTTCGGACTCGACGACCGATTGCACCTTGAACCCCTGGTGACCAATCAGTCGCCGGCCCTGATCTCGATTCGTCGTGACGATCAGCATGAGATCGTGGAAATCCAGTCCATCGCCGGGCCGATGTCGCGGGCGAAGCCCGCCGCGTCGACCGCGAACGCCGGCCCGGCGAATCCCCCCATCGATTCGATCGAAACGAAGCAGGAGTCCGCCGGGAATTGAACCCGGCGGCAACCCTGTTTCCGCCCCGGATCCGAGACCGATGCCAGAACTTCCCGAAGTCGAACGAGGACGCAGAATCGCCGAGTCCGTGGCCGTCGGCCGAAAGGTTTGCAAGACGCGCTGCGCCGATGACCGGATCGTCTTCGCAGATCAGTCCCCGGCCACCGTTTCGAGACGACTACGAGGCCGCACGGTGACCGCCGCCTGCCGACACGGCAAGCAGCTCTGGCTGGAATTCGACCAGGGACCGGCCTTGCTTCTGCACTTTGGCATGACGGGGGCCCTCCACGGGTACGACAACGAAGAGGACCGCCCCCGCTTCTGCAAGATCGAACTGGAATTCGAGGACGGACGCCGCCTGGCCATGCCTGATCCTCGCCGGTTCGGGCGAATCCGAATGCGAGACGATCCCCGAGCGGAACCGCCCGTCTCGAATCTCGGGTTCGACCCACTTCTCGACCTTCCGGGCCGGGCCGAATTCCGTGAGAACCTCGGCCGCCGCGCCGCGACCATCAAGGGGCGACTTCTGGATCAATCGTTCACCGCGGGCGTCGGGAACTGGATCGCGGACGAGATCCTCTACCAGGCCAAGGTCGCACCCCAGCGGCGGGTCCGCGACCTCGAGGATGCGGAGATCGAAGTGATCCGCAGGAAGTTGGGGGCGATCATCGCCAAAGCCGTGGAAGTCGATTCGGTTTCCGCCCGATTTCCACGAACCTGGCTCTTTCACGAACGATGGGGACGGCCGGAGGGTGCCTCCACCCGCCGGGGGGAACCCATCGACATCACCACCGTTGCAGGACGCACCACGGCGTGGGTACCCTCGGTCCAGCAATGAACCTGACCTGGCCGAAATTCCACGATTCCTCGTTTCGACCCACACTTCGAGAGCGATGGGGGTTTCATTGGCGAGCGAACCTGAGGATGCTCCGCCGGCCGAGGGACCTGGTCCTCTTCAACCTCATTTCGTTCGCTCCCCTGTTCCTGCTGCTGGGCTTCATGTGGCTCTTTCCAGGCCTCTACAAGAGTTCCTCGGGGGATACTTCCGCCCTGCTCCTCACCACGATGGCGACCGCCACCTTCTTCTTCGCCCTCCAGCACGTGGCGTTCGTGGTGGCCATGAATCTGACCTACGTACCCCACGTTCATGCGGTTTTGAGGGACCAGGGCATCCCCGTATGCGGACGTTGCGGGCACCGACTGCCCCCCACGACTCCCGGAGCGGCATGTCCGGAGTGCGGCCACACCGACGCGTCCGCTACGATGTACGACTCGAAAGGGATTCCGTCGACGTTCGACGACCCCGATCGAATCCTGGAGGATTCGCAGCGGTGAAGGTTCGGAACTTCTCCATCATCGCGCACATCGACCATGGCAAGAGCACTCTTGCCGATCGACTGTTGCACGCCACCAAGGCCGTGGACCAACGGACCGGCAAGGATCAGATGCTCGACTCCATGGATCTGGAGCGTGAACGAGGCATCACGATCAAATCGTCGGCCGTGACGGTCACCCACGAGTATCAGGGCGAGTCCTACCAGCTGAACTTCATCGACACCCCGGGCCATGTCGACTTCACCTACGAAGTGAGCCGTGCGTTGACCGCCTGCGAAGGAGCGGTGCTGGTCGTCGACTCGACCCAGGGCGTGCAGGCCCAGACCGTGGCCAACGCCTACCTGGCGGTCGAGAACAACCTCGAGTTGATCCCGGTGGTCAACAAGATCGACCTCCCTGCCGCCGATCCGGACGGCGTGGCGATGGAGATCGAGCAGGTCCTGGGCCTCGCGGCGGAAGATTCGATCTACGTCAGTGCGAAGTCAGGCCAGGGCATTTCGGACCTTCTGGACACGATCTGCGAAAAACTTCCCGACCCGCCTCCGCCCAGCACAAACAAACTCCGGGCCCTCATCTTCGACTCCAACTACGACGACTATCGCGGGGTGGTGGTCTTCGTCCGAGTCTTCGACGGAGACATCTCCGTCGGCGACAAGATCCGAATGATGGGTACCGGCCGAACCTTCACGGTGACCGAACTCGGGCGATACACCCCGTTCCCGCAGAAGCTCAAGAAGATCGCCCAGGGCGAGGTCGGATACGTGGTCGCGGCCATCAAGTCGTTGGGAGACGTCCGCGTCGGTGACACCGTCACCCTCGAGTACGACCCGGCCCCCGAGGCCCTCCCTGGCTACGAAGAACCGAAGCAGATGGTCTTCTGTGATTTCTATCCCGCCACCGGCAGCGGCGAAGGCGGAAAGCGGAGCGACTTCGAAGGCCTGCGGGAAGCGGTCGAAAAGCTTCACATCAACGACGCGAGTTTCACGTTCGAGGTACAGCATTCCGAAGCCCTCGGCTTCGGATTCCGGTGCGGCTTCCTCGGCCTGCTCCACATGGACATCGTCCAGGAACGACTCGAACGCGAGGGCGGCGTGAACATCGTCCAGACCGCCCCCACGGTGTCGTATCTGGTGGATCTCAATGACGGAGAGACACTCGAGATCCACAACCCGGCCGACCTTCCCGACCTTTCGAGGGTCAAGGCGATCCGCGAACCGATCGTGAAGATCGAGATCATCTGCCCGGAAGACAGCATCGGCGACCTCATGAAGCTGGCCGAAGGACGACGTGGCATCTTCAAGGGCCAGCGATACGTCTCGGACACCCGCCAGATCATCGACTACGAACTTCCGCTCGCCGAGATCATCTACGACTTCTACGACAAGTTGAAGTCGATCACCCGCGGCTACGGAACGATGGACTACGAGATCATCGGCTACGAGCCTGAGAATCTGGTCAAGGTCGAGATTCTGATCAACGCGGCACCGGTGGAGGCCCTCAGCCTCATCTGCCATCGCTCCGGCGCCGAAAGCCGAAGCCGAGCCATTCTGAGCAAGCTTCGGAAGCAGATTGATCGCCATCAGTTCGAGATTCCGCTTCAGGCCGCGATCGGCGGAAAGATCATCGCCCGTGAGACCATCAAGTCACTTCGGAAGAACGTGACGGCCAAGTGCTACGGCGGCGATGTCTCCCGAAAGCGAAAGCTTCTGGAGAAGCAGAAGGAAGGCAAGAAGCGAATGAAGAACGTCGGCAGCGTGAACATTCCGCAAGAGGCCTTCATGGCAGTGCTTGAACAAGAGGACTGATTCACCGCGACCCACCTGGCCGCCCCCCGAAGACGCCCCCGCCCGCGGACGCCGTGACCTTTCAACGCCACCCCGGGCCCGGAGAACTCCATGCATCGTTTCGAACGACTCGTGATCCATGCGACCCTGATCCTTCTGACCCTGCTCCTGGTGTCGGTCCTCACGGATCGCCAGGGACTCGCCCCCGCCGCGGAAGCCGAATCGGCCCGATTCGAAGACGTGCTCGGCCCCGCTGATCGCATCCTCCTCAATCAAGAAGACGGCGAGCTCGACCTCACGGCGAAGAAGAACGGCATCTCCTGGGGCGATCGTCCGACGGACCGAAGCTGGAGCATGGGCTGCGTCGACGTGCCTCGCCTCATCTCCCGCCTGATGGACGCCGAACGATTCACCGAGGATCGACGCGCCCTCCAGGAAGAGGCCGAGGTACAGAATCGCACGTTCGAGGAACGTTTCGAATCGTTCCGCGAGGAATTCGGAGAACTGACACCGGAAGATCCGGCCTTCGCCGGGGTCCAGAACCAGTGGCAGGGCATGATGCAGGAGTACCAGCAGTGGCAGCAAGGAACGATGGCGGTCCAGCAGAAGCTCGGAGCCGAACAGGTCGAGATCGCCTACCGCGAACTGGTCGAGGCCGTGGACATCGTCGCGGAGCGTGAAGGCGTGGAGCTCGTGCTCCGCTTCGTTCCGGTCTCCGATCCATTCAACGTCGACAACCTCGATCTCGCCGGCGACCAGGTGCGTCGCCGCCTCTTCCTTCGCTATCCAGAGTCGATCGACCTGACCGGAAAGGTCGAGACGGAACTCGGCCTCTGATTCACCCGTCCGCGGCGGCCCTCTCGGCCGCCGAGATCGCCACGCCGAGCCGCAAGGCAAGCCGCTGCTTGACCAGAGGCATCGCCGGAACCGAAGCCTCGAGTTCCGCGGCCATGCTGGTGACCGGCCGGCCGACGAGTCCGCATGGCACGATGAGCCCGAAGTGGGCGAGATCCGGGTCGACGTTCAGCGCCAGGCCGTGCATCGAAACCCAGCGAGAGACCCGAACCCCGATCGCGGCGATCTTCCGCCCGCCGATCCCGTCGACGTCGTCCGCGGCCCGACCGACCCAGACGCCCGTGGCCCCGGCGTCACGCCCCGCCGCCAATCCGAAATCTCCCAGCGTGTCGATGATGGCCTGCTCGAGCAGGCGGATCCAGGCGTGGATTCTGAGGCCGATCCGATCGAGATCGATGATCGGATACGCGACCAGTTGACCGGGCCCGTGGTAGGTCACGTCCCCACCTCGATCGGTCTCCTCCCGCTCGATGCCGTGCCGAGCAAGAGCTTCAGGGCCGGCCAGCACGTTTTCTGCGGCCCCCGGGCGGCGTGAAACCGTCACCACCGGCGGATCGTGCTCGAGCAGAAGGAGGTGTCCGAGGCCGGGGCCTTCATCCCGGCTTTCCCGGACCGCGGCCTGCAACGATCGTTGGAGATCCAGGGCTTCCGGATAGGCCATGTGACCGAGATCCTGAATTCGGAGCCACGAGGGAGCCTCAAGGACCTCGAGATCTCGTCTGGAGGAACCATCGGGATTGGTGGAGTGAGGCACGGGATCGGGCATCCGAGTACGGTACGCCGAATCCGGATGGCGGCTGCCGCCTCCTTTTTTCGTCCCCCCCGAACGACTTCCATGCCGCGGATCCATCCAACCGCCATCGTGGACCCCCGAGTCGAACTCGCCGATGACGTCGAGATCGGTCCGTATTGCATTCTCGAGGGCCGCATCACCATTGGGAACGGAACCCGCCTTCGCGGGCACTGTTTCATGCAGGGCCCCCTCGTCATTGGCGAGGGCAACGACATCTGGCCGTTCTCCTCGATCGGGGTCGCGCCGCAGACCCGTGATTTCGATCCGAACGAGGAAGGACCGGGCACCGTGATCGGCGATCACAACGTGTTCCGTGAACACGCCTCGGTCCACCGTTCGATTCACGAGACCGACCCCACCAGGATCGGCAACCAGAACCTGTTCATGGATTCCGCACATGCGGGCCATGACGTGGTCATGGGCGATCGAAACGTTCTCGCCAACGGCTCCGCGCTCGGCGGCCACGTGATCGTCGAGGACGACGTGATCATCGGTGGCAACGCCGCGGTCCACCAGTTCGTCCGGGTCGGACGCGGCGCCTTGATGAGCGGGCTGGCGGGAACCGCGCTCGACGTGATGCCCTGGTTCATGGTCACCCGACTCAATGTGGCCGGCAGTTTCAACATCATCGGTCTTCGGCGAAACGGTTTCAGTTCGGAACAGATCGATACCGTCCGCTGGGTCTACCGGCTGTTCTGCCGCCGCGGAAACAAGGTCGTCGACGCGATCGAACAGATCCGCGAACGCGAAGGCGACCCGGTCATCGACGACTATCTCCGATTCATCAAGCTCTCGAACCGACCGATCTGCACGATGAAGGGACGACGAGAGAGCCGCGACGACGACAGTCTCGAAGACGAAGAATCCGACGACGACCGACCGGCTTGAAGTCCCCCGTCCTGCAAATTCTCGGAAGCGGTTCGTCGGGAAACCTGGCGATCATCGATCTTCCTTCGGTTTCGACCCCCCGGCAGCTGGTGGTGGATCTCGGCCTCGGGCCCCGAACCACCCGCTCCAGACTCGCCTCGATCGATCGCTCGTTCGATCCAGAGCAGGTGGTCGCGGCCCTCGTCACCCATGCCGACCAGGATCACCTTCGACCCAGCTGGGCTCACACCCTCACCTGCCACCACTGGCGGGTCCATTCCCCTCCGAGTCACCACGCCGGCCTCGCCCGACTCGGGGTCCCCGGCAGTGGAATCCACGCGGTCGCCGATCGTGGGCGAGAAACCGACGTGAGCACCGGCGTGCGGGTGACCGCCGCCATCGCGCCCCACGACGATCATGGCACCGCGGTCTATCGCATCACCCTCGACGTGATCGATGGATCTCCGGTCGTCCTCGGCTGGGCGACCGACCTCGGACGCGTCACCCCGGCGGTGGAGTCATTGCTTCAAGACTGCGACGTGATCGCGATCGAGTCGAACTACGACCCAGATCTTCAGGCGGACGCCAACCGCCCGCCCTTTCTCAAGAAACGCATCACCGGCGGACACGGTCACCTCTCCAATCGCGAGGCGATGGAAGCGGTCTCTCGTCTTGCCGAACGTCACGAGCCCTCCGCGATCGCCCTGCTCCATCTTTCTCGGGACTGCAACCATCCGGATCTCGTCCGGAAGCTCTGGGAATCCGAGTGTCCGCGCCTGGCGGACCGGCTCCACATCGCAGACGCGACGTCACCCCTGCCGCCGATCACCCTGCGTCCTGGAAGGCCGGCCCCGGGCTCGCCGACCGCCCAACCTCCGATTCCAGAGACCCTCTGGGCCTGAGCCCCGCGGCTCGAATTCAGTCCTCGGTCGACTCGATCCCGTCGGCGAAGACCGGCGCGGTGATGTCCACGCCCTCGAACGCGGCATCATTCGCCGCCGCCCAGGCCGCTTCCTGCACCGTGAAGCGACCGATCGGGGTTCCATCGAGGCAGACGGGAACCAGCAGCGGCAGCCCGGCCGGCAGATCCTGGAGCGAAGCCACCAGATCTCCGGCCACCCGGCCTTCCGCGTCGAGATCCCGATACACCTGGACCGGCGGTCCTTTCCGGATCTGGTAATCGTCCCGCCCCGCGAGGGCCTCCAGTTCCTTCGGAAGTCCACGCTCGGTCCACCAGGCCATCGGCTCACCCGGAAGCACCAGCGTCCCCGGTTGCATGACCGCCAAGGTGCCTTCCACCCCCGCAACCTCGAGATCGACGGCCGGCATCCGGCGATGCATCCCGCCCACCGGGACCAGCCAACGAAGTCCCGTGTAGACCGCGGCTTCGACCGCTCGCCGAGCATCGGCGGCGATTTCGAGCAGCATGGGAGGCATCTCCACCCCCCTCCATTCCCGATCAAGGCCGGCTGCGGACTCGGTGACCGCGAGATCCGCCCGATCCCGAGCCAGAGCACGATCCGGTTCGGCCATCGCCTCGAGATCGCCGAGGGCGAAAGTCACGGCTTGAAGGGTCACGATTTCGGTAATCGAGTCCCGCCAGCGATGGGCATCCGGATCATCGGGCGAGGCCATCACCAGCCCCTCGCTGGCCTTCACCAGAGACGTCCAATGCGACAAAAGCGTGGTCCAGGTGATCAATCCCGTGGGAAGTCCATCACCTGATTCCACCCCTTCCGATGTTGATGACTCGTCGTTCACGGCCCGAGCATACGTCGGACCGGCAGCGGGTCGCCGCGTGCGTTACCTTTCCGCTTCATGAGTGATCGGATCCTGCACGAATGCGGCCTCGCCGTCGTCCGACTTCTCCAGCCTCTCGACTGGTATCGGGAAGCTCGGGGGGATCTCCTGTGGGGTCTTCGCAGGCTCTTCCTGCTCATGGAGAAGCAACACAATCGCGGCCAGGACGGGGCCGGCATCGGAACCGTTCGATTCGATGTTTCACCCGGCGAGCTCTTCATAGACCGGGCCCGAAGTGCCCAGCGAAATCCGATCGAACGCCTCTTCGACGGCGTGGTCGGACCGATCGCCGATCTCTCGGAGGAGGCGTTGAACGCCCTCGACGGCGAGGCACTCAAGAAGAAACTGCCCCTGCTCGGCGAACTCATGCTCGGGCACCTCCGGTACGGAACGCATGGGGGGCGCTCGACCGAAGTCTGCCATCCCTACCTTCGCAAGAACATCGTGGCGAGTCGCAACCTGGCGGTGGCCGGGAATTTCAATCTCACCAACTCGCCCGACATCTTCCAGGAGCTCCTGAGCTACGGACTGGATCCGGTGGGCGAGTCGGACACCCAGGTCGTGCTCGAGAAGATCGGCTACTACCTCGACCGGGAACACGAACAACTCGCCGCCACCACGGGCGAAGGATCGTTCCGCGGGCTCGCCGGCCGACCGCTGGCGGATGAAGTCTCCAAACAGCTCGATCTGATCCGCATTCTTCGAAATGCGACCGAACGGTTCGACGGCGGCTTCGTCTTCTCCGGCCTTCTTGGCAACGGCGACCTCTTCGTCTGCCGCGATGCCGCGGGCATCCGGCCCGCCTTCCTCTACCGAGACGAGGCCGTGGTCGCGGTGGCGAGCGAACGAGCGGCTTTGGTGACCGCGTTCAACGTCTCACCCGACGCGATCGAGGAACTTCCGCCCGCCCATGCACTCGAGGTGAAACGAGACGGCCGAATCCGGATCGAGGCCTACACCGACCCGCTCCCGAAGAGGCAGTGCACGTTCGAACGGATCTACTTCAGTCGAGGCAACGATCGCGACATCTACAACGAGCGGAAACGACTCGGGGCCAACGTCGCTCGACGGGTGCTGGACGAGATCGACTGGGATATTTCCCGGACCGTCTTCGGCTTCGTTCCCAACACCGCCGAGACCGCCTTCATGGGCCTCCGCGAAGAGATCGACGCCCTGCTCCGCAGTCGCAACGGCGAGGAATTGTGGACGCGAATCCAGGACGGCACCGTCACCCGCCATGACGTCGACCGGCTGATCCAGACCCGTGCCCGCACGGACAAGGTCGCCCACAAGGACCAGCGACTTCGCACGTTCATCACCCATGATGGCGCTCGCCGGGATCTGGTCTCGCACATCTACGACGTGACCCGGGGGACCGTGACCTCCGAAGACACCCTGGTGATGATCGACGACTCGATCGTTCGCGGAACCACGCTCCGAGAATCCATCATCACCATGCTCGCGAGACTGAACCCTCGTCGCATCGTGGTGGTTTCCAGCGCCCCCCCGATCATGTATCCCGACTGCTACGGCATCGACATGAGTCAGCTTGGCCGTTTCATCGCCTTCGAGGCCGCCGTGACGCTCCTGCACGATCGCGGCGAAGCCGGACTCCTGACGGAGATCGAAGAGGCCTGCGCGGCCCAGACCGACCTTCCGCCGGAACGAATGCAGAACCACGTGGCGAGGCTCTACGAGCGTTTCACCCTGAATGAGATCGAAGATCGCATCGCGGAACTGATCCGAAGCGACAACCTCGAATGGCCGGGGGAGATCTCCGTGGTCTATCAATCGGTCGAAGGCCTGCTGGAGGCGATGCCGGAACACACCGGTGATTGGTACTTCACCGGCAATTATCCGACCGCCGGCGGATTCCGTGTCCTCAACACGGCCTTCCTCAATTGGTGCCGACAAGACGAACGCCGAGCCTACTGAGGCCCAAGCGACTTCCCGCCTGGTCGATTGACCTCGATTCGCCCCTCCGTTTTCCAGCCGATCAGGTTCAAGATGACTCCGCAGGCCGCCGATCCTCGAAAGGATCGATGTTCCTACCGACCCTGGTCTCGTCAGCGGAGTCCGAAAATGAACTCGAAGTCACGACGAAATACCCCGAAGACCTCCGCCAAGGCCTCCAAGGGCGGGTCCCCGCCGGCGGCGACCCCGGGACATATCGCCCTTGGCGAAGCCATAAGGCGTGATCTGACCACTCTGGCAAGCCTCCCTGGCCAGAATCGGATCCGGCGAACCTACCTNGATCGAGCCGCACCTTCCTCCGCGGCTTGAACCCAACCCACCGATCACATGCTTTAGACCCTTGACGCTTGAGCGGCGGGGTGGTCTACTAACCGATTCCCACCGGAAACCCATCCTGGGTTGAAGGTGGATCGTGCGTGGTCGTGATCGAAACGGCCCGCTCAGTCTCTTCCTACGGACTTCGTCCCCCCAAACTCGGGACGCCGTCCACACCCTGCCGGACGCTCGAATGGCCCGCTACCTCGGCCCGAAGGTCAAGCTCTCACGTCGCGTTGGTGTCCCGATCGCGGACATCCCGAAGCACACTTCCAAGCGGCAGCTGAACCCCCCGGGGCAGCACGGCTTCCGCGGTCGTCGTCCCAAGGACTACGGCATCCGCAAGGATGAGAAGCAGAAGCTTCGCTATCACTACAACGTGATGGAAAAGCAATTCCGTCGCTACGTCGACGAAGCCACTCGTCGACCGGGTAACACCGGGGAACTGCTCCTGCAGCTTCTCGAATGTCGCCTCGACAACATGCTCCGTCGTGCGGGTCTCACCCGAACGGTCTGGGCTGCCCGCCAGATGGTCACCCACGGCCACGTCCTGGTGAACGGCAAGAAGGTCGACCGTCCGAGCTTCGCGGTGAAGGTCGGAGACGAGATCACGCTTCGGGACAAGATCCACACGCTCGCTCGCGAGAACATGGAATCCCTGGCTGGTCACGTGGTTCCCGGCTGGCTCTCAGTCAACCCGGCAGAGCTCACCACCAAGGTGGTCGCGCACCCGACATCCGACCAGATCCCCTTCGACGTCAACACCAATCTGATCGTCGAGTTCTACCGCTGATCCCGTCGACCGCCGCCACTGGCGGCGACTCGCGGCCCAATTTTCACGGGTCGTCTCGTCCCCCCCAACCGAGGCTCCGGCCTTTCCCGGGGTTCAACGAGACGGCCCGTGTCTCGCATCCAGCCCCGCCGACTTTCAACGACCGCCGAGTACCTACACCATGTTCAAGTTCCTGCGCAAGTACGACAAGTGGATCCTCGCGATCGGTGGCTCCCTGCTGCTGATCACCTTCCTCGTGCCGCAGGCGATCCAAGGGCTCTCGCAGTACAGCGCCCAGACCGGCGCCACCTGGGCCACCGTGGGCGCGCCCCCGGCGACCCTGACTGCCGGCGAGGCGGACTTCTTCCGACGGCAGGTCCGGCTGATCGACAGCCTCGGTCCCCAGAACATGCTGAACCGAATCGGTGCCGGCAGCGATCCCGCTCACTGGTTCCTCCTGCTCCGTGAAGCCGAAGCGGCCGGACTGATCGGGGGACCGGGCTCCGGCCTCATCTTCGCCCAGCAGCTGGCCACCAACAGCGGCGAAGGCATCACCCCGGAGCAGGTGGTCGTTCTGCTCGGGGGCCAGGCCGGCCTCAGCTACCCGCAGACCCTCGAGACGCTGGCTCAGATCCAGGGCGTCGGACGACTCATCTCCCTGGTCTCCAGCGCCGGTCGCTTCAGCGACACCCGGCTTCGAGGCACCGCGGCCCGCAAGTCGCTCGGCGTCGCCGCAGACGTCGTCGTGCTGGACGCCCGAACCCTCGAGTCGATTCCCGTGACGAAGGCGGACGAGGAAGCCCTCGTGGCCCAGCTCACCAGTCACGGCGAGTCGCTCGCCGGCGAAGGCGATCAGGGCTTCGGGTATCGCATTCCGGATCGATTCAAGATCGAGTGGATGTCGATTCCCCGCAGTGAAATCGTGGCTTCGATGGACGACGATCCCGGCCTCGGCCCGATCGAACTCCGCAAGGCCTACCAGCGGAACCCGGAACGGTTCGGCGGCGGCTCGATCTCGACCGGATCCACCTCGGGCACCTTCGCCACCCGAGCCGACAAGGTTCGGGAGTTGATCCTGGCGGACCTCGTGGACGCGCGGATGCAGGCCATCGCGAAATTCGCCGATGACCGCCTCCAATTTCCGCGACGAAGTCTCGACCGTCGAGGTCTGCATTTCGAACTTCCTGAAGACTGGTCGACCCGACGGCTCGCCTTGAGCACGCTCGCGACGGACATCGGCGAAGAATTCGACATCCCGGCTCCGGCCGTCCAGCAGTCTTCCGAGGAATGGCTGATCGCGGAGGACCTTCGAGATGCCGATCGCTTCGGACTCCTCTCCAACGCAAGCACCGAACTTTTCGGCCGCACACGTACCACCACCGCTGATCTGATTCCCGCCCTGAAGGAATTCGGCGGTAGCGACACGATTCCGGTCCAGGCCTTCGTTTCACTACCCTCGCTCAACACACCCGAAGGCGATCTGGTCATCACCCGGATCACCGAAGTCGATCCGTCCCACGCCCCCACCGACCTCGAAGAAGTCCGGGACGAGGTGACCGCGGATCTGGACGCCATTCTGCGTTACGAAACCCTGGTGCAGAGCATGCCCGAGATCATCGGTACCGCTCGAACCGAAGGCATCCGAGCCGTGGCCAACACCTATGGCGCACCAGTGGAATTCGCCGCCGACATCCGAGAAGCGAATCTGGAATTCCTCCTGCAGTACGGCATCACGATGAACTCCTCGATCCCCGGCATCGGCAACGACGCGGAAGCGATCGCCGAAGTCGTGAACCGAGCGATCTTCCTGGATCCGACCCGCCCGGTCGCGGACCAGCCGATCGAAGATCGGGTCTTCGCGATCGAGCTTCCCGAACGCCTTGCCGTACTGGTGGTTTCGGTTGAAACCCTCAGCCCTCTGACCCAGGAGACCTGGGCCCGACTGGCCACCAACCCCGCCCCGTTGCAAACGGCACTCTCCCGCGACCTCGCACCGTTCGATCCCGCGGAGGTCTTCGGACTCGAAGCCCTCTCCGCTCGGCATGCCTTCGAGCTTTCGCGGGTTTCGGACTCCGACGAGGACGAGGAATTCGAAATCGAGGACTCGACCGGACCGGTCGAATCCACCGGCTGAGTTCGCCCTCCTCACTTGACGACGCCCCCCGAAACGGAGACCTTCGTGAGCACCCCCGAGGCCCTGCCCAACATCGACTTCGATCATTTCTCGAAGCTTGACCTGCGAGTCGCAACCGTGAAAGCCTGCGAAGCGCACCCCAACGCCGACAAGCTCCTGAAGGTCACCCTCGACGACGGCACCCCTGAAGGTCGCCAGGTCTGTGCCGGTGTGAAGGCCTGGTACGAGCCAGAAAGCCTGGTCGGCAAGCAAGTGGTCATCGTGGCGAACCTTGAGCCACGCAAGCTCCGAGGCGAAATCAGCCAGGGCATGATCCTCGCCGCCAGCGATCTGAAAGCCGAGCCGGCGGCCGACGCCGAAGGCAAGCCCGGGCCCGAGGAACGCGACGTTGTGGTGGTGACCATCGACAAGCCCGTGACCCCCGGATCCCGCGTGAGCTGAGTCCCGGTCCGTGCGGTGAACAACCGGAAGACCATCCAAGAACGAATCTCGAACGCCCGAGCCGTCGGAACCCATCCGACCGCCCGGGCTTTCGATCGCCCGAACTTTTGACCGCCCGAGCTTCAGACCTCGCGGATCCCACGGTGACTGGTCACGGAACGATATTCGAAATGTTCGGTGTCACACGACTTCGGGCCGTGGCTACGAAAGGTGGAAGGTCTTTCCACCACCTTCCATGCCACGTTCCTTCCGGGGGAACCGAAAAGTCGGGACGTCCACCCGTCCTCCGACTCGTCACCCCCGGGCCTTCCGGCTCGGGGGTGATCTTTCCATTCAGACGATGCCGATGGCTTGGGCATCACGGTCCGACAGCATCACGCCGTCGGATCGTTCACGCACCGTGCCGTCGCGTTTGCGGCTTCGCTCACATCGCGGCTCGCCGCGGAGATCCTCGACTTCGACCTCTCCGAGCTCCCGCACCATGCGGGCACGACTCACGCCACAGACGTCGGCGAGGTCATCCGCGAAACGCTCGAAGGTGCCTTCGGGATCCGGGATGACCAGCCCCGCATCAAGCGGGTTGTCCAGGCCGCCGGCCTTGGCCTCTTCGAGTCGCTTGAGCGCGGCGTCCCGGAGATTCAGGACCGCCGACCATTCATGATCGCACTCGAAGGAGAGATCGAGCGGCCCCTGCATCTGGATGGTCGCATCCTCGCCGTGGATCGAGCGATAGGCTTCGTCCGCGGTGTGCGGCAGGATCGGCGCGAGCAGGCGACACAGCAGTTCCGCCAGCGAATGCATGACCGTCTGGGTGCGACGGCGACGGGGTGAATCCCCGGCATCGCAATAGAGACGATCCTTGGTCGCGACCAGGTACACCGCACTCAACGCATCGTTGCAGAAGTCGTAGATCATCTGATGGGCGTCACGGAAGCGGTACTCGCGATACGCGAGCCGAACGCCCTGCTCGACTCGGACCGCTTCGGCGAGCACCCAGCCGTCGATCGACGCCGGCTCGATGTCCGCCACCGGGACCCCGTGTTCCGCCGATTCGAAGTCGGCGAGATTGCCGAGCAGGAAGCGCAGCGTGTTACGGATCTTGCGGTAACTCTCACCCGCGACCTTGAAGAAGTCCATGTCGACCTTGATGTCGTTCTCGAACGGCAGGGACGAAACCCACCAACGACAGACATCGGCCCCGAAGTCCTTGAGCAGATCATCCACCACCAGGGCGTTGCCGCTGGACTTGGACATCTTGCGGCCATCCTTGTCGACCATGAAGCCGTGGGTCAGCAGGGTGCGGTACGGCGCCTCCCCCGTCGCCCCGAGCGCCGGGAGCAGGGACAACTGGAACCAACCCCGGTGCTGATCGCTGCCCTCGAGGTAGAGATCCGCAGGGATGCCTTGTCCGCGAGCCCGCATGACGGCGGCCCAACTCGAGCCGGACTCGAACCAGACATCGAAGATGTCGTTCATCTTCGAAAGCGATGCGAGATCAAGGCCCTCGGGGGCGTCGGGGTCGGCGTCGGCATCCCATTCCGCGAGCAGGTCCGCGGGTGAATCGGTGAACCAGGCGTCGGACCCCCGCTTCTCCACCACGGCGGCCACGGCTCGCACCGACGCCGGCGTCAGGAGAACGCCGCCGTCCGGCGTCTCGAACGCCGGAATGGGAAGGCCCCAGGCTCGCTGACGCGAGAGGCACCAGTCGGGCCTCGATTCGAGCATTCCTCGCATCCGATTACGGCCCCATTCGGGGATGAAGGAGACGTCTTCACGGGTCGCGTCCATCGCGAGTTCTCGAAGACTCTTCTGGTCACGCTTCGTGGGTCGGTCGACGGCGACGAACCACTGCTCGGTGCTGCGGAAGATGACTGGCGTCTTCGACCGCCAGTCGTGCGGATAGCTGTGGGTGAACATCTCGTGGTATGCGAGATGACCACTTTCCTGCAGCCGGGCGGCCACGAGTTCGTTGCCCTCCCAGATCGTCTTTCCGATCAGCCATTCGGGCACGGTGTCGTCATAGGTGCCGTCCCCCTGGACGGGACAGTAGACCTCGAGACCTTCGCGCTGCCCGGTTCGGTAGTCCTCCTGGCCGTGCCCGGGCGCCGTGTGGACGAGACCGGTCCCNTCTTCGAGGGTGACATAGTCGGCTTCGAGGATTCGCCCGGTGCGTTCGATGAACGGATGCTGGTACTCGAGCCCGAGCAGTTCCGTGCCCGAGCACTCGGCCATCACTTCGACCTCTTCGATACCGCACTGAGCGACCACGGCTTCCAGAAGTTCTCGAGCGATCACCGTCTCCTGGCCGTCGAGCCGGACCAGGGCGTACCGATACCGGGGCCCGACCGCGATCGCGAGGTTCGCGGGCAGGGTCCACGGCGTGGTGGTCCAGATCATGAAGCTCGGCGTGGTNTCGAGTTCGAGGCCGAANGCCTTCCCCACCGCTTCGCGATCACAGGCTTCGAAGTCGACGAAGACCTGCGGGTCCTCCCGGTCTTCATATTCAAGTTCGGCTTCCGCGAGTGCGGTCCGGTTCTCGATCGACCAGTGGACCGGCTTGAGGTCGCGGTAGACCACGCCCTGTTCGACCATCTCCGCGAAGACTTCGAGGGTTCGAGCCTCGAAGACCGGGTCCATGGTGAGGTATGGGTTGTCGTAATCGGCGAGGGTGAGCAGTCGCTTCATCTGACCGGCCTGAAGCTTGATGAACTTCTCGGCGTAGGTCGCGCACTCTCGACGGATCGCNACCCGGCGGACGTCCTCGTCGAGCCCGGCGAGTTTCGCAGCCTTGCCCTTCTCGTGGAGCTGGGTCATCACCCGGTGCTCGATCGGGAGTCCGTGACAATCCCAACCCGGGGTGTAGGGGCAGCGCATTCCCTCCAGCAGCCGGGCCCGGACCACGATGTCCTTGAGCACCTTGTTCAGGAGATGCCCGACATGGATCGCCCCGTTGGCGTACGGCGGACCGTCGTGGAAGCGAAACACCGGCGCGTCGGCCCTGGCTTCCTCGATCGCGGCGTACAGCCCCTCGTCATTCCATCGCTTGATGGAAGCGGCCTCGTTCTGAGCGAGGTTCGCCCGCATCGGGAACGAGGTGGCGGGAAGGTTCAGGGTGTCCTTGAAGGACTTGGGCTTGGACGTCGGGTCGGACATGGAGGGGCTTCCTGGATCGATCGGAATCCCGGCAAGATCCCCGCCTCTCGGCCCACATGGCTCAATCCTCGGGGAGTTCGTCGCCCGGCTTGATCACCTCGTCCAGGTACTCCTGGAACTCCCCGTGCTTGTAGCTCACGAAGCAGAAGACATGGTGAAGGGTGAACCACTCGAGATCCGAGGGATCCTTGTCGAGGTCTTGACGGAGACGGTTGAGTTCGGCGAGGAGCTTTTCGTGCTTCATGGGCGGAGGGTATCCCGGGAGCGACCCTGGAGGGCGGGGTGCGGGTCGGAAACCGAAGCCCCAGCGATACTTCGAGACGGGATTCCGGGAAGACCAGGGGGCTNCCGACCGATTTCGATCCGGGGAGGCCGACCCGGGACCGGGCTCACGCCCACCGGTCCGAAGACCAGATGGAGGCAGCGGGCAAAAAGCACGATCCGCCGGTCATCTCTGCCGGCGGATCGCATGAATCTCTGCGAGTTCTGGGCGACTCTCCTCCTCGGTCGCACAAACCTCCGACGAGATCANTCGTCAATCTACCAAGGTTGTCGACTTTCGCCAGCCTCTCCCCCACCATTCACCCGACCTTTGCNAAACACCCTCGTTCCCCGGCGAATCAGGCGGATGGAACGTCGATTTTTCGTCCGATAGCGGGACACTTCAGGCCCCACCGGTGCGGGCGATGACGGGATGTAACTGCTGCTCCGCGAACTGGTGATCTCCAACACCGGGCTTTGAAACTGCAACGGCGATGGGGCCGGAGACCTCGGNCTGCTCCTGGCGGCCTTCGGATCGTGCCCCTGACCGGATGNCCNGATGACNNGNTGANCNGATGANCNGGTGGCGNTCCGAGGNTCNACCGGNTNNCGGTNCGNGGTTCCACCGGATTCCGGTTCCGGTCGACTCGGGCTCGGGCTCGGNACCGAACGCGGGTTCGGGTGGAGCGTCAGTCCGCCGATTCGGGCTCGGGACCGAACGCGGGACCGGGTACCGAGTGGTCATGCCCCTCGTGATCGTGCCCGTGATCGCCGTGCCCGTGATCGCCGTGGCCGTGATCGCCGTGCCCGTGGGCACCGTGGCCATGGGCACCGTGATCATGCCCCGCGGCCTCGAAGACGCCACTTCCCCACGCGATCGCGAGACCGAGGATCAGCATCGCGGTCATCGAGACCCGGTCGTGCTTGTGGAACTGCAATTCCGGCAGCACGTCACTCGCCGCGACGCACAAGAAGGTGCCGGCGCTGAATGCCAGGGCGAGGGTCGTGAAGGTGATCGAGTCCGCGGCGAGATTCGTTCCCGCGAAGTACAGCCCGACCCCGACCGGGATCACCAGCGCGAACGCGAGGTTCACCACGTGCACCGACCATCCCTTCCGNCCGGAGTGCCGCATCAGGGCGACNATNGTGAAGGAATCAAAGGGCTTGTGCAGGACGATCCCGAGAAAGACCGCGAATCCGGGAATGCCCATCATCGTCGCCGCGTCGGAAACCCCTTCGCCGCTCGCGAGATCCAGGCCGGCACCGACCGCGGCCCCGAGGGCGAGGCCGGCGAGCAACGTGTGCACGGTCAATCCGATCAACGCGCCGATCCAGTGCAGTCGGTGCGATGATTCGGGCGCTCCCTCCCCGCAGTCGGCGTCATCGCCGGGTCCGTGATCGTGGCCGCAGGTGTGGCCATGTTCATCCGGCGTCTCGTGATGATGGAAGCAGAAGAACCGCTCCAGCAGGAACATCGCGAGGAACCCGACGACCGCGGCCAGCATCACGGTGTGGATCGACGGCGGATCGGATCCCGGCGGTGCGTGCAGGGCCATCTCCGCCGCGTGCCCCAGCATGTGAAGGAGACCCACCCCGAGCATCACGCCCGACACCAGCGACAACGCGAGTTGCATGCGGCGATGGGTGAGCCGAAGCACCGATGGGACCAGTCCACCCGCCACCGAGACGACCAGGATGACCAGGCAATAGACGAGCAGGGTTGGCGTGGCGGTCATGGACGGACTCGAAGGGGTTCAGGAGAAACCGGACGACAGCGTATTCGAGCGNCACGTCGGCTGACCGGCCCGAACGCCGGATCGGGTCGGGACCCGCCGCTGGCCTCCGTTTCCCGACGATCGAACGAGATCACGACGGCCCTCACGGCCCGGTGGCTTCGGTGGGCCGGATGGCGGGGCTTCATTCCAGCGAGCATTCACCCGGCTCCGGCCGGAAAGTCAGGGCCGTTCGTGCACCCCCGATCCGGCCACGCATGGACTAGAATCCGGCAATGCACGGCCGAAAAAGGCCCGAACGAGCGATCCGGTCGAAGGAAACCCATTGACATCGACCCGTCAATGTCCGAACGTGTTGCGCATCGCCGCATCGCCCTTCGCGGCCTGCGGGAACGGGCCGGGTTCGCGGGCCGGTCGATCTGGAAGTGGATGCCATGACTCAACAACGAATGACCCGTCAGACC
>NYSW01000076.1 GCA_002683195.1 Phycisphaerae bacterium
TGGTCTTGGTGCGCAGGAGGGTTGGTCGTTGGGGTGGTTTTGTACTTGGTTGGTTTCGCAATTGTACTCACCACCACCGCCGCCGCCGCCGCCACCACCGCCACCCTGCGAGAGGGAGCTGTTGAGGTCGAATTCNGGNGCGTTGTCGAAGTAGGGNACCTCGAAGAGGAGGTCACGAATGTCNTANACGATGGTGANNGTCTTCTTGCGAAGGGCNNCGTCGCTCGANANGACNACGACGCCNTCNTCGACCGCNTANTCGGGCCGATCNAGATCNTCNCCGACCTGCTCGAGNATCCGCTTNAGNGCGGAGGANGCCTCNACCTGACCGAGTTCGAGTTCGACCTCGGTGTCNGGACGGATCCCGATGANGTCGAGNGCCTTCCANTCNGGNTAGATCTCGATNCCGGTCACCTGNTCCATGTACTGGATGACCTGTTCGAGCGAGTTGTTNTTGAAGTTGACCGAGATGNTCTTGTTCAACTGNGCCATGGCCAGTCGNTTNTCTTCGGTTTCGCGGNANCCNGCNGCGGCATCNCGNCGAATCGANAGCTGNGGCCANTCNTCGGGNTANGACATCAGACCNCTGGTCGANCGNGGTCCGGGNCCNCTGATGTTGGTCGCNGGAGGGATCGTCGCCTCNAGNTTCTCCTGNGAGAAGTGNCTGAAGGCNTANTCNCGGCGNCGCAGGGTCTGNGAATACTTGCGGTAGATGTTGCTGGTCGCGATGACNTCGCGAAGAGCNAGGGCNGCNGGNTTGTTNGGATCNATGAAGAGCACGGTCTCGAGNACCTGGATNGCCTCGTCGTACTTGAGNTCNAGCTGNAGCTGACGNACNCGNTGGAGGCTNTCGTCGATGGTNCGCTGACGNTCNGCTCGCTCCTTGCGNCGNTCNGAATCGGCGNCNGTCCGNGCTTCTTCCCGNCTGGCTTCCTGCTTNGCGAGNTCTTCAAGCTGCTCNGCTTCCGCGATNCGGTCGAGCAGGGTGTCGATCTGACCCATCATCTGGGTGTAACGGTCGTTGGGAAGCACGCCACGATCACGGTCGATTCGAAGGCGGGCGGTCACCGCGGCTTCGCGNGCCTTGCGGTAGGAACCGTCTTCATACGACGCGTTGGCTCGGGCCAGATCGTCGTTGTACTGAACGACGAGGCGTTGGCGGCGAAGCGTGAAGTCGTCCTGGACGTTGTCGATGGTCGACGCCTGATCGAGCATGGCCTGGGCCTGCTTGAGTCCGGCCTTCGCCTCGGCATCGTTCGGCGAGAGTGCGAGGACCGAAGTCCAGGCATCAATCGCTTGTCGCCAGTTGCTGGAGGCCATCGCGGCCCGAGCGGAGGCCCGGGCATCGACCGCAGCGTCCTGTTCCTCGGCCGAAGCCGAGGCGACGCCACTGAAGACACCGGTCATCGGCGTGCCGAGTACGGCGCAACCGGCGATCGCGAATGCCAGACCGAATCGCCGGAGTCCCGCGATGGGATTGGCGACCCTGAAGGTCTTGGGGCTCGTGTGATCGCAGTTGCCGTGGCTTCCGCGAGGTGTCTGGAAGGAATCCATGTCGTAGTCACTCCTCTGAGTGGAAAGTCCGCTTTCACGGGCTCCCTCGGACTTGCTGTCGTGTGCGTCTGATAGACGCATCTCGGACTTCAGAAACGGTGCCGTACCCGACGGCGATGCCGACCATATTCGCGGCGCCGCTGGCTGAAGTCATGTTTGCCGCTGGTGAACAGGGTTCCAGTCGACGAGCAGTTCCGAAGCCTACTTCGCACCCACGACCGTCGCAACCTGCCGTCAACGCATGCACAAGGTGAATGGAGCCCGATCCGCGGGTCTGCATTCCTTTTTAGCGTGGTCTCCCCTACGCAAGTTCAATGACCACGGATCCAACCCGGCCTCGTGGTTTTCGCTTCGATGGAGACCACCGACACCAGATTCCCCGCCGGACCCTCTCGCCTCGATCGCCTCTTGGAGTCACCACACCGGGGATTCAGTGGCTGACGGAGGCCGTGGGTGGCTGGAAATCCTTGGCCGTGACCGGCTTCCGATGCTGCATCATCCGAATGAACGCATCGAAGAGATAGCTGGAGTCATGGGGTCCCGGACTGGCCTCCGGATGGAACTGAACGCTGAAGATCGGCCGGGATTCGTGTCGAAATCCAGCAACGGTGCCGTCATTCAGGTGCCGATGGGTCACTTGGCCGCCGGCAGTCGCCAGCGAGGCCTCATCGACGCAGAAACCATGGTTCTGGCTCGTGATCTCNACCCGCCCCGTGAGTTCATTGCGAACAGGCTGGTTGGCGCCTCGGTGCCCGAACTTCAGTTTCCAGGTTTCCGCACCGAGGGCGAGGGCCAGCAATTGATGCCCCAGGCAGATCCCAAAGGTCGGAATCTCACCCGCGACGTCCCGGAGCGTCTCGACCGTCGCCTGGACGGCCGCCGGATCACCAGGGCCATTGGAAACGAAGAGACCATGGACCTCCCCACCCTCGAAGGCTTGCTTCAAATCGGCCGCGGGGGTGTCGTGAGGGATGAATCGGACCTCGCAGCCACGCTCCACCAGATGCCGATAAATGTTCCGCTTCGCGCCGCAATCCAGCGCCAGCACCACCAGAGGCTGGTTTTCTTCCGATCGGATCCCGACCAGACCCGGCCAATCCCCAAGATCCTGGGTGAACGTACCGGGAATCGCGGCCCCGACCTCCGCGGCCAGATTCCGTCCGTTCATCGCCTCAAGCCCCCGAGCCCGATTGACGAGTTCGGTATCCGAGATCGACATGTCGGATTCGATCACCCCTCGCATCGCGCCTTCCGACCTCAGAATCCGGACCAGGGCCCGCGTATCAAGGTCTTCGATGCCCGGAATCCCAGCCTCGGCCAGCCAGTGATGGAGGTGACTCGACGCCCGATGGTTCGAGCGGGTCCGAGACTGATCCCGAACGACGAATCCAGCGACCGCCACGCCACTGCTCTCGACATCTTCATGAGCGACCCCGTAGTTGCCGATCTCGGTCGCCGTCATGACCAGGATCTGCCCCGTGTAGGACGGATCGGTGAGGGCCTCCTGATAGCCGCCCATGGCGGTATTGAAGACCACTTCGCCGCCAGCTGAAGTCTCAGCGCCAAAGCCACGACCCGTGAAGATCGCACCATTTTCCAGCGCGAGGCGAACGTCGCGAGAGCGGTTTTCGTCCATCGCGAGTACGTCATATCCACCGTGTTCGACCATGGACGCGAAGGATAGCCGCAGACGGGTATTCGGTATCGCTTGCCCCCCCCGACTGTGGAAACATCGACGATTCCGCCCCACTTCCGGAGTCCGCCGACTCGACTCGTACACTCGGAAGATGTCCGAACTCTTCCCCACCGACTCCGAAGACAGCCAGACCTCGGCTTCGGCCGATTCCCGGCAATTCGTTCGAGTCGCGGTGGAGCGTTCGGTCGATCGCTACCCCTCGGGACTCCTCTATGGCGTTCCCGCCGGCCTCGAGATCCAAGCCGGCCATCGGGTTCTCGTACCCCTTGGCCGGGGTGATTCGAGGGTGGCCGGAACCGTGGTCGATCTTCTTGGCCCGGATGGCCCTGCGGTAGAAGGGGTGGATCCGAAGCGGGTGAAGTCGATCCTTGGCCGAGCGGATGATCTTCCGGCCCTTCCCGGCGAGTTCCTCGAGCTGGCCCGTTGGATTTCGGCGTATTACGCCTGCCCCATCGGGATGACCCTCGCATCCCTTGTTCCAGCCGCCGTTCGGAAAGGGGTGGGGGCTACGAAAAGGCTGCTGATTCGACCCATCACACCCGCCCCCGACCCGATGCCGCGGCTCGGGGCCCGCCAGAAAGCCATCTACGAAGCCATTCTCGAGTACCCCGCCGAATCGTTGCCTGTCTCATCGATGGAACTCTCTGAAAGGACAGGAGTTGGGGGAACCGCGGTCCTCAAACGCCTCGCCGAGATCGGACTCGTCGAGCTGGACCACGTGACCACGGTCGAAGCCCGGGCGAAGGCTGCGTCCGGACACGCCGACCGGGTCGTGGATCTCAATCCACACCAGACGGCCGCCGTCAAGGCGATCGGAGCCACGATTGGCGACGGATTCTCCAGTCACCTGCTCTTCGGGGTCACCGGAAGCGGAAAAACGGAGGTGTACCTTCGGTTGGTCGCCCAAGTCCTCGAGGCCGGGAAGGCCGCCCTCGTGTTGGTCCCTGAAATCGCACTGACGCCCCAGACCACCGCCCGTTTCCTCGCCCGTTTTCAAGGAACCCCCGCGGCAGTCCTTCATTCAGGCCTCACCGCGGCTCAGCGACACCAGGAGTGGAGAAAAGCCGCTTCTGGTGAAGCCAGAGTGGTTTTAGGAGCCCGCTCGGCCCTGTTCGCCCCGATTCCAGATGGCCATCTCGGCCTGGTAGTGGTCGACGAAGAGCACGATCCTTCCTACAAGCAGGACCAGGCTCCCCGATACCACGGCCGCGATTCCGCCCTGCGAAGGGCTCAGTTGGCCGGATGCCCGGTCGTCCTTGGTTCGGCGACGCCCTCCCTCGAAAGCTGGCACAACGCCACGGCCGCCGGGCGGCATGCGCTCCATCGACTCCCCGACCGAGCACCGGGGCTGCAGCTTCCGACGGTCGAGATCGTGGACTTCGCCGAAGAGCGCCGGCAGGCGATTCAACCCGGAGTCCGGCTGATCGGACCTCGACTCGGGCACGCGATCGCCCGAACGCTCAGCGAGGGCGGGCAGGTTCTCCTTCTGCTGAATCGCCGGGGGTACGCCAACTACATTTCGTGTCCCGACCAGCGATGCGGCTGGGTCATGACCTGCGAACAGTGCGATGCCGGCATGGTCTGCCACCAATCCAGCGGGGACCTGCGTCAGCGATGGGTGCGCTGCCATCACTGCGACGCCCAGCTCCGACTCCCCCCCCAGTGCCCACTCTGTGCCAAACGGACCTCGGTCTTCGGCCTCGGAACCCAGCGGGTCGAGGAAGAACTTGCCCGGCTGCATCCTCGTCTGGCCGCGGAAGGCGCCATGGTGCGGGTCGATTCCGATTCGCTCCATACCGCGGACGACTTCCACGAGATGCTTGAAAGATTCCGCGATGGCCGCATCCGCCTGCTGGCCGGAACCCAGATGATCGCGAAAGGCCTCGACTTTCCGGGCGTCCGGCTCGTCGGCGTGATCAATGCCGACACCTCCATCAACCTCCCGGACTTTCGAGCCGGAGAACGAACCTTCCAACTGGTGTCCCAAGTGGTCGGGCGATGCGGTCGTGGCGCGGCGGCCGGNCGGGCCATCGTTCAGACACTTCAACCGGACGCCCCGGCGATCAGACGAGCCGCCGAGCATGACTTCGAGGCCTTCGCCAGCCGAGAGATGGAGGATCGGATCCGATTCGGCCTCCCCCCGATCCGCCGAATGACCCGGATCGTGGTCCGAGATGGTGGCGAGACCACCGCCATGAGCCTGGCCAGGAATCTCCGCGAACGCCTCGATCCACTGGCGGGCGACGGGCTGGAACTCCGAGGGCCCATTCCCTGCTCGATTGCACGCATCGCCGGCCGATACCGGGTGCAGATCGAACTCCTGGCAACCACGCCGGCCGAAGTGGCGAGGTTCCTGGCCGAGGTCCGCGAACATCGCGTCTTCGAAGGCCCGCTCGCCCTCGGGGAAGCNGTGGCGATCGATGTGGATCCCACCTCCCTCATGTAGACCCGGGCATCATCGGACCCGAACCTAAAAACCACGTTCCTTGACGGTTTCGAGTCCCTTCGACGGCCGTCTGGAACGGGTCGCGCGATACACTGCCACGCTCATCCGCGGGATGTCTTTGAAGGCATCCTCATCGTGTCGCCGCCACCTGCCGGGCCCATCGGCCTGAAGGACCACACGCATGTCTCTGAACGGCTGGAACGCCGAGTTCGTGGACGACCTGTATCTCCGCTGGAAAGCGGATCCAGAGTCCGTCGATTCCGACTGGAGACGCTTCTTCGAAGGCTTCGACCTCGGTGCGGCTCGACCCACCGCCGATGCCTCGGATGTCGCTCATTCGATGCAGGGCAAGGTCGACTCCCTGATCTACCACTATCGAGACATCGGGCATTTCGCCGCGACCCTCGATCCACTGGGAAACACCCGGGCCTTCCCCGAAAACCTGACCCTCGAAAGTTTCGGGCTCAGCGACGAACACCTCGACGGCGTCTTCGATCCGGGTGTGCTTCCGCTGGAGAATCCAGCCTCGCTTCGCGACATCATCGCGTTGCTGGAAGCGACCTACTGCCGGAACATCGGCGCCGAGTACATGCACATCCAGGATCGCGAAAAGCGACGCTGGCTTCAGAAGCGCATGGAAGGGGTCTCGAACCGACCGCCCCGCAGCGACGAGGACCGAACCCACCTCCTCGAGATGCTGGCGTCGGCCGACGCCTTTGAAACCTTCCTTCAGACCCGATACGTCGGCAAGAAGCGATTCGGCATCGAAGGCGGCGAGTCGCTCATTCCGCTTCTGGACACCATCATCGATCTCGCGCCGGCCAACGGCATCAACGAGTTCGTGATGGGCATGTCACATCGCGGCCGACTCAACGTCCTCTGCAACATCCTCGGGAAGACCTACGGCCAGCTCTTCACCGAATTCGCCGAGAGTTGGGAAGAGGATTTCATCGCCGGTACCGGCGACGTGAAGTACCACGGCGCCTATTCCGGCGATCGAACCACCCGCAGCGGCCAGAAGGTCCGCGTCGCGCTCGCGGCGAACCCGAGCCACCTCGAGTTCGTCGATCCGATCGTCCTCGGCCGATGCCGGGCCAAGCAGCGTCTCCGCGACGACCACAACCGGGAACAGGTCGTCCCGCTTCTGATGCATGGCGACGCCGCGTTCGCCGGCCAGGGCATCGTCGCGGAATGCTTCAACATGATGAAGCTCGACGGCTACAGCGTCGGCGGCACGCTTCATGTGATCGTCAACAACCAGATCGGCTTCACCACCGAGCAGACCGACTCCTTCAGCGGCCACTACGGAACGGACGTCGCGAAGATGATCGACGCGCCGATCTTCCACGTGAACGGGGACGACCCCGAAGCCGTCGCCTGGGTCGCGCGACTCGCGGTCGAATATCGCCAGGCGTTCCACAACGACGTCGTGATCGACATGTGGTGTTACCGAAGACGCGGGCACAACGAAGCGGACGAACCGAAGTTCACCCAACCCCTCATGTACGAACGGATCCAGAAGCATCCGACCGTCGCGAAGATCTATCGCGATCGGCTCGTCGCGGACGGCGTCGTCGAGGAGACTCGATTCGCCGAAATGCAGGCCGAGTACATGAAGGTCATGGACGAAGCCCAACAGAAGGCCACGGACAATCCCGAGGATCCACGAATCGATCCCTTCGGATCGCTCTGGGAGGGACTGACCGACGAGTACGACATCTCCTCCATCGAGACCGGCATCGAACGAAAGGTGCTGAATGAGATCTTCGATGGCATAGAACGTCTTCCCGAAGACTTCTCACACCACCGCACACTCAGTCGAGGCTTCGCCAATCGAAGAAAACTCTTCGACGCGGGTGAGATCGAATGGGCCACCGGGGAGGCGCTCGCCTTTGGCAGCCTGCTGCTCGAAGGCCATCCGATCCGGCTCACCGGACAGGACGTCGAGCGAGGGACGTTCAGCCATCGACACATCGTCATCCACGACCAGAAGACGGCCGAGCGGCGGATGCCGATCAACGAACTCCGAGAGGATCAGGCGCAGTTCTGCGTGCATAACAGCCCGCTCACCGAACAGGCCTGCCTCGGATTCGAATACGGATATTCGCTCACCGATCCGCGNATGCTGATCATCTGGGAGGCCCAGTTCGGCGACTTCGTCAACGGGGCACAGGTGATCGTCGACCAGTTCATCGCCTCCGCCGAGAAGAAGTGGCAGCGATCCTCGGGCATCGCCCTCTTCCTTCCCCACGGCAACGAAGGGCTCGGACCGGAGCACTCCTCCGCCCGACTCGAACGCTTCCTACAGCTCTCGGCCGACGAGAACATGGTGATCTGCTCTCCCACCAGGGCATCGCAGATCTTCCACCTCATCCGGCGACAGATGAACCAGACCTTCCGCAAGCCGCTGATCATGATGTCGCCCAAGAGCATGCTGAGACTGCCGGCCTCCCGGAGTCCGATCTCCCGCTTCCTCAGCGGTGGATATCTCAACGCGATCGACGACACGCGATTCGAAGAAGGCGAAGGCACCCGTGAAGACGTCCGCCANGTGATCCTCTGCTCCGGCAAGATCTACTACGACCTCGCGACCCGCCGTGATGCGATCGAGCGGAAGGATGTCGCGATGGTCCGCATCGAGCAGCTTTCGCCGTTCCCCGCCGGAGACGTCAAGCGCATCCTCGACCGGTATCCGAACCGCGAGACCATCACCTGGGTCCAGGAAGAACCTCGCAATCACGGTGCGTTCTACTTCGTGGAACGATGCATGCGGGAAATGCTCGAGATCGAAGTCGAGGACATCACCCGTGTCGCGAGTCCGAGCCCATCCGGCGGTTCGACGGCCATGCACGANCAGGAACAGCAGGAGATCGTGCTCGCCGCGATCGACGGCGGTCTCAGCCGGAAGCCGAACGGAGAGACCGCGTCCTCGAAGAAGCAGTCGTCCGGAAAGAGTGCCAATCGCAAGGCCTCGCGTTCAAACTGATCCGATCCACACCACCGTCCGGTCCCGCCACGTCGCGTGACCACGCGGTCCAGTCCGATACCGATCTCCGTCGAAGGGTCGGTTCCCAGCAAAGGGCAACGCCAAANCCATGAGCGTGGAAATCACCATCCCGAGCCCGGGCGAATCAATCTCCGAAGTCACCGTCGGCGCCTGGATGAAACAAACCGGGGACTGGGTCGACAAGGACGAAATCATTCTCGAGATCGAGTCCGACAAGGCCACTCTTGAGATCACCAGTCCAGCATCCGGCGTTCTGACCGCCACCGGTGAGACCGGCGCGGAACTTGCCGTGGGCGAAGTGGTCGGCCAGATCGATACCGAAGCCGAGAAGCCGGCATCCAGTGCCGCTGCGGATCCAGCCGCGCCGGCCGAAGGCACCTCGGCGAACGCCGCACCCGCCGCGACCGGCACCGGAAATCCAGACGCCAAGGCGACACCGGTCGCCAAGAAGATCGCCGCCGATGAGGGGATCGATCTGGGCACCCTGACGGGATCCGGTCCCGCCGGCAAGATCACCAAGACCGACGTGTTGGAAGCCGCCTCTGCGAAGACGAAGGCGCCCTCGACCCCCGCCCCGGCGGCGGTCGCGGCTCCCGCAGCATCACCGGCCGCCCCTGCCCCTGCCGCGATCCCGATCCCCACCTCGAACGCCGTCCCCGGAAGCCGGGGGGTCCGGCGGGTCAAGATGACCAAGCTTCGTCGACGGATCGCGGAGAGACTGGTCGAGAGCCAGCGGACCGCCGCCACGCTGACGACCTTCAACGAGGTCGACATGACCCGTTCGATGGCGATCCGCAAGCAGTACAAGGAAGCCTTCGCCGAGAAGCACGGGGTCGGACTCGGCTTCATGAGTTTCTTCGTCAAGGCCGCGGTCCAGGCGCTGCAGAACCAGCCGATCGTGAACGCCTCGATCATCGAGGACGAGATCGAACACCACGACTACATGGACGTGGGCGTGGCGGTGGGTACCGACAAGGGCCTCGTCGTGCCGGTGTTGCGCAACGCCGAGGGAATGTCATTCGCCGAAGTCGAGGCCCGCATCAAGGAATTCGCCGTCCGGGCTCGAGCCGGCAAACTCTCGGTCGACGAGATGACCGGTGGCACCTTCACCGTCTCGAACGGCGGCGTCTACGGCTCGATGATGTCGACGCCGATCCTCAATCCCCCGCAGTCGGGCATCCTCGGGATGCACGGCATCAAGAAGCGGGCGGTCGAAGACCCGGACAACCCCGG
>NYSW01000116.1 GCA_002683195.1 Phycisphaerae bacterium
CGGCGGTCGACGCGAGATTGAGCACCACCGAGGTGGACCCCGCGTCGGGCATGCCTGCGGCGAAGAGCACGGTCCGAGCGTCGTTCTGCACCCTCGCCTTTCGGAATGCGGTCGCGAATTGACGGTAGCTTTCGGCGACCACGGAGTTGCTGTGATCCCGAACCGCGGTTTCGGCCCGCGATGCGTCGGTGGGATCATCCTTCAGATCCGGGATCACACCCAGGATCCGACTGCCTGGAATCGCGGCGAGATCGTTGGTGGACCGCACCCGCTGATCGATCATCTCCCGAAGGAACACGAGGCTCGCGACGAGGAACAGCGAGAGAATCGTCACCCCCGGGATCATCGTGTACCACATCGGCCAGACCGCTTCCGTCGGACGCTGGACGGCGGTCACCAGCTGGACCGCGTCGGAGTCGTCACGAAGAAACACTGCGCGGATGTCGTCCATCTGCCGGATGATCTCGGCTCGACGCTCTTCCTGCCGGTCGAGTCGGGATTCGAGTTTTCGCAGGGACGCCAGATTCGCGGTGGACTCGATCAGCGCCTGGCTGATCACGTCGATCTCCTCCGCCAGCATCCGTTCGGTGCGGGTCAAAGACTCGATCTGATTGTTGGTGAGGGTGAGCTCCGCCGCGAGATTCCGGTTGATGATCTCCGTGATCTTCCGATCCTTCTCGCGAATCCGGGCATCGAGCTGTCGTTCGGTCTTCTTCACCTGACTGTGCTCGGGACCGAAGCTCTGACGGTGTTCCGCGAGGATGCCGCGAAGCAGCTGGATCTCCGAGAGCGCCTGCCGGACCACGGGGTCGGCCTCGGCGTTTCGGATGTCTTCCTGTTCGGGGTCGGCGATGCCGTTCAGCTTCGCGTTCAACTGCCCCTGCGTGCCCATCCCCATCTCGAGGGCGGACAGAAGGTCGTTTCGCTCGAGCTCACGGGCGGTGAGGTCCTCCTGCATCGAACCTGAATCGTCATTGAGGCCGAGGATGCTGTTCTGCCCGATCTCATCCTTGATCTTGCCTTCGAGGGTCAGGATGAGGTCGTCGATCTCTTCCAGCTTGTTCTGGTAGGGACGGATCGCCTCGTCCAGCCTTCGGTCTCGACTCCGCTGCCGTTCCGCGTCGTACTGACCCTGCACTTCGGAGAGGAGGACGAGGACGTCGTCGGGATTCTGTGCACGCCACTTGATCTGGAAGAACTCGGTCCGCTTGACGTGACTGGCGGAGATCTCGTCCATCAACTCGATCAGCGCCTCCTGGGGATTCAGCTGATCGTTGTCGGTCCTCCACTGCTGGATCCAATCGATGGTCTGGACGTTGTCCGAATCGATGACCCGTCTCAGCAACGGTTCCGAAATGGCGATGGCCGCTTCGGTGGAGGCAAGACGTGCCACGGTGTCTTCGTTCCGGTTGTCCGAACCGAGTGCATCATCCGCCCCGCCGATCTCGGCCAGCAGCCGATAGGTCGAAACGCCCTCGAACTCGGGCATCAATGCGCTGGTGGCGAAGAAGGCTCCCGCGCCCGCAAGCAGTCCGAGCACACCCGTCACGATGAACAGGGTCAGATTCTGCCGAAGCACGCGGATCGGATCGATCGCATTCGCGCCGCTCTTGGCGGCTGAATGGTTCCGACCCGAGGATACGGAAGACTGTCTGGAGGTCTGGACGCTCATGGTGTTCCAATTTCCGGGCTCGCAAGCCCATTCTTCTTGTCATACGCCTCTGTAGAATCGTCTGGTTCCAAGCTTCTCGCCAGCCAACCCCACCAGTTCGAGATCATCCCTTGCCGCAATCCGCGAGGGCTTCCATCAGTCGATCGATCTGTCCCTGCTCGCCGAGGGTCGGATCACTGTCTCCGGCCTTCTTGAGCGCAGTTCTTGCGTCTCCGCATTCGTCGCGAGCGAGATGGACCTTGGCGAGGTGGATCCAACTCTGCACCTTGATCGGGTTGATCTCGATCGCGTTCCGGAACTCCTGCCCCGCCTTCGCGAGCAGGTCCTTGGTGGTCCAGCCTTCCAGCGATCCCGCTTCGACCTTTTCGTACATCCGCCAGTAGATCTCGCCGAGCGTGTCGCGATACGCGGCGTTGTTCGGTTCGGTCGCGACGACGTCGAGACTCAAAGGCAACGCCGCTTCGAGATCACCGTCGCAGGTCGCGATCGCGTACGCCAGGTTGTTCTTCACCGTCGCTTCAGCCGGACGGAGTGCGGATGCCTGTTCGAAGATCCCGATCGCCCGTTCGCAATCCGGATCCTCTGAACGGAGGATCACGTATCCCAGTTGCACGAGCGCCGCGTACTTCCCCTGCTCGGTCGCATCGGGGACGGCCATGGCCTCCTCGAGCACCGCGATGCATCGTTCCTCATCACCGGCGATCCGCCATGCGGCTGCCACGCGGAGCAGTTCGGCGAGCGTGGGTTCACCATCCGAAACCCCGCGGACCCAGGCATCCATCGCCTCGGCCTGAGCAAGTTCGTACCTGAATTCCGCGTTGTCGGAGTCGACGGCGCCCGTCACCTGGGTGCCGAACAGCCACTGGTACCAGAACGCGATCTGCTGGAGGTAATAAGCCTTCAACGCCTTCGCCTGGGCGAGATCCTCCGCGTCGTCACCGGCATCCGCGATCTTCTGGTCGGCGATCGCCACGTACTGTTGCCGGATCGACTCGACCTGCTTGAGTCCGAGTCCCTTGCGTGACGCCTGACGCTCGACCGCGGCGGCGTACGCGGCAGCGAGGCCGGGGTCGTTCATGAAGACCCGCTTGTGCTCGGACGAACGATCCGGAAGTCGAACCACCGTCGCCGCGTCCGCGGGAACCCGACGCATCCGCATCAGGACCTCCTGCTTCAGGAGCGACACGTTCGACGTCAGTTCGAACGCCTCGGCGAAGATCGCCGCGGCCTTGTCGTATTCCTTCCGATCCGCTCGAAGCGAGGCGATCCGGGACATCAGACGGATGTTGGTGGGTTGACGCTCGAGGGCCGCCTGCAGGACCGAAAGCGCCTTGGCGTCGAGCCCCAGCTGCCGATCGAGCAGGTCCGAAAGAAAGACCGAAGCCTCCGGCACGTCGTTGCGAACCGCGATGAAGCTCTCAAGCTCCGCCGCCGCGAGTTCATATCGGAAGTTTCGTGCGAGCAGAAGCACCAACGCTCGCCGCTTCTCCCAGTTCGTGTTGTCAAGACTGATCGCGGCACCGAAATGCATCACTGCCTCGTCGAAGGCGACCTTCGAGGTTTCCGGATCGGGGTCGACCTCCGCGCGAAGCGCGAGTGCATCACCCCACAACTGCTGGGCTGCGCCGTTGCTCTTGGTCAGCGTGGACGCGGCGGCCGCGAGTTCCTCCGCCTCGTCGAGATAGGGGGCGATCTTCGCGAATCCGCCCGCCGCTCGGCGGGTCTTGGCCGCTTCGGTCACCGCGAGTTGTCCGAGCAGGATCAGCTCGGAGTAGTTCGGATCATCACGATCGACGAACTCGTCGACCAACGCACGGGCCTTTTCGACCTCGAAGCCCGCGAGATAGTCGTTGATGAGGTCGCGTGCGACGAATCGAATCACCACCGGATCGAAATCCTGGGCCTTCACGTTCGAGAAGAGTCGCTCCGAGAACTCGATCACGTCCTGCGTCGCATTCCGGTCCCGAAGCACCCCGATGATCAGCGCCGTCGCCTGATTGGAGTCATTCTCCTGCGCCGCTTCCGCTTCGTAGAACTTCTCCAACGCGCGATTTCGATCCGAATCCCAGATCAACCGCCCCTGTTCCACCAGCAACAGCGACTCCCGGTTCACGCTTCGACCCGAGAAGTCCTCGCNGGAGGACCTGATTCGCGAAATCGCGTCGTCGAGNGTCTGGTAGGCCTCCTCCGGACTGCCACTCGCTCGCAGATATCGGCTGATCGCGATCACGATCGTGGGGTCNGTGTCGTCGTACCTCAGGAGNCGATCGAGCACCTTGCCGGCCTCGTCGATCCGCCCGAGCTTCAGTTTCCGGATCGCGTCCTGACGTTTCGCGGGACTGAGCCGCGACCATTCCCGTTCTCCGTATTCGGGACGCATCTCCNGTTCCCGGGTGGTGGGATTCACCCCNTCCACGAGGATGTCCGCCCGCCCCACCGGCAGTTCCTTGAGCAACTGGACCAGCGAGATCGCGTTGGAGTAGTTCGCGGGCGCGAGCTGGAAGATCCGACGACGTTCCTTGAGGATCCGGCTCGGATCACCACCGGGAAAGGCCTGCTCCGCCTTGAACCACGCATCCCGAAAACTCGGGTCNCTTCGCCCGCCCGCCAACGCCGTGCGGCGATACACATCGAGCGCCTGATCGGTGTCGCCGCTTTCCGCGAGCACCCTTGCCAGCGCTCTGGCGACCCGNACATCCGTCGGGTCCTGTGCGTTCGCAAGCTTCAATTCCTGAGCCGCCGNGTCCCGCTCGCCCTTCTGCAGNAGAAGCGCCGCGTAGANGTACCGATTCTCCGGCGTGCCGAGACCACGCTCGCCGCACACCGACTCCGCGAGCGACAGGGCGCCTTCATCGTCCCCACGCTCCTTCGCGATCACGATCTGCATCTGACCGAGGTATGCGGAATCACCTTCGAGCGACTCGAGATCCTCGAGCAACTTCGCGGCCAGATCGAGGTCGCGGCGGCGACCGCCAACCGATTCGCGGATCAGGTAGCGAACGACTCGTGGCGACGTCGAATCGGACGCGTTGCGGATGCTTTCAAAGAGACGCGACTCCTCTTCTTCAACGGCCAGTCTCTGCTCGCGGAACCGCGTCATCCTTGCGGTGGAGATTCCGCTTTCGTTCTCNGATTGATCGAGGTACTTGGACAACATCTCGGCGACCACCGCATCGAGCTCGATGCCGGCATAATCGTCACCTTCCTGCTCCTCGATGATGACCTTCGCCAGGACCCTGCTTCGCCCCACTCGATCGAAACCGTCGCTCTCGACGACCATGCGGGCCAGTGCATCGTCGGGCGAGAGGTCCAGGAGCTTGCGGGCGAGTTCCTTCGAGGTCGTGATGGCGACTTCGATCGCAGCCTCGTCCTCCGCTTCGAATCCGGCCAGATCCTCGATCGCGATGAGACGCTTGAGCGCCTGAATGCGAACGACGGGATCGATCGGCGCCGACTCGGGCGACTCGACGATGGATCGCAGGATTCGTCGCCGTTCCGCCAGATCATCCGACACCCTCGCGACGTCGTCACGGGCGAGCAGATCCGCGCCCTCGATCTCCGAGGTGATCGCGCTCCTCTGACTGGACGCGACGTCCCGAAGGATGATGTCGGCCTTCTCGACCGACGCTTCGTCCTCGTTTTCCCGCGCGATCCGCAGGCCGNTCTCGGCCTCGATGCGGGCTTCCTCGATCCGTCCCGCGAGCAGGAGATCCGCCGCGAGGCTCAGCACGAAGACCTGCTTCTGACCCAGATCCGGGAATCGCTGNCGCGCCCGCATCTTCAGACCGACCAGCGCCCCCCGTTCACCCGACTTCGAAAGCGCNTCGATCACCATCTGGAGCTGGGTGCGATCCAGCNACGCCTCCATGCCCGCTTCGCTGAGTCNGTTGTAGGCGGACACGGCACGCGCATAGGCNGCACCCGCCTCGCCCTTTCGCCCCGATTCCGTGAGCATCCGCGCCCGAAGGACGTCCATCTGAAGCGCGAACGTGTCGGCTTCGACCGAGGACTCGTCGGCCCGGATCGCATCCGCATAGTCCTCGAAGGCCTCGACGATGGTGGCGAACNCAGCCNGCTTTTCCTCNGAAGATNCGAAGTTCCTGTTNTCCAGCTCCCAGCGACGCATCGCGATCTGGAGCCGCGCCCGGCGGGCCTCNTTCTGCACGTCCCCGAGCACCACCTCCCGAACGGAGTAGTTCTCGAACGTACCGTCGGTGCCCCGGGGTCCGCCCTGNAAACNCCGCTCGAGCGACAGGATTTCCGTCGCCATCGCATCTCGGGCGTCGA
>NYSW01000117.1 GCA_002683195.1 Phycisphaerae bacterium
CCGTCGCGGTTGAGATCGGCGGGACTTCCGCTGGTCACGCTCCACTGCTGGAGCAGCAGGCCGAAGTCCGCGCCGGTGATGCAGCCGTCGCCGTCGAGGTCGCCGGCCATCCGGGCGCAGCCCTCGGCGTCGAAGGCGTTGCCGCCGAGGTCGGTCCAGCCGGCGGGCGAGTCGAGATCCGCGGGTTCGTTGTCGCAGAACGTACTGCCGGCGATCGAGAGTTCGCCGCCCGCCCAGACGTTGATCGCGCCGCTGGGAGCGCTGGTGCGGAATCCGCGGAACCACGAGTCCCTCACCAGCATCTGGCCGCCGCGAAGATCCACGCCTCCGATCTGGCTGCCGTCGACCGTGGTGTCGATCACGTCGCACTGCTCGAGGATCGTGGTCGAATCGATGAACTGCATCGCCCCCCGCGGATCGGCGATGTTGGTGGACCGGGTGTCGGTCAGCGAGACCGTCGAGTCCGCGATCTGGAGGCGGGTGCCCACCAGCCGTGACCGATCGATCTCGAGGTGGCCGTCGTCGAGCACGACCTGCACGGCGAGACCGCCGTCGGTTTCCCCGAGAAACTCGCAGGCATCGAAGCGGAGCGACGCTTTCTGGCCGACGACCGCGGTCCGTCCGCTGCTGGCGAAGAAGCGGCATCCCGAGAAGGCCAGGTTGGAGGACTCCGCGATGATCACGCCTTCGGCGACGGTCGGGTAGTTCGAGCGTTCGCATCCGGATGGAATCCCACCGGTGTTCGGGAGGAAGAGGTCGAGGTTCTCGAAGCGGACCCCGGCCCCCGGGCTCGAGAGAATGCGAAGGCCCAGGCCGTCGCCCTCGATCAGGTGGATCCGAGCGGTGTTGGCCGGGCCCTCGATCGCCACCTCGGCTCGTACGACCAGGTCGGCCGCGGAGAGGCTTCGAAAGCCGTGGAGTTCATGGTCGCCCGGCGCGAGGATGATCGACTGACCGGGTACCGCGAGGCCGAGGGCCTCGTCGAGGGTCGCGACCTCACCCGGCACGTGGATCTCGAGTTCGCCCGGCTTGGGGGGAGCGCACGCATCCGAGACGCCGTCCTCATCGAGGTCGGTGCAGTTCCGGGTGATGCAGTTGCCACCACCGTCGATCCAGACGCCGCTCATCGGCACCTCGCCGCCCCCGCAGATCACGCAGTCGGTGAACACCGCCATCGCGTCGGGGGCCGGGAATTGGGATGGAGTGTCATACGGGAATGCGTGCAACCCCGCGAAGGCCGTCCCGAGGGGGCAGGTCGAGGGATCAGGCGTCGTGCAGTCCGGGCCAGGACCCTGATTGATGAATCGGCAGCCCTGCACCGAGATCGGCACGATCGAATAGTACAAACCGAACTGAACGAGCCAGCGGATTCCCCCGCGACCACCGATGAAATCGGAGTCCTGGATGGAGATGTCGAAGCCCCCGAAGATACCGAGGGCACGGGGGCCGGGGCGGTCGGGCGGGGTCTGATCGTCACACCGGGCCGCGGGGTCGTCGAACACGCAATCTCGAATCAGCAGTGAATCCGTGTCGACCGCCGTGATGGATCCCACGGCGTGTCCGGGCGCGTTGTGATTCCCGGTGAAGACGCAATCTTCGATCAGGGCGTCGACCCGCCCGAAGATCGTGACGAGTCCGTAGTAGCTGCTCGAGTTCTCCTCGAACCGGCAGTTCCGAAGGACGACCGAACCCGCGTCATACGATCGAAACCATTCATTGTTGGCGTACCGGAACTCGCAGTTCCGAACGATGGTGTCGACCGCTTCGAAATCGAGCGCCTGGATCATAAAGCGACCTTGGGAGGTGCCGCTCCCCACGACGCAGGAATCGAAGAGGCAACCCTCGATCGAGGCGTTTCGCACATAGATGAAACCGGATTGGTACTCATCGTAGAAGCAGTTGTCGAAGACGCAATCATCGATGTCGACCGTGAACACCCGGATGAACCCGTTCCTCAGGCCCTGAAAACGACAGCCCTGAAGGCGCAGGTCCGTCTCGAGCGTGCTTTCGCCGAGTCGGAGCCGGTGAGTCGGGATGCCTTCGACCTCGCCCACGAATTCGACCGACTCGATCCGGTACTGGAGATCTCCGAGGTACCAACCCACGTTCCGGGTCAACTGGAGGCAAGGGGTCGGTTCGTCCGCTTCGGCGACCCCGACGACCTCGATGCTTCGCTCCTCGAGATCGTGGTTCTCCGAGATCTCATAGACCCCGGAGCCGATCTCGATCCGGTCGCCGTCGGCGGCGGCCGTGATGGCCGCGTCGACCGAGGCGAAGTCGCAGGTCCCGTCGGGACAGACGGTGATGGTGTCGGCGTGCAGCGACCCGCTCGCACCGATCAGGGCGATGAGGGTCGAGAAGATCCTGGTGATGTTGATCATGTTGGTCTCGAGGGCGGGGAAAGCTGGTGGATCGGGAGTTCATGAACCATCTTTCTCTGATCTCTCCACACAGCCTAAGCAGACGTTCGAGTGTTGAATCACTTTGTTCCGGAAATATCACGCGGGCCGGAGATTTTCCTGAAGACCGTCGCCATGGATGCCCTCATGGTGTGGATCAAGTGGTTCTTTCAAGGCCAGCTGCGTGATCGCGGCGTCATTACGCATCCACGCCCGACCGACCGACATCGACGGCAAGTCGCTGTCGCCGCTCATCACCGGATCATCCTCCCACAAGGCGAATGAAGTCCTCCCTTCTCGATCATGGCTTCATTATATTCCGAGTGGTTCCCTTCCCCCTTCACTCCATATTCCCGAATGAGAAAGAGCATGAAGCTTCAATGCTCTCTGGCGACGGTCGCCCTCTGTGCGGGCGTATCGCATGCCGACCTCACCGACACGTTCACCGCGGGTATCGCAGCCATCGCGGTCGATCCGAACGATCCCATCGGCTCCCTCGACTTCGGNAACGCCAACGTCATCGCCGGAGCCTCTTCCCTCATNCCCGGGTTCTCGCCCATGGTGGGCGGAGGCCCGACCGCGCTCTTCGATCCGATCGCGAACGAGGGGGCGGGAGGCGTCAGTCCCATCACCGTGCAGGCGAACACCGACCTGATCGGCGATCTCATGACGATCGACATCACCTGGTCGACCTCCAACGGAAGCCAGATCTTCTCGAACGTCAACCCGGCCTTCTTCATCCTTCCCGACGGCGCCAACGCAACCCACATCGTTCTCGACACCGGGAATTACTTCGGAGCCGGGGGGGCCGTGTTCCCCCGAGACGGCATCGACATCGGCTCGGCATGGAGCTTCGTCTCGGGCACGGTCACCGCACAGCTCCCCGACGAGACCGACGTGGATCCGCTGCAGTGGTTCGGCGACAGCTTCCTCCCCCCCGACATCACCGACATCTACCACGCGGGGTTCATCCCGATCCAGTACGGCTTCCACGACATCTGGGATGCGACCAGCATCGAGTACTCGATCACGGTCCAGATACCCGCTCCCGGAGCCGCCGCGCTGCTCTGTCTCGTCGGCCTCGGCTCCCGCCGCCGACGAGATTGAGCCCACCAGACACCTCGATCACGACGCCCGGACCTCGGTTCGGGCGTCGTGCCTTCGAATCGACGCCCGCTGCTCCCGACCGGTGACGTCGAGTCCCAGATGACTCGACCAGATGGAGAGCTGGTGTTCGAACGTTGCCAACGCGAATGTCGGGCGTTCGAATCGCCTCACCCGCTTTCAAAAGAGGAAACCCGGTCGCGAATCCGTGATGGGGATTCTCCGGTGATGAGTGACGCACTGATAAACTGAAAACGTCGATAGGGAATCGCTTTCCAGCGACTTTGCCAGACGCTTCATTGCCGGATCAAGTCCATGCGCCACGTGAAAAACATCGTTGCCATCTTTCTGGCCTGTACGACGTCCACGTCCGTCCTTGCTCAATCGCAAGGCGGGACGAGCGATGATCCTGCCTCCGCGATCACCGACGCGACCAGAAGACTCCTTGACCTCTGCCAGAACCCGGACGCGTCTCCAGAAGAGGTCGGCGCGGCGATTCGTGACGGCGCCGATCCCAAGGCGGTGATCGAGGTGCCGACGAGGATACCGATCCTGGGCAATCGTGAACGAATGGTTCGACCAACGGCGCAGTGAAACCCCGACGGATGCCCACCCGTCGAATCACTCGACCCCGGAATCCGATTCCTGCCACCAGTGTTCCACCAGCTCGACATGGCCGGCTGCGGCGTCGTTGTCGCCGATCACGATGGTGTGCGTACCACCCCCAGTGTCCATCGAGAGGAAGATCGTGCCTTCCGGATGCACCAGTGACCAGGGACGTTCGGTGCCGGCCACCAGGGCACCATCGGCATCGCGTTTGATCGGGATGTAACGCGCGGAGTCGAGATCCTCCCAGTAGACGATTCCGAGCGAGCCGTCGTCACCGGTGATCCACTGCTTCTCATACATCGGCTCCGAGCCGATCGCCAGCGTTTCGCCGGTGCTCGGGTCGAAGACGAACCCCTTCGGCTGGGTGCTGCCGAACGCAGTCATGAACCGCTGGAACGACAGCAGACCCCCATCCGGGGACCACATCCCGAGCACGGCGCCTTCCTCCGGGGCATGAGCGACTTCGATCTCCCCGGTACGCAGATCGATGTGGACCAGCTGCATCCGGTTGGCCCCCGTGCGTTCGTCGGAAACGCTCCGGTGCCCGACCAGTCGCGTGCCGTCCGGATGGAACGATGTCGCGAAGATCGAACCGTTCTCGCGGAACGACCAGATCCTCGTCGGCGTGGAGTTGCCACGGAACGGAGCGATCTCCAGCACGGTGTCCGGACCATTCGGAGTGGGAATCCGGCGGGAAACGAGGAGCTGCTCACCGTCATGACTCAGGAAGAAGTAGGAGATGCCGCCCTCCGGAGGTGCGGCCAGGATCCTGGTCAACCGGGGTGGATCGAACGTACCGCCCCAGAGCTCCATTCTTCCGTCGGGCAGTCGACGGGAAATGCAGAGACGGGAACCGTCGCCGGAGACGCTGAGGAATTCGCCGTACGCCGCCGATTCGAAGGCACTGGGGCGATTCCGATCGGTGGTGTTGCTGAAGATGCGCCGCTGCTGCCCAAGGGAACCGCCAGGCAACACGTGAAGCGTTCCCTCATCGGTCAGTTCGAATTCGGCATGGGCGTTGAACTGGGCCCGCAAGCCGTCGAGCACCGGTTCCCCCGCATCAAGAAGCCGGGATCCGTCCGCGGCAAGCCGGGCACGATGCAACGCATCCTCCCGGGTGTACAGAAGCGTGCCATCGATCAAGCGACCGTCCCCCGCGTCCCTGACCAGGAAATCGACTTTTCCGGTGGTGGTCGAGATGGCCGCGAGCCCGAACACCACGTCGCCATCCTCCTCGATGACGATGGCCGCGAGCACGCGATCCTCATCGAAACGATCGATCAGCCCGGCGAATCGACTTCCGGATTCCATCGACCCGATGGGCACGGACTCGAAGACGTCGCCGGTCCCCGCGTCGAGGAAGCTCAGTACCGCATTGCCGTCCTCGTCCTGCCTCGCGACCAACAGACGATCCGCATCGAACCACACCACGCCCTGGACCGCGGGGGAGATCGCTGCGGCGGTGTTGCCCTGGATGACACCCGGAACGGAACCGAGCGGAACGGGCTCGACCCCTGAATCGACCTTGCCCCGCTGCAGTTTCGACCCGTCGATGATCACGTATTTGCCACCGTCCGGCGAGATCGCGAAGCCCGAACGGCCGCTCAGGTCGGCAAGCACCTCGAATCGATCCGACCCACGATCGCGGACGCAGAGCTTCCGGCGGGTCTTCATGTTCTGGGGATCCCAGGCGAATTCACTACCGACGTAGATGTCCATCGCGCTGAAGACACGCGAGCCGTCCCGGGAGACCTTGAGGTTGGAAGGCGACATGCCCTCGTTCACCATCAATTCGAGCCGCCGGGGCGTCTCGGGCTCGGACGGCGTTTCAACGGGCGAAGTCCCCAGTCGGGTCCCCGTCACGAACGCCGCGATCACGAGGAGGAACGCCGCAGCGGTCGCGATCAGCCGGCCACGCCCGCGTTGCGCCGCGACCGGCGCGCCGTCCTCCGGACCGGTCGGAAGCTCGGCGAGTTCCAATCGGGCGTCTCCAAGATCGCAGAGCCTCGAATCACGGTCCTTCGCGAGACAGCGACGGAGCAGCAGCCGCAACCGGGGATGGATGTGCGCCGGAAGCGACGCCCAGTCCGGTTCCTTGTGCAGGGTCATCCCGACGCCGTCGGCGACGGTCTCCGCGGGAAAGGGCGGCCCGCCGGCGAGCATCTCGAAGAGGAGTGAACCGAACGAGAAGATGTCGGTGCGTCGATCGACGGGACGTCCTCTGATCTGTTCGGGAGACGCGTACCCGATGGTCCCCATCATGAGGCCCGGAGAAGTCACACCCGCACTCGGCATCGTGGAGCCCTTCGAGCCTTGCGAGCCACGGCTGCCCCAGACGTCGCCGAGATCCGTCGCGGTGACGTCTCGGTTGGATTCAGGAGGTGGCGTGGGGGCGGGCGCAGATGGGGGCATGGTGCTCTCCGCCGTTCGGGAGCCGGCGTTGGAACCGGCCTCGGGCTCCACCGGGGTCTCGTCCAGCACCGCCTTGGCAAGCCCGAAGTCGAGCACCTTCACATGGCCTTCCGCATCAAGCTTCACGTTCGCAGGCTTGAGATCCCGATGGATGACCCCCTTGCCGTGCGCGTATGCCATCGCCCCCGCGATCTCCATTCCGATCCGGGCGACCTCCTCGACCGGCATCGGCCCACGACTCGTCAGATCGGCGAGGGTCTCCCCCTGTACGTACTGCATCACCACGAACGCCTGATCGTCCATCTCGACGAGTTCGTAGATCGAGGCGATGTTCGGGTGATCGAGGACCGCGAGCAGTTTCGCTTCGCGCTGGAACCTCGCCATTCGGTCGGGATTGACCGCAAAAAGCTCCGGCAGCACCTTGATCGCGACATCGCGATCGAGCGCCTCGTCCCGGGCGTGGTAGACCACGCCCATGCCGCCCCGACCGGCCTCGCCGATGATCACATATCCCTTGATTCTGCTGCCCGGTTCCATCGTCGATCAATCTCCTCTGGAGCGAATGACCATGAAACTACCAAATCACCCGTACTTCAGAGATCGCCCACTGCGCACGCTCCGTCGCTGAAACCCCAGGACCTCGGGATACGTCCGGGGAGGCTGGATTCCCCGTCTTCCGAACCAACCGAGGGGCCGAACCGACTCGCGTGACGCCCGGCATCGCCGCGGCCGCATCTTCCCGTTGGAATCCGTGCGTCAGAACGATTCGCCACCTCGGACATAAATCGCCCTCGGCCGATGCCGAGGGCGGTGTTCATTGATCGATTCGCAGATTCGGTCCTTGGCCTCAGCCGCCGGTCATCTGCTTGATCTGCGCCTCGAGGAGCTCCTCCGAGTACTCGTGGCCATAGAGCATGGTGCTGCGGAACTGGAGGTCGGCCGCCAGCAGGAGTGCGGTCCGGATCTCCTCTTCCGTCGCACCCGCCGCCCGGGCGAGACGGTTCTGGGCCATCACGCAGTATTCGCATTTGATCGCGGCGGAGGTGGCGATCGCCATGAGCCGGGCGTTCTTGGCACCGAGAACACCGTCTGCGCCGTACAGCTCCTGATTGATGCCGGCATCGAAGTGGCGCATCGTCTCCTTCGACCCCTCGGAATACAGGGGACCGAAGATCGGATTCTCAGGCGGGTCTGCGGCCTGCTCTTCGCCGGCGACCGGCACGGCGTTGAGGGCGGCGAGCGGAAGGGCGAGGAACGCGGCGGCGATGACGGCTTTCATGATTCGGAGCTCCAGGAATTTTGAGAAATAGAAGGACACGCCCCCGGACACCCGTGGAAGGTACGCCTCACGACTCCAAGTACGCAGACCCTTGAAATCGACCGGTCACACCAATACCGCCATCGCGCCTCCGCTCGAATGAACAACCCCTCGACCGTCACCTCGGGCGAAGCGCGAGGCGAATGGCGCCCCCGTGCCGCATGGCCCGATCAGACGCCCGCGCGAGCAGGGCTTGACACCAATCCAACTATGGCTACTGTTGGCATCTGATTGCCATTAGCGGCCGGCACGAGTGCTTCGCTTTGCATGCGAAGCCACGCACAGCCACCAGCCGGAGTCGGCCTGTCCGTCGCCCAACGCCACGATCACCATCACGGAACACGCTCGAATGTCACCCGAATCGAAACGCCATCTCCCCGTCACCGTGCTTTCCGGATTCCTCGGCGCCGGCAAGACGACGCTGCTCAATCACGTCCTGAACAATCGGGAAGGGCTCCGGGTCGCGGTCATCGTCAACGACATGTCCGAAGTGAACATCGACGCCTCGCTGGTGCGTGACGGTGGAGCCGAGCTCTCGCGGACCGACGAACGAATGATCGAGATGACCAACGGATGCATCTGCTGCACCCTTCGCGAGGATCTCATGATCGAGGTCGACCGGCTGGCGGCCGAGGGCCGATTCGACCATCTGCTGATCGAATCGACCGGCATCGGCGAACCCATGCCGGTCGCCGCGACCTTCTCCTTCCGGGGCGAAGACGGACGAAGCCTGAACGACGTCGCCGCGATCGACACGATGGTGACCGTGGTGGACGCCGCGAACTTCCTCCACGACTTCGACAGCAAGCAGAACCTGAACGACCGCCGGCTCGGCGTGAGCGACGAAGACGAACGGACGATCGTCGATCTCCTGACGGACCAGATCGAATTCGCCAACGTGATCGTCATCAACAAGTGCGACCTCGTCCCGGAGACGGAGGCCGAACGACTCGAAGGCATCCTCCACCACCTGAATCCCGATGCCCGCACGCTGCGGGTCTCGCGCGGACGGGTCGATCTCGCCGCGGTCGTCGGTACCGGCCTGTACGACGAGGGGGCCGCAAGCCAGATGCCGGGGTGGGCCAGGGAACTCGAAGGCAACCACGCCCCCGAGACCGAGGAGTACGGGATCGGCAGTTTCGTCTATCGGCGACGCAGACCGTTCCACCCACAACGTCTGGTCGCGGCGATCAGCACCGGCATGGAAGGCGTCGTCCGGTCCAAGGGCTACCTCTGGATCGCGAGTCGGCCTCGCCACTGCGGCATCTGGGCGCAAGCCGGTGCATCCCTGCAGATCGATTCCGGCGGCCTCTGGTTCGCCGCCGTCGATCGGGCGCACTGGCCCGATGATCCGACGACGCGCGACTGGGTCGACGGCAACTGGGACGCCGAAGTCGGGGACTGCCGACAGGAGATCGTGTTCATCGGCGTGGCGATGGACCGGCAGGGCATCGAAGCGATGCTGGATGCCGCGTTGGTCACGGACGAGGAGATGCAAGCCGGGCCCGAAAACTGGCTCGAATTCGAAGACCCCCTGCCGTCCTGGGAGATCGCACATCCCGAGGGGGCGACCGGCTGAGCCTGCGACTCCGCAAATGGATCGATCTCCGACCCCCACATCTTCATGTCCCCGGCCGGAGTCATCCTCCAGCGTCGGTGCTTGATGACCGGGCGTTGGCGGCTGGCAGACCCTTCGCGCTGAATGCCTGCAGGACCTCGGCGAGTGGATGTCGGATTTCTCCGTTCTTCCGGTCCATGATCGTCAGGCCGGAGGCGGTGAAGTCGATCGTGACCACGCCCGTAACCGGCCCGTCGCCGCCGGAGGATGGGACGCCGGGATCCTCGTGGTCACACGACCATTCGTATCGGATCTCGAAGATCCCGTCGTCTTTCTGCTCGTAGACATGACGCTCGACCACGAATTCGATCTTGCCGACACGCCTGCTGTAGAAACCGAGACGCTTGTTCACCTTCGCGAGAAGCGCGTCCGCCTGCTCGACGCTCGGCAGTCGGCCGCCGTTTCCTGCGGCGAAGTCGATGATCGGCGAAACGCTCCTGTCGACCATCCGATTGAACATGGGCAACCATTCGTCGAAGGCGGTGGTGGGCGGCCGTCCGGTCTCGACCGTGAAGTGGTCGAGTGGAAACGCGAGCACGTCGGCACCGAGGAACAACTGACGCTGCGGCGTGCCATCCTGCAATCGCGGTACCGCCCCCTTCGGCGATGCCGTGACCAGGACGCCTTCGGCATTCCGGACCCAGCTCACCGCGACGGCGACCTGCCCGCCCGCGGGGTTGGACCAGTCCGTGCCGGGCAGGCTCCCGGACTCCACCCCCGTCTCGAAAAAGGCATTCGCCGGAAGCCGGGCGTCCTCCGCCTGATTCCGGAGGACCGACGAGAGCGAAGGCCCGCTTGCAGCCAATGCCGCCTCCGCCAACGGTCTCACCATGTTCGTGATGAACATCACGACGCCGGCGGCCACCACCAGAAGCACCGCGACGAAGGCCGACTGGGCCGTTTGAATCCAAGGCCGCGTCCTGAATTGCGACACGACCACGACGAAGAAGGCGATGGCGAGCACCAATCCGACCACGAGGGGCAGCGGGCCTGACAGAAACGGAATCGGCCCGGGCCTGAAGGCGGTGCCTACACCCCACAAGATCGCCATCATTGATGCGTACGGGAGGTACGAACGAAGTTCCCGAACCCAGGCGGGACCATTCGATCGATCGGCGTCATCCATCAGTCGGCTCCGGAGGTCGCTTCGGATCGTCGGGGGATCCACGGCAGGCGTCCAGCCTAGACGACCGCGACCCACGCCACGAATTCGGCCCCCTTGGAGCGGGACATGGTCGAATCCGCTTGATGAACCGCCCCGGCTTCCGACGCCGAAGCCTCGTCTC
>NYSW01000077.1 GCA_002683195.1 Phycisphaerae bacterium
CAAGGCCTTTCTGGACGGCACGCTGGGGTCGCGCACCGCGGCGATGCTCGCCGACTACGCCGATCGACCCGGCGAGCGCGGGATGCTGGTCGAACTCGCCGAGCGCGGCGAGCTCATGGACTGGATCGAGTTCGTGGTGAACCGGGGCTGGAGCCCGTCGATGCACGCGATCGGCGATGCGGCAGCGCGACTCGCGCTCGAGGCGTGCGACCACGCGGAGTCCGTCGCCCGAGACCGCGGCCTCGAGATCCCGCGCCTGCGCATCGAGCACTGCCAGACCATCGACCCCGCGGACATTCCTCGCTTCGCGCCGAAGAACCGTCACGCCAGCATGCAGCCCACGCACATGCTCGATGACGGCACCACGGTCGAGCGTTCGCTCGGGCCCGACCGCTTCGATGCGTTCTTCCCCGTCCGCGCGATCCACGATGCCGGTGGCACGCTTTCCTTCGGGAGCGACTGGCCGATCGAGACGCCGGATCCGATCGAGGGGATCCGCGTCGCGGTCACCGGGAAGGATCGGAGCGGCCGCGTGGTGCCGGGGCAGCGCACGGTCGACGTCGACACCGCGATCCGGGCCTACACCACGAATGCCCGCGAGATGCTCGATCTTCCGGCGGTCGAGATCGAGGTCGGGGCGCCCGCGGATCTCGTGGTGCTCGACCGCGACCCGCGCACCACCGACTGGCACGCGACGGTGCCGGCCGTCCGATTGACGGTGGGTGGCGGACGCGTGCGACACGGGTGACTCGAGCGTGACCAGGGGAACCCCGAGTCGCTCGCTCGACCCGGTCGCCTAGCGGGCCGGTTCCGAGCGGTCCGGTTCCGTGAAGTCCGGAAGCTCCAGGGTGCAGAGGATCGGGTAGTGGTCGGAGTAGAGACCCACCCGTTCGTCGTTCACATCCACCTCCGCCGACCGGCACCCCTGGGCCAGGTCGGGACTGGCGAACACGAAGTCGATGCGCCGACGACGCTCCTCGACCTCGTCCATGGTCTTCGCCCATTTCGGGATCAGCGCCGGCGACCCGAAGGTGTAGAGGTCGTCGGGGCTGTGTTCACTGACCAGTTCCACGAAGCCGCGATCCAGGAAGGCATCCGTGATCCGGTAGTCGAACACCATCTCGCCATCCTTCTCCTCGCCAAAGCCGTGCTCGAGCAGATAAGACTCGTCGACGCGGATCTTGCCGTTGAAGTCCCCGAGGACCAGCACCGGGCGTCCCTCCTGCACGAGGGCTTCCGCCATCGTCGCGATGGTCACGGCCTCGGCGGGCCGGGTCGGCCAGAAGTGCACCACGAACACGTCGAGCCCGTGGGTCCGCGCGTGCAGGAACCCATGGTGAAAGCCCTCCACCCGGCGTTCCAGCACCTCGATCGGCGCCGAGCTCGTCAGCGCCACCGGATACCCGTTCTCCTTGTGCATCACCGCGTGTTCGTGTCCCCACGCGAGCGCGAGTTCCCCCAGCCGGGCTTCGTCGCAGTGCAGGACCTCCTGCAGGGCCAGAAGATCCGGCCCTTCCTCGACGATCCAGGTCGTCGCCGCTTCCAGCTTCGCCCGGTGATCGAAGAGGTGATAGGTGTTCCAGTTGATGACCTCGATGGCCTTGATGACCTCGATGGTCTCGATGGTCTTGGCCGGCGGCCCCTGGCACGCCTGGGCCAGGAACACGAAGCCGAGGAGCGTCAGCAACCTGCCACTCGGATGTCGTTCCGAGAGTTCATGCATGCCGCCAGTCTAATGAACCATGACCCGNGGCAGACTCCGTCTCCCGAATCCGCCACGGTCGTGCGGAGGTGACGGTCGATTTCCGGGATCGGCCAACGACCTTNCCTCGAAATCNCATCGAACTTCCAGAATCGAGNCGTGATCNNCGTAGTCCCNACAGATCGATGCCAGCGGGTATCGCCTTCCAGGGACCCATGACTCNTCAGACACCCACCNACCTGNCTTTCAACGCCGTGAATNTCGGCGACCAGGNCATTCGTACTCGGGTGATTCGAGATTGGAGTGATCCAGAATGAACCTCATCGAACTCGGCGTGACATCCGCTTCCGCCCTGGTGCTCGGCTCGCTCGTCGTGGCCGGCACCACCGGCATTCGAAGCGGCGCCGCCGACCCCGTGCTGCTGCTCGACCAGCAGCATCAACGCACCATCCACCAGGCCATGGTGACCTTTGGAGACCGAAGCGTCGACGGCGCCCTGCCGATGCCGGGTCGGATCAACCGGTTCACCTCCGCCTTCAACGGTTCTCGACGGGGAGCCGGCCCCCACAACTACATGAAAGACTCCACTGGTCACCTCTACTCGGCGATGATCGCCCAGCAGTACCTCGACACCGAGGTCGTGATCAGTCCCGGCGAGCGAAACCCCGTGGTCGGGGCGTTTGGAACCCGACCCCAGGATCCCTTCGAGTCCTACGACTACACCGCCTACGACCCATCGAACGACACCTACTGGATGGGCGACGAGGCCGATCCCTCCCAGGTCCAGCCCGGCACGGCCCCCAGCACCAACATGAACCAACTGTTCCGCAGCANGATCAACCGCCCCTTGTCGGCGGGCGGTGTCGGCCACACCTCCTACGCCCACCTGATGCTCGCCGGCCAGCGGCTGCTCGATTGGAATGTCAAGGCGTCCTCGGAGCGCGTGCTGCTTGGGACCCGCGGTCCGAGGAACGGGCTGGCGACCGGTGACGACTATCGACGATCGACCACCCTGCTCTTTTTCGGCGATCCCGGGGTCTGGGTCGGCAACGTGGTCCGCGGCGATGGTCGGGTCGAACGCCTCGAGCAACGCGAGGTCGAGGTTCCGTCCACGACCTCAGCCTTCGGCTTCCGCGACCTCATCTTCCAGTGCGTCGACAACCGTCCGCTGCCGGACAACATCTTCAACGACGAGCATGAAAGGTGCGGCTACGTCTATGAAAGTTGGAAACAGAGTGATGCCTGGATCGCGATGAACGAGATCTTCACCACCGACTCCGAGGGAAACCCGAAGCCCTACGTCGCCTATGACGGCTGGACGAATTGAGAGCACCATGAAGCACCACCCCACCAAGAACATCGTTCAAACCATTGCGTTCTCTCTCGTCGCGTCCCTGGGATCGGCCACTCCGGCGATCGCCGAGGACGGCATCGACGTCCTCGGAGCGCTCGACGGATCGTTCGGCGACATTCAGGGCGAGAACATCATCGAGGTGGCGGCAGGGCCGTACCACGCCGTGGTGTTGACCGACATCGCGACCGACCCGGTCCGGACCGCCGGTTGGAACGGCCCGTTCGACCCCGACACCGGCGCGCCCTGCGGCCAATGCGACCCGCCGGACTTTCTGCAANCCGTCCGGGCCGTGGCCGCGGGNGCCCGACACTCGATGGCCCTCCTCGACAACGGCACGATCGTCTGCTGGGGATGCGACGACGCCGCCTGCGACGTGCCACCGGAACTCGCAGATGAAGGTTCCAACGATCCTGCCGTCGGAATCGCCGCCGGCGACGGTTTTTCAATGGCGCTCCTGGCATCGGGTGACATCGTCATCTGGGGCGAAAGCGAGGTGGATGCGGTCTTCGAGATCCCGGATGAGGCCCAGGACCCGTCCAATCCAGCGGTCCGCATCCTCGCCCAGGCAACGAAAAGATCAACCCGAACCGCCTGCATGGCAATACTCCAGGACGGCACCTTCGTTCCCTGGGGCTCGCACTACCTGATCGACGACCCGCCTCCGGGCTCGGTCATCGTGGATGCCGCGATGTCGCCTCAATTCAGCGATTACTATTCGGACTTCGTGAACATTTCGCTCCTCCTCGAAGGCGGCCAGTACTTCGACGGACTGGGCATCAGGGAATCCGATCCGGACAATCCCTACACCGCGATCTTCCCCGGCCCGGTCCCGATCGCACTCCTGGCCGATGGAACCTGGAGATCCATGGGTGGCCCCATCGATGATGNCATCTACCCGTCCGTGGAAGCGGAATCGGTCCGGCCCCGGGTCTCGTTGGCGATCGGAGGTCTCGACTACCTGATCACCATCCCCCTTCCCGTCGACTGCGACGACGACGGCGTCCCCGACGACGAGCAGATCGCGGCGGATCCGAACCTCGACTGCGACGGCGACGGTCGGCTTGACGCCTGCCGCGCCGGCTCACACTGGTTCGAGGCTGGCGTGATCGCCGCCGAAGGAGACGATCTCGACCTGAGCGACCTGCCCTTCTCCGAGGCCCCGGTGACCATCAGCGTCGAAGCCATTGGTGATCTCGAGGCGGCCNANGAGTTCCTGCTCTTCGACTGGAACGGCGGCACGTTCGCGACCGCCTTCGGAAAGAACGGNCCCTCGGAGNCGTGCCGGCGCGGCACCNACACCTTCGAGATCGCNCCTCGGATCTGGAACGACACCGACGAGAACGGTGAACGCATCCTCACCGTCTCGCCCAGCTTCCCGGTCGATCCGGCGGCGTGCGAGGACTCGAGTTTCGCGATCACCTTCGCGATCGAGGCCACGGCCCNCTCCCACGACTGCAACGANAACGGNATCGACGACGATTGCGAGATCGCCGACGGACTCGCCCTGGATGTCGACGGCGACCGCACCCCCGACGAGTGCCAGCCCGACTGCGACCGCGACGGTCAGCCCGACGCCTGGACGATCTTCGAGGGACTCATCCCCGACTGCAACGCCAACGGGGTTCCGGATTCCTGCGACATCCGGTCGGGCGAGGTCGTCGATGCCGACGGCAACGGCATTCCCGACGGGTGCGAGGAAGACTGCCGGGACAACGGCGATCTCGACGGTGACGGGTGCGTGGGTCCGGCCGATCTCGGCCTGCTCCTCTCGCTCTGGGGAAGTTCCAACCCGATCTGCGGCGACCTCGACGGTGACGATCAGGTGGCGGGCAGCGACCTGGGCATCCTCTTCGTGAACTGGAGCTGCCGCTGAGGGCAGACACCGAGTCTTCAACCTCGCTCATGAANCGCTCATGGCTCGAAGCCCCCGCGGGNGCTTCGAGTCATGAGTGATTTTTCGTGGGGCGCCCTGCGGGTGCCGAATGGGTGCTCCACGNTTGAAGGGCTGTGGANCATGAGGCAGGCTCCGAGAAAATTCGCGAGGGGCGNCATGTTCGCGGAACCACGGTGCCGATCGGGGCGAAAAACTNCTGGTATCACCGGATCGGTGGTGGGATTCACCGCTTCGATCAGGGATCATGGGGTTGAAGAACACGCGGAAGAAGAACACTCGGTGGAAAGAACTGGGGTAGAAAGAACTGGGGTAGAAAGAACTGGGATCGAAAGGCCCAGAGTCGTAAAACACCGGTACACGCAACGCCGGTGCCATCATGAAGATGAAGGACATGCCGCCAAAGCGTCTTCAACGGTTCGCTTCCTCCATCGTCTTCACGATCACATCAGCGGTCTTGATCCCGATGTGATCGGCCGAGGCATCACCAGTCGATGCCGCTCGTTTCTCCGGTTCGCCTGGCATGCATGACCCGACCAGCATGCCTCCGCGAAACATCCGAAAGTGATTCCATGAATCTCATCGAACTCGGCGTCACCTCCGCTTCGGCCCTGGTGATCGGCTCGCTCGTCCTGGCCGGCACCACCGGCGTCCGGACCGGCGCCGGCGACCCCGTGCTGCTGCTCGACCAGCAGCATCAACGCACCATCCACCAGGCCATGGTGACCTTCGGCGAACGCAACGCCGACGGCAGCCTGCCGATGCCGGGTCGGATCAACCGGTTCACGTCGCCGTACGTCGGCCGCCAGCAAGGTGCCGGGCCCCAGAACTGGAAGAAAGACTCGTCCTGCCACCTCTACTCGGCATTGATCGCCCAGGAGTACCTCGACACCAAGGTCGTGATCAGCCCCGGGGAACGGAACCCCGTGGTCTCGGAGTACGGAACGAATCCCTCGGACGATTCCACGCAGTACGACTACGACGCGTACGACCCGGCATCGGACACGTTCTGGATGGGTGACGAGGCCGATCCGATGAGCGTGGCGCCCGGTACTTCGCCCCAGGGAGCCCCCAACCTGATCTTCCGCAGCAAGATCGACCGGCCCGCACCCTACGGTCGCAGCCACACCTCCTACGCTCATCTGATGTTCGCGGGCCAGCGACGGCTCGATTGGAACGTCAAGGCGTCCTCGGATCGCGTGTTGCTCGGCACCCGTGGCCCCAGGTCCGGCCAGGTGACCGGGGACAAGTACCGACGATCTCCAACCCTCCTCTTCTTCGGCGACCCCGAGGTCTGGGTCGGCAACGTGGTTCGAGGCGACGGTCGGGTCGAACGCCTCGAGCAGGGCGAAGTGGCGACGGCCTCCACGGCTCCCGTCTTCGGTTTCCGCGATCTCGTCTTCCAGTGCGGTGATGAGCGTCCGGTGCCGGACAACATCTTCAACACTGACGTCGAGACCTGTATCGACGTCACCGGGAACTGGAAGATGCGAGACGCCTGGCTCGCCATGAATGAGCTCGTGACCGATAATGGTGGTCCCAAGACTCGTGCGATCTACGACTATCTGGAGGACTGAACCCATGAGAATCAACCGAAACAACTGGGTTTCTTCGGGCCTCGCGATCACGCTGAGCGCCACCCTGGGTGCGACCACATCGGCGAGCACCGAGGACGCGATCGACGTCTTCGGCCCGCTCGAGGGCTCGTTCGGCGATCTCTCCAGCGGCGACATCGCCGATGTGACCGCAGGTCCGTATCACGCCCTCATCTTGACCAGTGACCGCACTGTCCGCGCCGCGGGGTGGAACGGACCGTTCGATCCGGACACCGGAGCGCCGTGCGGCCAGTGCGATCCGCCTTTCGGCCTCGACGACATCGAGGCCCTCGCGGCAGGCACCCGTCACTCCATGGGTTTGAGGGTCGACGGCTCGGTCGTCTGCTGGGGATGCGACGACGCCGCGTGCGACGTCCCCCCGGAACTCGCCGGCGGCAACGAGGGAACGCCTCTCGACCCTGCCGTCGCGATCGCCGCCGGCGACGGGTTCTCACTCGCGATTCTGGAATCAGGGACCATCGCTTGCTGGGGCGCGGCCATCGAAGAAGAGGTGTGCGTGATCCCCGAGGAAGCCCAGGATCCCGCGAATCTCCCGGTCGGCATCCTGGCCAGCGGCACCGCGTGCGTGGCGATTCTCCAGGACAACACCTTCGTTCGATGGGGCGGCGAGATCTACGGGCCGGAAAACGGACTGCCCGACGGTGCCATCGTCGTGGACGCAAGCCTCTCACCGCTCTTGGGCCAGTTCAATCCGAATCAGCCGAGTCTCGCCTTCCTCCTCGCCGATGGGCGGTATATCGATGGCGCGGGCATCATCACCTTCGAACCGGACAACCCCTGCGTCTCGATCTCCCCGGGGCCGACGACCCTCCTTCTCATGGCCGATGGCAGCTGGATCCAGAGATTCTCGATTCCGTCGGGCGAGCTTCCGCTTCCCGGCGACATGGGATTCCCCGATCCTCCGGTCTCGATCGTCACCGGAGGCCGCGACTACCTGATCACCGTCCCCCTTCCCGCCGACTGCGA
>NYSW01000078.1 GCA_002683195.1 Phycisphaerae bacterium
TCGATCGGCCCCGAGAGGTACCACGGCCTGGACTTCGTCCGAGCCGCGATGATGTCTCTGGGAGTCGTCCTGCACACAGCGCTGGTCTACATGCCCGAAGGCTGGATGTACACCGACTCGAACACCGTCGAGTGGTCGCCGATGATCGTCTGGTTCATCCACAGCTTCCGAATGTCGGCCTTCTTCGTCATGGCCGGTTTCTTCGGGGCGATGCTTCACCAGCGACGAGGCGTCTGGAAGTTCCTGGGCCATCGATTCGACCGCATCGTGATCCCCCTGGCGGTCGGCGCGATGATCCTCTTTCCACTTCTGGCCTGGAGCATCGTTTTCGCATGGACGCATGCGTTCATCGATTCCACGAGCTCCGGCGGAGCGATCGCGGCGATCGGCGACACCTTCCGGAAGATGGACTTCGGCGTTGACTGGGGTGATTTCAGCACGATGCAGCTGTGGTTCCTCTACGACCTCGTCTGGTTCTATGCCGCCGCCGCGATCCTGACTCCGATCGTCGGCCGACTCGGGCCGGTCAGTCGATTCCTGAATGCACTCGTCAAGGCGATGCTGACCAGTCCGGCCCGCTTCGCCACGCCGGTCATGCTCATCGGTCTCTCGTTCTTCCTCATGATCCCGATGGAGGAACCCGGCATCGACACCTCGGACTCCTGGACGCCCGACTGGTACCTCCTGTTGACGTACTCCGTTCCCTTCGGAGTCGGCTGGCTCGTCTGGCATCACCGGTCGGTGATCAAGGAGATCGAACGCTGGTGCTGGGTGTTCCTCGGCCTGGCCATCCCCCTGCTCGTGGCCGCGACCCTGGGCACCTTGATCTGGTACCTGACCGAGAAGGATCCCGGAATCTTCATACTGGTGCAGCTGGTATCCGCAGCCGCATGCTGGACCACGATTCTCGCGTTGGCGGGGTGCAGCGAGCGTCTCCTGAAACGCGAACGTCCCGTCATCCGATATCTGGTCGACGCGTCCTACTGGATCTACCTCGCCCACATGCCGCTCACCATCTTCGTGCCGGCCCTCTTCCGCTACTGGGACGCACCCGGGTTGCTGAAGATGATCGTCTCGATCACGGTCATCATGATCGTGTTGCTCGTGAGCTATCACCTGCTGGTCCGGAACACCGCGATCGGGCTGGTCCTCAGCGGCCGCCGGTATCCCGCCTGGCCGTTCGGCCGGGCATCGCGCCCCGAACCCTCGGTCACGGAGTAACGACGACCGCCCGCGACTACCAGTTGGCCCGGACCAGGCGTCGAAGCCCGTCATCCGCCGCGAAGTATCGAAGTCGAAGTCGCTCGCCCGCCGAACCCAGCCAGACCGCCCGGCCACGGGCCCGGTCGATGCGGCCCAGGGCCTCGTCAACCGACTCGAGGCCGATCTCATCCAGGCCCTCGCCCGCGGCATGAGCCCGCGAAAGCCACCCCAGGCAGGCGACATCCAGGGCCAGCGCCTGAAGACCATCGACCATCGACCATCCGTAGTACCCGGATCCCCATCCTCGGCCACCTCGAATCGTCGACCGAAGCCATCGCTCCACCAGATCGGCGATGTCGGGTCCGGCCTCGATCCCGGGCAACGCATCGATGTCCTGGAAACTCGCCGGCACCTTCCAACCCCGAGCGAGCCCCGGCACCCGGCCTCGGCCCCTCGTGAAACGACGACTCCTGGACCACTGTTCCATCCGGGCCGCCAGGGACGGACGCTGCTCGTCACCCGTGAATCGCGGGTCCTCGATCCTCGCGAAGACCGCCTGACGGAGTTGACGCCGCTGACCACCACCGGGCGCATCGACCGGAAGATGCACCAGTTCATCGGGAAGGACCCCTACGAGGAGATCGAGCAAATCTCCGATTCGATCACCACGAACATCTTCGAACGACGCCGAGCCCAGGCTCTGGGCGAGCCAGGCGAAACCATCGAGACGGATGGCCAGCGGTATCTCGGTTCGACCGAGCCAGCCATCCAACCGATCCGCGACGACTTCGACTTCAGAAGCCTCCGCCCGAAGTTCACCGGCCAGTCGCGGCGGCGCGACCGCCGCGGACTCCGGCACTTCGCGCAAGGCTCGCTCCAGATCCTTGCGATGCGAGTCGAGGCCCGCACCCCGATTCGCACGAACGCTTCGGCAGGCGAAGTTGAGCCCCGCGTGCGTCCCGCGAGCATCGGGCGCCAGATTGAACGGGAAGAGACGACAGGCCACGGGCTTGTCATGAAAACCGAACTTGGCGTGGATCCGACAGAGCCCATCCTCCTGCAGAAACAGACACGCCCCGTCTTCACGCTGACGCAGATACCGACGCCCCCGGAATTCGACCGTGATCGGCTCCCCCAGTTCCTGCTCCCAACCCTGGTCATTCAAGCGTTCAAGGTCCTCTTCCCGGAGCTGCACGCTGAAGTCTCGACAGCAGTCGCCGCACCCGTGACAGGAGTACCGCTGTTTCTCGAGATCGAGGATTGCGAGCGGGATGCGTTTCGCCATCTCAGGCGATCTCCATCCGAATCATCGCCTCGGCCATCGCCCTGGTCGCCGCACCCCGGTGACTGCGGGCGTTCTTTTCCGCGGGAGACAGTTCGGCACTGGTCCGACCCTCCGACGGAAGCAGGAGATGGGGGTCGTAGCCGAAACCGTTCGAACCGCGGGGCTCCAGCACGATCAGACCCTCGAAGCAGCCTCGTGCCTCGGCCAGAATCTCACCGTCCGGCGCCGCAAGACACATGGCGCAGACGAATCGGGCGGTCCGATCCGATTCTTCGACTCCGGACATCCGCTCGATCAGGAGGCGATTGTTCGCGCCATCCCGAGTGGCCCGATCCCCGTCCACACCGGCGAATCGAGCACTTCGCACTCCGGGCTCACCATCGAGGGCATCGACTTCAAGCCCACTGTCATCGGCCATCGCCAGCCGTCCGGCAGCGGCCGCGTAGGCCGTGGCCTTGATTCTCGCATTGCCTTCGAAGGTGTTCGCATCCTCGACCGGCTCCGAAGGAAGTGGACCGTCAAGGTCGTCGAGTCCCAGCACCCGCCAGCCGGCCGGCTCGAGAACCGCTCTGACCTCCTCGAGCTTGTGAGGATTACCAGTGGCAAGAAGTACTTCGGGCATCGACAACTCCGAAAAGACGATCTCAACGAATGGCGGGTCCGATACCTCGCCGGACCCTGAACACGTTGCTCATCCTAGAACCAAGAACACTTTGGAATCGAACCTGATCGGATATTCAGAGTGGCGAGGATGAACCCATGGGCCAGGGTTTCGTGTTCCAACGTCCATGGATTCCGGAGAAAACATGACCTTTCAACCCTTCGTCCTCGTCGGCATCCTCGCCGCGACCTCCGTTTCTCTCGTCGCCCCGGCCGGAGCGGAGCTCGTGGTCCTCGATTCGACCGCACACGGCACGCTCTATGACACCAATGGTTCACCCCTTGCCAACGGCCTGGGAAACCACCTGTTCGCGGGGAAGAATGGCCAGGGCTTTGCCCGTCGAGGCCTGCTCCGCTTCGACGCGGCTTCTCTCGGGTCCGACGTGCTGATCGAATCGGTCACGCTTCGCCTGCACCTTTCCCAGGCGAATGCCGCTCCGAACTCGGTCGGACTCCATCGAGTGCTCAGCGACTGGGGCGTCGGTTCGACCGATGCACCGGGCGGAGAAGGCGCCGGCGGTGCCGCCACCACCGGTTCGGCCACTTGGAACGATGCATTCCACGAAGAAACCCCCTGGGCCACCGCCGGCGGTGACTTCGATGGGATCACCTCCGCCGCATCGATCATCGCGGACGTCGGCTGGTACGAATGGACCGGCCCGGGACTGGTGGATGATCTGCAGCGGATGCTCGACGGCGACGTCGGAGAATTCGGTTGGTTGTTGATGGGTGACGAGACGAGTTCATCGACCGCCAAGCGATTCGATTCCATGTTCGCCGCCGAAGAATTCCGACCGGAGCTGGTGGTCGAGTTCACGACCGTTCCCGCTCCGGCGATCGGCAGCCTCTTCGCCATCGCCGGCGTCCTGGCATCTCGTCGCCGACGACGCGATGGAACGACCCCGTACACCTCGAAGGATCAGGGTCAGGTCTGAAGCACCCCGGTGGCGAACGGGCCCGAGGAATCAACGCCTTCCGCAAGCATCAAGGCCTCCGCCAGTTCCTGCCGCGTCTCGAGCGGATCGATCATGCGATCGACCCATCCTCGCGCCGCCCCGTAGAGAATGTCCTGCTGCTCGGTGTAGCTCGCGGTGATCGCCGCCAGCAGTTCCGATCGGGTCTCTTCGTCGATCTCCTCACCCCGACGCTTGCGAGCCGCAAGGTCGATTTGAAGCAGCACGTTCGCCGCCTGGGCCGCCCCCATGACCGCACATCTCGACTCCGGCCAGGCGAGGGTCAGGAACGGATCGAATGCCCGGCCGCACATCGCGTAGTTGCCGGCTCCGTAACTGGCGTTGATCAGCAGTGAGATCTTGGGAACCACGCAGTTGCTCATGGCGTTCACCATCTTCGCACCAGCTCGGATGATTCCGCCTTGTTCACTGTCGCGTCCGACCATGAATCCCGTGGTGTCATGGACGAAGATCAGGGGAATCCGCTTCTGATTGCAGTCCATGATGAATCGGGCCGCCTTGTCGGCCGCGTCGTCGTAGATCACGGCCGGCATGTTCACCGCCTGTGACGGGCCCGCCTTGCCTCCCGGCATTCGACGGGTGGTCATCATTCGCTGGTTCGCCACGATTCCACATGGCCGCCCTTCGATCCGGGCGTAGGCACATACGATCGAACGACCGTAGTCCGTCTTGTACTCATCCATGGAATCGCCGTCGACGAAACAGGAAAGCAGATCCCGCATGTCGTATTGCGCACCTGGCTGTGGCCGGAAGACATCAGGAATCTCGTTGGCGCTCCGCTCCGCCGGAGCCGAGGGATAAGGCGATTCCGATCGGGTCTTCGCCGCCATGCAGTCCAGCATGAGCCGGCGCAGTCGCTCGAGGCAGGCCTCGTCGTCAGGCTCGTGAAAGTCGATGGTGCCTGAAATCTCGGCGTGCATCGACGCCCCGCCGAGGGTTTCATCGTCGACCTCCTGGCCGATCGCCGCCTTCACCAGTGCCGGTCCCGCGAGATACAGCCCGGAACCCTCGGTCATGAGAATGGTGTCGCAGAGCACCGGCAGATAGCCACCACCGGCCACGCAATTGCCCATGATCGCCGCGATCTGCGGAATCCCTCGCGCGCTCAGCACCGCATTGTTTCTGAAGATTCGACCGAAGTCGTCGGTATCGGGGAAGACGTCTTCCTGCAGCGGGAGAAAGACCCCGGCGGAATCGACGAGGTAGACGAGCGGAAGTCGGGCCTGCTCGGCGATGGTCTGGGCCCGAATGATCTTCTTGCAGGTCATCGGAAAGAACGCCCCGGCCTTCACCGTGGCGTCGTTCGCGATGATCATGCTCGGCCGACCACCGATCTGACCGATTTCGGTCACCACACCGGCGGAGGGGGCCCCGCCGTACTCCCGGTACATGCCATGAGCGGCGAAGAGCCCGCACTCGAATCGAGGAGCTCCGGGATCCACGAGAAGTTCGATCCGTTCCCGGGCGGTCAGCCGGCCATGCCGATGTTGACGCTCGATACCCTTGGAACCGCCGCCTTCACGAATGACTGCCGCCGAGGCCTTGAATTCTTCGATTGCCGCCAAAAGATCGTCTGCGGGCATGAGAAAGGGATTCTCCGGGGTAAAAAGGGCGATTAAGGGAGGTACGACCGGGGCTGGACAGGATACCCAGACCACCCCCCACCTCGCTGATCGGTCAATTTGCCCCTTGAGCCCTTCGGAGGGCTTCGCTACACTTCTCGATTCGCAGATTTCCAGTCGAAAAAGACACCGCGGCCCGACCGCCGCCGATCGATCCAGGAAGCACAACGCTCATGAGCATCTCTCTCGAACGCAAGGCCGAAATCAAGGGTGAACATGGTCGCCACGAAGGCGACTCAGGTTCCCCCGAAGTCCAGATCGCGGTCCTCACCCACCGCATCAAGGCCCTGCAGTCGCACTTCGCCGACCACCGACACGACCACTCGTCGCGCCGCGGTCTTCTTGCGATGGTGAGCCGTCGCAACCGGCTCCTCCGCTACCTTCAGCGGGCGAATCGCGACTCGTACCTCGCCACAATCCAGAAACTCGGCCTGCGTAAGTAGGACCGACTCCCCGCGATGGCCGCTTCCGGCGGCAGTCGACGGTGGACAGTCCAGCTTGCGGCCTGTCTGTCGTCCTCTGCCTCCCTGGGCGCGGTCGCGTGTTATCTCCGCGCGACGGGCCGTGGCCCGCGCCAACCTGGTCTCCGACTTCCGTGTCGGATGGCCACAACTACAGGAAGGCTGAACCTTTCATGGCAGTCACTTTCGTTGAACGTGAGATCGGCGGCCGCATGATGCGGCTTGAAACCGGTCGAGTCGCCAAGCTCGCCTCAGGCGCCGTCATGGCGAGTTACGCAGATTCCACCGTCATGGCGGCCTGCGTCCGCTCGAAGCCCCGTCAGGGCATCGACTTCTTCCCTCTCCAGTGCGATTACCGCGAAAAGCTGACCGCGGCCGGCAAGTTCCCCGGCGGCTTCCGCAAGCGAGAAGGCGCGCCGAACGAGAAGGAAGTCCTCACCATGCGGATGATGGATCGCCCCATCCGCCCGCTCTTCCCTGACGGCTTCATCGACGAGATCCAGATCCAGGCCTGGGTCATGAGCCATGACGGCCAGAATGACACCGACGTGCTCGCCTGCACCGCCGGCTCCGCCGCGGTCTGCCTCACCGACGCGCCCTTCAACGGCCCCGTCGCGACGGTTCGAGTCGGCCGGATCATGACGGACGACGGAGACACCTTCGTCCTCAACCCGACCGTCTCCCAGATGGAGTACTCCGATCTCGACCTCGTGCTTTCGGGACACCCCAACGGCATCAACATGATCGAGGTCGGGGCCGCGGAAGTCGAAGACGACGTCATCCTCGAAGCGATCCGCTTCGGCCTCGAAGAGGGCATCAAGCCCATCATCGAGCTCGTGCTCGAACTCTGCGAGAAGTCCGGCGCTCCCGAAGCCAATCCCGGCCCCCTGCATCTCCCCGCAGAGGACGTCATGCAGGCCGTCAAGGACAAGGTCTACGACCGCCTGGTCGAAGCCCGCAAGATCCATGGCAAGCAGGAACGCAACGACGCCGTCGGTGAACTCCGCGAGGAAGTCCTCCACGAGTGCTTCGCCCTCCCCCAGGACGCCCCCTACGCCGAATACAAGACCGCGGAAGATCGTCGTGGCCAGGCCAAGGATGCGTTCCGAACCCTCGAAAAGAAGATCACCCACATGCTGGTGGCCGAGCACGGCATCCGTGCCGACGGCCGTGGCCTGAAGGAGATCCGAGCCATCGAAATGGAACCGGGAATCTTCTCCCGAACCCACGGCTCCGCCTTCTTCCAGCGTGGTGAGACCCAGTCCCTCGTGACCTGTGCTCTCGGTACCAACAAGGCCGAGCAGATCGTCGACGGCCTGCTCCCCGAGTACGCCAAGAAGTTCTATCTCCACTACAACTTCCCCCCGTTCTGCGTCGGCGAAGCCGGCCGCATCATGGGACCCGGTCGTCGTGAGGTCGGACACGGTGCCCTGGCGGAGCGATCCCTGCTCGGCATCATGCCGAGCACCGAGGACTTCCCCTACACCATCCGCCTGGTCAGCGACATCACGGAATCCAATGGCTCCTCGAGCATGGCTTCGGTGTGTGGCGGCTGCCTCGCCCTCATGGATGCCGGCGTCCCGATCCGGAACACCTGCGCGGGCATCTCGGTCGGCCGGTTCACTTCCGCCGACGGCAAGGTCTCGCACGTCACCGACATCCTCGGCGAAGAGGACTTCTTCGGCGAGATGGACTTCAAGGTCTCCGGCACCCGCGAGGGCATCACCGGAATCCAGCTCGACCTCAAGGCCCTCGGCCTCGACGTGGACGAGATCGGCGTGATCTTCGAGCAGGCCAAGGTCGGCCGACTCCAGATCATCGATCAGATGGAGGCCGTGCTTGCGGCTCCCCGCGAGGACATCTCTCGCTACGCCCCGCGGATCATCACCGTCAAGATCGATCCCGACAAGATCGGCAAGCTCATCGGCCCCGGTGGCAAGACCATCCGCGGCATCCAGGAGCGGACCGGCTGCTCGATCGACGTCGAAGANGACGGCACCGTCCTCATCGGTTCGACCGACGGCGAGATGGGCGAACAGTGCAAGGCCGAAGTCGAGGCGCTCGGCGCCGAGATCCGGGTCGGCACCATCTACGAAGGCAAGGTCGTCTCGGTCAAGGACTTCGGTGCCTTCATCGAGCTGGCCCCGGGAACGGACGGCATGTGCCACATCTCCGAACTCGACCATGGCTTCGTGAAATCGGTCAGCGATGTGGTCTCGATCGGCGACACGGTCAAGGTCAAGGTCATCAACGTCGATGACACTGGACGCATCAAGCTTTCACGCCGCGCCCTCATCGAAGCCCCCGAAGGCACCGAGGCCGACGGCGACGACGGTGGCCAGTCCCGCGGCGGTGGTGGCCGAGGCCGTCGTCACCACGACGCCTGATACCGCCCCCGGGCGACTTCCCGACCAATCCCAAGCCCTCCGGCATCCGCCGGGGGGCTTTTTCATTCTCGGGCCATCACCTCGATAATTCCGGCAATTCCTGATTCGCCAGACTCTTACCGAATTCGACGTCGCGCGGCTGACGAAGTTTGCGCTTGTAAAGCAGTGACATCCGGAAATTTGCCATTTCCGAGGGTTGCGAAATACCCGTTTTTATTCGACAATAATCAACGTCCGCGAGGTGGTCGTGCTCGCATGGCGAATAAATGTGGCCTTGTAGCCTCGCGTATTCATCATGACATCGAGCTCGTCCTTGCTCTTTTTTCTGCCGGCAGTCTTCAAGAATGCCGGACCAGAAAATCAATGAGAACCTTGTCGACACGTGTCCAAATCGGCCCCAGACGGGGGCTGCTGACCTTGCGGAGAGATTCTCAGACATGTCTGATACACGCCTTGTCGAGATCGAGGGGGACATCAAGTGGTTCGATCCCCGCAAGGGATACGGATTCATTGTTGGCCCCGAGGGTCAGGATATCTTTGTCCACTTCTCGGTCATCGAGCAGGATGAAGGCTTCCGCACGTTCCGAGACGGCGAAAAGATCGTCTACGACGCGAATGATGGCGACAAGGGCTGGTCCGCGACCCGTGCCCGTTCCCTTCAACCGCGAAGCAAGGCCGACTCCGCCACCGAACCGAAGCCCGAGGTCACGGAATCAGCCGAATCCGGCGCCTGACGGCCGGGTCGGCGAACTGATTCCGCCTCATCATGTTGAACTGGGTTCTCTTCTTTCTGGGCATCCTGACCGGCCTCGGTCTTCAGATGCTCATCGGAGCTCGCGCGCGCCGGCGACGAGAAGCCCGGGCGAGAGTCGCTGAACGACGAGCCGCCGATGCCGAGCGGCTTGCCGAGCTCGGCTCCCTGACCAGCGGCCTCGCCCATGAGATCAAGAACCCGCTCTCTTCGGTGATTCTCAATGCCCAACTGGTCGAGGAAGCGATCCGGGATCTCGAGGCCCCGGATATCGAAACCGAACCGATGCTCCGGCGAGTCGATGCACTCGTGCGTGAAGCGCAGAGACTCCGAACCATCTTGACCGACTTCCTCCGCTTCGCGGGAAGAATCCGGCTTGACCGCGAACCAACCGACCTCCGAAGAGTGGTCGAGGACGTGGTTGACTTCTTCCATCCTCAAGCCGATGCGGCCGACGTCGTTCTCCGGGCCGATCTCCCCACCATCGAGCTGGAGATCCGACTCGACGCGTCCCTGTTCAAGCAGGCTCTCCTGAACCTGCTCATCAATGCGGTTCACGCGTTGGAGACGAATCCAGAGGGAAGACCACGGGAGCTCCTCGTACGGCTCACCGCCAGCCTGGAAGACGTTTCCGTGCACGTGATCGACACCGGCCCCGGCGTCCCCGAGGACATGCGAGAGCGGATCTTCCATCCGTATGTATCGGGAGCACCGGGCGGAACCGGGCTGGGGCTGCCGACGACTCGGCGCATCGTCGAAGAACACGGAGGCCGCATCGAGCTGGAGGTTCTGGAGGGTCGGGGAAGCGACTTCACGATCATCCTNCCGCGGCGGCTGGATGATGACGAGGCCGACGCCCCCGGTGGGAATCAGTCGATCCAGTCCTGAGCGGCAAGCCGCTCTGGGACGTAGGTCTCGGTCACATAGGAGATGTCCTTGGTGATCAGGGACTCGACTTCCATCTTGAAGCCGTTGGTGAGCATCCGCTTGATCTCCTTCTGCCACGGCTTGCGGTCTGCGAACCATGGATATTCGGCGATCTCCTTCGCCCGCTTCCGATCACGGTCATCCAATTCGATCTTCACATCGTCGCTCAACTCGCAGCGAGCGTAGTCATCGGCCCGGATGCCCATGAATCGAGCATCCGGAATGGCCATTCGACCACTCTCGTACGCCAGGTTGATGGATCCCTGCTTGATCACGCTGTAGATGTAATGCCCCCAGGGATCACAGTCGAGGAGACAGATGATCGGAAGGCCAAGCTCGGAGTTCAATCGGTGGAGCATTCGCCGCACTCCACGAGGCGGCTGACCGGATCCCTCGGTCAGGATGCAGTTGTGCGTCTCCCAGAATCGATCTTCGTTGAACCGGCTCCATACCGTGTCCTTCTCCACGTGCAGGACGAAGTCCGCCTCGCACTTCCCGAAACCGATGACGTTGGGCTCGCAGATCGAAGGGATGGCGTAGCCCCCCGTCCCCATCTTGCGACAATTGATCTCGTCACCGTTGTCGAACACCGTGATGTTCCCCACCATCGTGCCTCGCTTCTTCGCGAACACGTGCAGGTTCTCTCGGAGTGCGTCCAACGTGACCTCGAGATCCTCGAGCACCGCATCGGACTCGTCCTGCGCCTCGAAAGTCTTTTCCTTGGTGCCCGAGATCGTGTGCAGACTCTTGTAGTACATGCCACGAAGACTGAGCGTCTTTCCCGCCCGAACGAGATCCCGGCAGCCATCCGCCACCAGGATGGTCTGCATGAACTTCTTCGCCTGCCCGAGGTTGAAGAGGAATCGTTGCTGAGCGGAGTCCCCCATCCTCAGAACCCGAGCCTTCTTGTCGAAATGGACGTTCGACCGCGAACGAGTCGGGACGTCGAAGGAAGGGTCGGTCTTGCGGAGACTCTGCTTCACCACGCCCTCGGCCAGCGTCTCGATGCTCTTGATCGTCTCCGCGTCGATCTTGGCCTTGTCGGCGGCGTCGTGAACCACCGGGGCCACACCGGTTCGCTTCCGGCGCAAGGTCTTCTTGGCGGCGGACTTCTTGGTCCCTGCCTTCTTGGTTGTCGTCTTCTTGGATCCGGTCTTCTTGGTCGCCATGTTCTCGTGCCCCGCGATCAGCGGGTCCTCCCCTTCGATGCCTTGCGTCGCCCGGCCTTCTTCGAGCCCGCCCGCTTCTTGCGGCCGGACGCCCCGGATTCAAAGAGCGTTCCACCCGCGGACTCGTCCGAACCCCCCGATTCATCGCCATTGCCGTCGAGAATGATCACGTCATCATCGTTGGCCAGGCGGCCCCCATCATCGATCACCCGCCCCTCGTCGTCCAACTGGTGGTCGGCTTCCGCGGTCTTGCTGGCAGCGATCTCTCGCAGGGCCTCCTGAACCCCCTCACCGTCCGAGCCGGTGATCCGTTCGCAGGCCATGGCGATCTCACCGATGTAGCGGGTGAACACGTGACGCCGCTCGGATTCCCGCCGCATTCGTTGCCGTCGGCGGAGGTAGGTTCCGAGCTTCCGCCCGCATTCCTGGAGCGCGAGTTTCATCTCCTTGCGAATCTCGTCGTAGTCGGCGATCGCCTCTTTCGATTCACTGGTGAACGGCACCCAGGTGCTCGCCATGTGGATCATCACCACCAGCGGTCCGGTCGGCAGGGCGGTTCGCGCCTGCTGGAGGCCGTAATTCCTCCACCCCGCCTCGACCACCGCCTTGAAGGAACAGCAGGCTGACTGCTGGTACAGCAGCGGAACCCGATTCGCGAAGCGAATCACCCGGGCCAGATCGTCTCCGGCAAGTTGACCGCCGTAGGCGATTCCGACTTCGATCAGGAACGGATTCCCGCGATAGACCGCCGCCGGTCGGCTGCTCGCCGCGAAGAATTCGGCCTTCACCTCCTTGAGGAGACCAGCCAGCATCGCTCGCGTTCCGATGGGTACCAGACAATCCGTCGGCGGAGCCATGATCCGAACATCCTGGATCGCCTTGAAAAGACGCTCCGCATCATCGTGGCCGACCTGCTTGACCCAGGTTCGGTCGGTCAGATTGGACTTTGCACAGATGTCCTTCGCCACCCGAGGTCCGACTCGACAGAACTCTTCCTTGAAGAACGCCCCCAGCTGGGTCTTCGAGGTTCGCTCCAGCATCTGAATGAGCGTGCCGAGTTCGATGCCCTTCGGATGGGGCTTGATCTCGGTCGCTTCCGGCGGAAGCTCTTCCATCGCCCGTGGGTATTCGATTTCCTCGTTGGTCGGCGTTCGGTAGGTGAAGCGGGCGTGCGAATTGGCGATCGCCGTCTGCTCCAGATACTCGTCGACCGAAGCTCGGCCCTTCTGATACCGCCCCTCGAGCTCGATGGTCACCTGCGTGCCGTGCCCTTCGGCGAAGAGCTGGTCGTCCTCCGGATGTTCCGTCTCGCTGATGACCTCGGCCTTGTTCCGAGCCGTGTCCATCTTCAGGACCACTTCATGGGCGGGCTTGTTTCGATGCGTCTTGGAGATGATGATCACGGGTTGCCCGGTGGTCATCAATCCGTACATCCCGGCGGCGGAGATACCGATGCCCTGCTGGCCTCGACTCATCTTCATCCGGTGGAACTTCGAGCCGTACAGCAGCTTGCCGAAGATGTTCTCGATCTGCCTTCGGACGATTCCCGGACCGTTGTCACGAATCGTGATCTTGAAGCGGGTCTCGGCGAGCTGCAGAAGTTCGATTCGGATATCCGGAAGGATTCCGCCTTCCTCGCAAGCGTCGAGCGCATTGTCGACGGCCTCCTTCACCGTGGTGAGAAGTGCCTTGCGTGGATTGTCGAAGCCAAGCAAATGGCGATTCTTGGCGAAGAACTCGGAGACCGAGATTTCTCGCTGGCGAGAGGCCATTTCCTCGGCGCTGGATCTTTTAGAGGATCCAGCCTTCTTCCGGGGTTCAGATTTCTTGGGGGGAGGGGTCAAGGCGCTGGGCATTCCGTCGCTCGCGTCATCGAAATGATCCAGGGGACCCGATGGTCCCCTGCGGGAAGGAGCGGCATCCTGCCGCCCCCCACAAACTAGCGGAATCCGAGCGAGGAGCGGGCGGATCGACGGAATCCACACACCCGGACCGGACGGGCTTCCGGTATCGTCTCGTCCCTCAGACCGGGCTGTCGCCCCGTCGAACCCCTACCTCTGCAGACATCTGCAGCCCCCGGAGCAGCGTGAGAACCATGGAGACCACCCTCATCATCCTCAAGCCCGACGCCGTCCAGCGGGGCCTCATGGGCCGGATTCTCAGCCGTTTCGAAGATAAGGGACTGCAGGTCGTCGGCTCGAAGTTCATGCAGATCAGCGGCGAACTTGCCGCGACCCACTATGCAGACCACAAGGAGAGGCCCTTNTACGCCGGGCTNGTCTCCTTCATGACTTCCTCGCCCGTCCTGGTCCTCGCCCTTCGCGGCAACGGCGCCATCGCCATCTGCCGATCCATGATGGGCGCCACTTTCGGCTTCAAGGCCGACGCCGGAACCATTCGTGGGGACTTCGGAGTTTCAAGCTCCTTCAATCTCGTCCACGGCTCGGACAGCCCCGAAGCCGCCACCCGTGAACTCGGGCTCTTCTTCAATGACGGTGAAATCATCGACTGGACCCCGGCCGGTCAGAGCTGGGTCTACGACATGAGCTCCGGCACCGCAGAATGAACCCTCAGCGACCCTGAACCATGGGGCAAACACCCCATCCGGGCTGCTGAGCCTTCAAAAACAGACACGTTTCACACCCCGCGGCCCTGGCCGCGGGGTGNTTTTCATGGGCTGAAACCCCCCTTTGGGGCCAGTAAAGCGGCTTTAAGCCGTGATTCCAGATCCTTCCCGCATTCTGCGAGGTGGAATCCGAACCAAAGAAACCTACGAACCGTATGGCAAGGGCAGCGTCCATTGCCCAGACAGGCAGACCAAAAAACCCCCGTATTTGAGGCCCGAACNTGGTTCGGGCGTGAGATTCGGAGGTTTCGAGCGGAGTCTTCATGACCACGCCCAGACAGACGCCAGCCCGTGAGGCCTCCGTTCGGAGCGTCTCGTTCGTGTGACTTCGCAGCCAGTTCATCCACGGGGGGCCGAATGTGTTCGGCCAAGCAGACCATGAAAGCACACCGCCACGCTAATTCCNTGATCGGCCAGGACTCACCGCTCGAGCGGGTTCGCACCCGTGCACGAACGGCCGTCGGCCAGCTCACGACCCCGCACAAGGCCACCACCACCGGTTCACGCCCAAGGAAGTCCCGAAGTGGCCGGAGGTCCGGTGACCTTCGCCCGCTTTCCCGCCGCGAGGAGCGAAAGCTCACGGCGGTTCTGGCCAAGACGATCGACTACATCGATTCCGAGGTCTTCCGCGAAGCCCATGCCGAACGAGATGTCTACGGGCTGGACGAGGTCGAGAGGCCCGACGTCTCGTGGTACCGACCGTTGATGGAAGACCTGATTCCCAACCGGGGACGCATCGACACGCCCCGCCAGGGCAAGTCCGTGCTTCTCACCGCAGCCCAGGAACGCATCCTCTTCCTCAAATTCAACTACGCACGCTTCCGGATGAGAGAGGTCCAGGCCTCGCTCGACGGACGCCGTCCGGACCTTGCGAACGCTCGCGAAATCCTTCGCTGGCTGGCGATCTCGGAAGTCTTCCGCGAGCAGATCGCAGAGACGAATCTCGCGCTCGTTCTGGCCATGGCCAAGCGGGTTCGGATCATGGATGGCGAGTTCGCCGACCTGGTGAGTGAAGGCAACATGGCCCTCATGCGTTCGGTCGACAAGTTCGATTGCGGTCGGGGCTTCAAGTTCTCGACCTACGCCTGCCGCGCCATTCTGAAGGCCTTCAGTCGCCATGGCATGAAGAGCACTCGTCACCGCCAACGGTTTCCGACCGACTTTGATCCCGCCTTCGAGAAGTCAGACTTCCTCGAGAAGCGACGAGCCGAGCAGGCCGCGGATTCCGCCGAAGAAGTACGGCACATCATGGATCACAACCATGCCGAACTCTCCTCGGTCGAGAAGACCGTCATCCTCCACCGCTTCGGGATCGGCAGCACCGCAGAGGCGCCGACCCTCACGCTGGAGCAGGTTGGCCAGATCATCGGCGTGACCAAGGAACGAGTACGACAGATCCAGAACAAGGCGCTGGCCAAGCTCAGAACCGTGATCGAGAACGGAACCCCGCTCGAAGAGATGGCGACCAGAGCGAACTGATCCTCGACGTTCCAGCATCCAGATCACCCAGGGCTTCGGCCCTGTCTCCGCCCTCCAGCCCATCCTGGAGGGCGGTCACGTTTTGGGCGACGAAGAACGGGCCAGAATCGGGACGGCAATCGCCGTGACCGCGAGATGGATCGCCCCGAATCCCGCGAAGATCGATGCATATGCGGTGTTTGCTTCTTCGGCGGATGCCCCGCTGACCAGCAGATCGACGAGGAAGCCCGCGGCTGAAACGCCGAAGAGGAAGCCAAGGTCACCCGCCGCTCGGAATCCACCCATTCCGATCAGGCCACCATGCAGGCGATCAAGCAACGCCAGCGATGTGGGCAAGAGCACCGCGCCTCCGATCCCCATCACCAGCATCACCACCCCAAGGACGGGAAGCATGTCGGCCACGAGCGGCAGCACCACGATGCCGATCCCGAAGACGACCGCACCCAGCAGTCTCACCCGGAGCGCATCGAACCGGTCGGCCAGAAGTCCCGCGGGAATCGCACCGATCCCCATGAGCAGCAGAACGGAGCCCACCAGTCCCCCACGGATCGCCGGGCCGAGCCCCACGGCCTCGGCGAGGAAGAGACCCAGCGTTCCCGTCAACAGGCCTCCGGCGGCCCGGTCGCTTCCGGCAATGAGCAAGAGAGGCCAGAGCGGCGCCGGCCTCAGACGCCTGGGCATCGATGCGGCTGGACGCTGCGGCTCGAGGCGNGGCAATCCCTCCAGACGCCGAAGCGGATGACGCCAGACGACGGCCAGAAACGCGGCCAGCAGACAGGCCGAAGCCCCGACCAGAAAAACGGTCGGCCGGGCATCCACCGCCGCCGCATCGAGCCTGGCGATGGAGCCACCCATGATCGCTCCCCCACCCAGGGCGATCGAAAGCAACGCTGAGGCAAAACCGTAGCGAAGCCCCGCACTACCCCGACCGCCGGCTCGACCCACCAGATCGAAGATGACGGCAAAGACCACCACATCGGCCACGCCCTCCAAGGCCCGAAGCGCGATGGTGGCGGNGAAGCCGATAGGCAACCACATCGATGCCAGCAATGCCGCATCAATCGCGGCGGCGACCGCCACCGCCATCACGGGGCGGCCCCGACGGGCGGTCCAACCCAGAATCGGCAGGGCACAGAGGCCACCAAGGAGGTTGACCGCCAGGAAGGCATGGGCCGGCCCGGGCCCCACGCCGTACCGGTCGACCAGAATCTCTTCGAGGATCGGCACCACCATCGCATCGGGAAGGGCGGTGAGCACCAGCAACACCGCCACCATGAGCAGCGATCGAACACCCAGCGGCGGCGGGTTCGAACCGACGGCGGATGGCAAATCGGGATGGGAGTTGAGAGCAGGCACGGGAAGACGGTTGCGGTGGTATCACCTTGGAAGACGAGCATAGCCTCCGACACCATCCACCTGCCGCCGGCTGGATAGACTGGACGACCCGAGTCTGGGGTCCGGACCTCCCATGGACCCCTCTGGGATCCTGGAGTTCCGAACATGGTCGACAAGGTCTGCAACACCGCCGAAGAGGCGCTTGAGGGCATCGTTTCCGACAACATCGTGGTCGCCGTCGGCGGGTTTGGCCTCTGCGGCATCCCCGAGCAGTTGATCATGGCCCTGAGAGACAGCGGGGCGAAGAACCTGGTCGCGGTCAGCAACAATGCGGGGGTGGATGACTGGGGACTCGGGCTCTTGCTCGAGACTCGTCAGATCCGCAAGATGGTCTCGAGCTACGTCGGCGAGAACGGCGAATTCGAGCGTCAATACATGGCCGGCGAACTCGAAGTGGAATTCAATCCGCAGGGAACCCTCGCGGAACGGCTGCGAGCGGGTGGCGCGGGCATCCCCGCCTTCTACACCCGGACCGGTGTGGGCACCGCGGTGGCCGAGGGGAAGGAATCACGAGAATTCGATGGCGAGACCTACGTGATGGAGCGGGGAATCAAAGCCGACCTCTCGCTCGTGAAGGCCTGGAAGGCGGACCGATCCGGCAATCTCGTCTACCGAAAGACCGCCAGGAACTTCAATCCCATGGTCGCTTCCTGCGGTCGCCAGACGATCGTGGAGGTCGAAGAAGTGGTCGAAATCGGCGATCTCGACCCCGATATGATCCACACGCCGGGGATTTACGTCGATCGGATCGTGAAGACAACGTCCGAGAAGCGAATCGAGCAGCGAACGGTCCGATCGGGCTGACGGCTCCACTCCAGGCCCCTTCCGACTCCTCGTATTCCACTTCGTCACCGAAAACCGACCGAAAGAGAACGATCCGAGGGTAGGAATTGCACCAGTCTTTCAGGACGGTCCGGATTGGTGCCATATTCTTCTCCTCCGCACGTTCTCACCATGACCAACCCCCGAATGGCCGATTCTGAATCATTCGGAACCGTTCCCGAGTGAACGGTCAGATCACCATCGCTCTCGCCTGAGACCAGGAGGCCGTCAGTCCCATGTCTGCACGACGACTCAGTTCCATGTTCATCCTCGCCGTCACGATGCTGGCCCCGCTGCTCTTCGTGACCCCCGCTCGAGCTCAATTCGGAGCGGCTGCCGGCTTCGCCGACGCCTTCCGGCCTGAATTCCTCGATCGGGACATGCCGCTCTTCGTCGAGCAGCTCCAACTCGAGGAATGGCAACGCCCCATCATCGAGATGCTCCTTCAGGACTACGCCATGGCCTTCGAAATGGGCGTGGAACAGGTCAAGGAGAAGATGCGAGAGTCGGCGATGGTGATTGGAAACAGCGGGCGTAATGAAGACGCCATGAAGCTGATTCTGGAACCGATCTCGGCCTGGGACCTCGAACGACGTCAGCTCCGAGAGGAATTCCTCCTCAATGTCAGGGCTCAGCTTTCCAGCGATCAGAACAACCGCTGGTCACGATTCGAGCGGAGCCTTCGTCGAGAGAAGGAACTGCCGAAGGGCGAGATCAGCGGCGAGTCCATCGATCTNTACCTGATGGCCCGCACGCTCCGCATGCCCTACGAGATCGAAGAGACGATCGATCCCCTGCTCGTCCAGTACGAACTCGAACTGGATGCCGCCCTCGAAGCCCGAGGCCGACGCATCGATTCACTTCAGGATTCGATCAAGGACGCCATGACGGCGATGAACTTCGATCAGGGGCTCGANGCCACCGACAAGATCATGGAGATGCGGGTCGCCGTCCGTCGGATCCAGGATGGCTGGATCGAACAGATCAGTCAGGCGCTGCCCGAGGAGTATGCCGCCAAATTCCGTCGGAATGCCCTCGAACGCGGCTACCCGAAGGCCTTCCGCCCGACCGCGATCCCAAGACTGCTGGAATCGATCCGAACCCTCACCGACCTCAGCGATGACCAGCTTGCCAGCCTGGATCAGATCGACGCGGAGTTCGGAGCCCAGCTGTCCGCCTTGCAACAACGAATCATCCTGGCCATCCAGGAATTCGAGCCGACCGAACCCCGAATTCGTGTCGAACGTCTGATTGAACGCCGCAATGGGAACGCCCAACGCCGCGAACCGAGTCGCGTCGACACGCTCGTGGCCGAAAAGAACGACCTGGTCGATGAGACCCGCCGTCGAATCCTCGCGATCCTCACCCCCGAGCAGACCGGCGAGATCCCGGGAGGCTCGTCCGCCCGCCCCAACAATTCGGGGCGTCGAGGCCCGGGNTCACGTCCAGAAAACGGTGGCGTCCGACCCGGCACGCCGGATGCCGGCCGCGGGGCGAAGAAGTTCTTCAAGGAGCCCCCGAAGATCGAGGCCGCCCGAAGCGGAGGACGCGGCGGAAGCGGTTCCCAGAGAACCCTCGACCGACCGGCCGAAAGCAGCAAGGGCAATCCCCGCGGCGCCGACGGCGGCCAATCGAACGACTGATCGTCATCTGATCCTTCCCCCACCCTGACCCCGGGATCACCAAGGCCGTGAGCGAGCAAATTTCCGAAGACACCACGTTCGAATCGGTCCCGTCGTTCACCGGCGGAGACTCCTCCGCACAGGAGATTCGACTCGATCCCGCAGGCCTGCCCAGCGGAGACGGCGAGAGCCAGGATGTCGCCAGACTCCGACTTCTCGGCATCGAGGTCGCCGACCGCATGCCGGAAGCCGATCCGGATGCCACCTCGCTCCTGCCACCCGATGTGGCGGTACGACTCCGCGTCGTCCCCATCGAGAGTTCCCCGCACGTTCTTCGGATCGCGATGCTCGATCCGCTCGACGCCGAGGCGGTCGATGAGGTCTCGACCAGAACCGGCCGCACCGTCGAACGGCTCGGACTCGACCCCTCGATCTTCGCAGACCTCATGAAGGCTTCCTACGGGACCACCGCTGCTCGAATGGCGGAGAGTCTTGCCGCGGACGACGGACTCGCAAGCGATCAGGAGCACAACCTCGATGCGATCGAGGCCGACGATGTCCACCAGATGGCGGAGCAGCCATCACTGATCAATCTGGTCAATCTCATCCTGCTCGAAGCGATCCAGTCTCGGACCAGTGACGTCCATGTCGAACCGTTCGAGGAGGAACTCAAGGTCAAGTACCGCGTGGACGGCGTTCTCCGAGAGCAGCCGTCACCTCCCAAGCACCTTCAGGCCGCGTTGGTGGGTCGCATCAAGATCATGGCCCACATGAACATCGCTGAGCGTTACGTGCCTCAGGATGGTCATATCACCCTTCGTTTCGAAGGTCGCAAGGTCGACATCCGCGTCTCGACCGTGCCGACGCTCTACGGCGAGTCGGTGGTCATGCGAATCCTCGACAAGTCCTCGCTGCCGCTCGATCTCAAGAGCCTGGGGATGGCGAAGGACGACCGAGACACCATGGATCGCCTGATCTCCAAGCCNCATGGTCTGGTCCTCGTGACCGGCCCCACCGGCTCGGGAAAGACGACCACGCTGTATGCCGGGCTCAGCAAGCTCTACGACCCCCGGAAGAAGATCATCACGATCGAGGATCCGGTCGAGTACGAACTCTCGGGCATCAACCAGATCCCGGTGAACCCCAAGCGAGGCCTCACCTTCGCCTCGGGGCTGAGATCGATCCTGCGACAGGATCCCGATGTGATCTTCGTCGGTGAGATCCGCGACACGGAGACCGTGGACATCGTGATCCGCTCGGCGCTCACGGGTCACCTGGTGTTCTCCACCTTGCACACCAACGACTCGATCTCCTCCGTCAGCCGAATGATCGACATGGGTGCGGAACCGTACCTCGTCGCCTCGGTGATCGAGGGAATCCTCGCCCAGCGACTCGGACGTCGGATCTGCGATGACTGCCGAAAGACGATTCCCATGACCGAGGATGCACGGCTTCGTCTCGCCCCCGAGGAAGTGGATCGATTCGACGGCAAGATGACCATCGGAACCGGCTGCGAGAAGTGCAGCAACACCGGCTTCCGTGGCCGACTGGGGTTCTACGAGTTGATCCGAGTGCAGCCCGCACTGAGAACGGGAATCTCCGAAGGCGCCTCGACCATCGAACTTCGCAAACTCCTCGGAGACGACTTCGTCTCCATGCGTGAAGACGGNATTCGCAAGGCGATCGAAGGAATCACCACACCCGAAGAGGTCCTGCGCGCCACGCAGGACGTCGACGACTTCGGATCCTGACTCGAATGCCTTCCTTCGCCTACCAGGCCGTCGATAACGACGGCAAAGTCGTTTCNGGAACCGTGCAGGCCAGCAGCCGCGCCACGGCGATCGACCGCCTTCGCACTCAGGGACGGACACCGACGGAAATGCTCCAATCAGAAAATGGGGATGCCACAGGCACGGCGGCCCGACCATCGATTCCCGCGGCTGACGTCGCCTCCCTGATGAGGGAACTGGCGACCGGCATCGAAGCCGGCCTTCCACTGATGCAGAGCCTCGTGACCGTGAGACAGCAGTCCGCGAGTCCGAAGCAGGCGGTGATCCTCGACTTTCTGATCGAGCGGGTCGAGGCCGGTCGCCCCCTGTANGAGGCATGCCGGGAATACGGCACCCCTTTCGACGACATGATCGTGGGCATGATCCGGGCAGCCGACGCGTCGGGGCGGATGCATGAAGTCCTGCACCAGCTCGCCGATCTCCTCGAAAGAAGCATCGAACTTCGTCGGGAACTCGTCGGCGCGACGATCTATCCCCTCATCGTGCTCGTCATCATGGGCGTCAGCGTCACGATCTTCGTCACGCTTCTCCTTCCACAATTGATGATTCCCCTCGAGCAGCAGGGCGTGCCACTGCCCTGGCCGACACTGGTGCTCCTCGGCTTCGCGGACTTCATTCGATCCTGGTGGTGGGCCTTGGCCGCCGCCGGCATCGGCGGCTATTTCGCCTGGAAGGCATGGTCGGCCGTCCCCGAGAATCGACGGATCATCGACGGCTTCCTTCTCCGGGTCCCGGTTCTGGGAACGCTGCTCCGGGACATCGCCGTCGCCAGATTCACTCGTACGCTGGGAACCCTGAGTTCCGCAGGCGTGCCGATCCTCAACGCTCTCGCCATCGTCCGAGACACGCTCGGCAACACCGTGATGATGGATGCGATCGACGATGTCCGCGAAAAAGTGACCACCGGCGGCTCCCTGGCGACGCCCCTGGAACGCTGCGGACACTTTCCGCCCCTGCTGGTTCAGATCGTGAACATCGGCGAACGCTCGGGGCGACTCGAGGGCATGCTGATGCATGCTGCTTCCGCCTTCGACCGCCAGGTGAACAACAGCCTCAAGGTGTTCACCAAGGCTCTCCCTCCGTTCCTTCTCGTCATCATGGCGGCGATCGCCGCCTTCGTGCTCGCCGCGATCCTTCTTCCGCTTCTGGAAATGCAGGAAGCGATCTCGTCGTCACGTTGACTCACCCGCACCCCTTGCACTCGCACCAAGCTCAGGAAAACGACATGACCCTCAACCAAGATTCACGTCGCCGGTCCGCACCCCGACGCGGCTTCAGCCTCCTCGAGGTGATCATCGCGGTCACCATCATCGCGCTGCTCGCGACTCTCGTGGTTCCGCGAGTCACCAGATTCCTTTCCGGCGCGAATGAGAACAAGGCGATCGCTGAAACCAACAGTCTCGCCAACACCGTGAAGCTCTATCTGGCAAGCGAGACCACCGGCACGCTCACCGACGACTTCCGCCTGGAAATGCTCACCGAAGGCGATGATCCGTACCTGAACAACTCCGACGAACTCGTGGACCCCTGGGGTAACTACTACGAGATCATCATCCCCGGCGAGCAGAACATCGACTTCGACATCGTGAGTTACGGCAAGGATGGCAAGCCGGGCGGCGGTGACGACATCATCCACGGCAAGCGCTGATCGATCGGAAAGCACCCTGCGACCCTTCCGCCAAGCACGCCACCGACGCCCTGTCGGCTTCACGCTCCTCGAGGTCATCCTCGTGGCGGTGCTGATGGTCATCATCGGAACCATGGTCGTACCGAGAATGGCGGGCGTCTCGCGAGGTGAATTCGCATTGACCACCGAAGGCGTCGCGACGGCGATGGCTTCGTTCGCGTTTCATGAAGCGACCGATGAACGACTGGTGGCCATCACTTCCCGCAGCACCAACGCCCGGGTGGATGTCCTGGTGCTGGGCAGCTCCGGCGAATGGCAACCGATGACCATGGCCTCTTCGCTCAGCCTGCCCGATGGAACCTTCTTTTCGCAGGTGATCGTCGACGGCGCCATGCTTGATCCGAACGACTGGTTCATCTCCACGCTGCCCGGTGGTCAGCGGCCCGACATTCGAATCCGCCTGGAAAGCGAACAAGGCGATGGCGCTGAAGTGATTCTGACTCCGCACGCCCTCGGTCCGGTGATCATTCGAGACGGCGATCCCGAAGCACCGATGGTGCGGGAACCCGCGGATCTCGATGAAATGGGTGCGGATCGGGAGAGTTGGTGATGATGAACGNCCACCGTCATGTCCCAGCCCCCGGAAGAACCGGCTTCGCCCTCATCGACGTGGTGATCGCGGGGGTGATCCTGGCCATTGGACTGACGATGCTCTTCACGATCACCAGTCGTTCATTGGACATGCAGCGAGACGGAGAGACTCGCGTCCTGGCCGCAGGCATGCTTGACGACCTGCTCTCGACCGTCCTGTTTGAAGGTCCGGCCGAATTCCCGGACCTGCACTCGATCAACGGCCGGGGGGAATTTCCCTACGACCAGTTCGAATATCGGGTCGACATCAATGATCCGGGGGATGGTGAGCCGTATCGGGTGCAAGTCAGCGTCACCCACGACAACGGCCGGTCCTATCGTTGTGAAACACTGATCGCCGCCAAACTCGGGGAAGAACCGGATCCGATCCGATATCCCGAGGAACCCATCGATCGCGAGGCTCGCTATGAAGAGATCTTCGGCTTCTGAAAACGCATCCGTCACTCGCCGAGGCTTCACGCTCGTCGAACTCGTTCTGGCGGTCACCATCGCCGGGCTGGTTCTGGTGACGGTGGTGGTCACCCTGTCTCAGATCGGTCGGGCCCGTGAGATCACTCGAGGCAGACTCCTGGCCCACCTCCGAGCCGATTCGGCTCTGGAGGAGATCCGCCGNGATCTGTCATCGGTGCTCCGAGACTCGGACCTNTTCCGTACCCGGGTCCTCCTCTTCGATGGATCCACGACTCTTTCCACCCGGGAAGGTCGCACGGAAGTCGGTCGGGACGAGGTCCTCGTGTTCAACAGTCGCCTCGAACCACTCGGATCCATCGACTACAACGGCGAAGGTGGCGAGTACGAAACCCAGTACCGGGTCGATGAAGACCGTTTCGGCGCCGCCCTCTGGCAGCGTCGGGACGCCGTCCCGGACGACTGGCCGGATGGCGGCGGCGTCGCGACTCCGATCGCGGAAGGCGTGGTGGGAATGGACATCATGGCCTACGACGGGCAGGATTGGTTCGAAGACTGGGATTCCGACATCGACGGCCTCCCGTGGGCGTTCCGAATCACCATCACGACCGTCGGCAGCAACGACGGTGATGTCGANGATCTCGATCCTCGCTCACTGGTCGTTCTTCGAAGTCACGTCGCGCTCGACCGGATCGTGCCGCCCTACGTGGAGCCTCCCGAAGAAGAGGAGGANGAAGGCGAACTCGACGGAGAACTGGCGGACGAATCCGGAGACATCGGCGGCGGTGGCGGCGGCGGTGGCTTCGCCGGAGGTGGCCCCGGAGAACAGAACAATGGCGGCGGACGCGGCGCTCGCGGCCGAGGCGGTCGCGGTGGCGGCGATGGCGGCGGACGCGGCGGCGGTGCTGGTGGCGGCGGTGGGCGGCCCGGCGGTGGTGGTCGACCCGGCGGCGGCTTCGGCGGCGGCGGCGGAGGACGACCTGGCGGCGGTGGTGGCGGAGGACCTTTCCGACCCGCCACTGGCGGAAGCGGATCCGCAGGCAACAAACCCGGCGGCAGCAGCGGCAACAGTCTGGATTCCTGATTCCTCGAAGATCGTCGATTCCTCGCGACGACCGGCAACCAAGGCGTTGTCGGTCACGGATGAACCCGTTCATGCATCACTCCCACCAATGCCCGGCCCCATCGAATCCGAGGCGTTCCGGTTCCGCCACGATCGTGGTGCTCTGGTCGATCGCCATCGCATCGATCATCGTGGCGGCGACCCAGCTGGTGACCTGGCGGACAGCCACGCTCGGGTACACCTCCCTGGGAAGAGTTCAAGCACGCTGGGCTGCCCGAGCCGGCATCGAACGGATCATCGCGACGCTTGCCTACAACACCGAGAATGCGGATCCGGAAGACCCGATGGCGCTCTTCCGAGATCTCGAATACGACTGGGCAGGATCGCTTGAGACCGGTGGCTGGGACATCCGTCACGTCGAAGAAGGATTGGAACTCAAGGGCCCCCTCGATCTCCACTCGAGGCTGAACATCAATCTGGCCAACAAGATCCAACTGCTCGAACTTGGCGACATGAGCATCGACACCGCCGATGCGATTCTTGATTGGCGGGATGAGGATGACGAAGTCCAGGGCATCGGTGCCGAACGAGATTTCTATGAAGGACGTGATCTCGGCTACTTCCCCCGCAATGGGAATTTCAGGTCGATCGCGGAGCTCGAGTTGGTCGCCGGCGCCTGGCCCGAGTACGTTCGAGGTGAGGATTGGAATCTGAACGATCGTCTTGATTCCAACGAGGACGATGGCGATCTGGCGGCCCCGGATGATGATCTGGACGGTGAACTCGATCCCGGCTGGGCCGGTTACCTGACCGCCCGCTCCGTGGATGCCCCGACCGGGCTCTCCGGCTTGCCGCGGATCGACCTCCGAAACACGTCTCCAGACGAGCTGGAGGATGTCCTCGGAGTCGATGTGGCCCAGGCAGAAGCCCTCATTCAATACTCGAGCGACGAGAATTCGTCACTGGGAGCCCTGCTGGTCGTCGAACTCGGCGAACTGATCGGAGCCGGATCAACCTCGAACAGTCGGTCCACTGGCAGATCCCGGGGAAGAGCCAGTACCAACTCCGATACGCCGGCGGTCGAACCCCTGAGCGACGACCAACTCCGACGGGTCTTCGCCGAGTGCACGCTCACCGACTACACCGGCCCCGTCCAACCCCCGGGGCGAGTCAACCTGAACACCGCAGGGCCGGAAGTTCTTCGGATCATCTTCGAAGGAGATCCGGGAGTGGCCGACTCGATTCTGGCTCTCCGTCAATCACGGGCCGAGGGGATCACGAGTATCGTGGACCTCCTTGAAGTCCGGCGCATTCAGCCGGAAACACTTTCCGGACTCTCCGCCCTTCTGGACGTCACTGGCTGGACTTTTTCGATCACCAGCAGAGGAACCTCAGAGAACGGCCAGGAAGTGGAAATCCACGCCGTAGTCGATCGTTCATCACTGCCCGTGAGGATTCTCGAGTATCGCGAGGACTGAGCGGGCCCAACGGGCCCCTGAAATGGTCCGATACGTCCCGTCCCTCTCCTGTCCTTCGAACCCCGAGCCGCGACCCCCGTGATGGCCCGACGTCGAACCGAGTTTGATTCCGATCTGATGGCTGTCTGCCGCCACGAAGGTGGCGAAGCCCGAGTTCTCCTTATTCAGGGCAACGCGGGAAGCAGAAGCCTCGTTGATCGCTTCGAGTGCCGATCCACCGAACTCTCAGATCGTCTGACCGCAGCCTCCTGCGGCCGGGTTCTGGTGATTCTCCCCTCCTCGGCCACCCTCGTCCGTACGATTCACGTACCTCAGGGGAATCCCATTCAGGTGGAGTCCGCGATTCGGGTCGAGGCCGATGCACGGCTGCTCGGATCCGCGCCAGACCACCGAACGGGTCTTGCGATGATCGGTCAGTCCGGGCCGCATCCAACCGGGCTGGTCGTGGCCTGGCCGGAAACCCTCGATCCCGGTGTGGCGGCGCTGATCGGCGATCTTGAAGTCACCTGGGTCCCGGAAATCGCCTGCCTCGCGTTCCTCGCGGGCGAAGGCCCGGCCGCAATCTCGGCCGTGCTGGATCGAGAAGGCTCGACCACGGCGGTGATACCGACCCCCAATGGCCCGGTCTTCAGATCCTCCCGAGGCAATCCGAACGGCGATGCCGAGGCGAGACTTCGTCCGATGGTGGTCGAGACACTTCTGGCCGAAGGGCTNGAACCGNCCCTGATCGAGGCCGAACTTGATCGACTGCTTCGAGGANCCAACGCCCGGCTGATCGGTGAGGCGTTGATTCTGGAATCCGGGGCTGAAGAAAGAATCACCGGGATGGTTTCGGGAGCGGCCCCCCCGGCCGACGGGGCCAACGCCTGTTCCGATCGACTGCTCCTTGCCGCCCTCGGCGTCGCCGACGGGTCGATGAGCAATCTCGCCAGCCTTCGGCGTTCCGAATTCCGCGAGAAGCCGGGGCTCATCGGCGCAATTTCAGGTCGACTTTCCAATGGTCGAACCGCCGTGGCGATCGCCTTCGCCGCCATTCTGGTGCTGGTGCTTTCTCCCCTGGCCTTCGCCGGCCTCCGGCTGATGGTGATGCGTGGGAAGGTCGTTGATCTGAAGGATCTTGAAGCGCAGGTGCTCGAGGTCGAAAATCTCGGGAAGGTGTATCGGGAACTCGACAAGCAAGCCTGGTCGATCACCAAGCTGCTCGGTGACATCTCCAACCTGATGCCGAAGCAGATCGAGCTGATTTCGATCTCACTCGCCCACGGCGAGCCCGTCTCGGTCACCGGCGTCGCCAAGAAGGACGGCGACCTGAGCGGCACCGACATCGTGTTCATCTTCAACCGGGAACTCCGCGAAAGCGGACTTTTCGCAGATGCCGGCCCCCTCCCCTCCATCGAACCGCCAGACGGTCGTGGCTATTCCGAATTCAAGTTCACGGCCGAACTCGCAGACCCCCTTCGACAGCTTCGTCCCCGACCGGAGGACGACTACGCCGTGCTGACCTACCGGGATCGTCGCTACGGCCCGGTCGACGACGACGGTTTCCTGATCGTGGATCCGGAAGACCGACAGGCTCGGATCGATGCCCTCGTGGCACGAGGCGTGTCCCTGGACAAGCCCCTTCCCGCGATCGAAGCCGACGTCGCCCCCGGTGGTTCGACCGCCGATGCGAGCCGCCCGAGCGCCACCACGAACGCATCTTCCTNGACCACCTCCAGACCACCCCGGGGGGCTGACAACGACCGGGAGATCGCATCGAGCGCCGGGACCGGAGAAGCCGTCGATNAGGAGATGCCGAGTCGGAGCCGAGGATCGGCTTCGAGTCGATCGCGGGCCGCGAATCCTCGTTCCAGCGGTGAGGCTCCGGCGTCGCGAGGTTCCGTTCGGAACAAGGTGATCGAGATTCCCGACCCNCTCGCGATGGAGGAAATCGATGCGATGACCGTGCCCGAGGCCAAGGATCGCCTTGGAAAGATCTCCCGGGCTCGACAGGCTGCGGGAATCGACGATGAGCAGAAGGCTCGGCTGAAGGACGAATTCAACGCCCTCATGCAACGTATTCGGAGGGGCGACTGATGGCATCGGACGAATCGACTGCTAGAAACGAGCTCGCAGGAGTCTCCATCAAGACCCCGAAGCCGGACCTCGTCGATCGTTTCCTGGAGTGGCCGATGCTCTGGAGGATCGCCTCCGCCGGCGTCTGCATCCTCATGGCGGTCCTGGTCGCTCAGGACTATGTCTGGCCCACCGCCGACGCTTGGAACACTGAAGCGGACCGAATCGCTCGAACCATCGAGAAGGGTCGAAACCTGGACGGCACCATCGACCGGCGAATCAAGAGGATCGCGACCGCGCTCGGACCGATCGAAGTTCCTCGTTCCGCCTCGCCCGGGGCCACCCGTCTCGAAGAGACCGTCGGCAANATCCTCGAANAGAACGGTCTCGATCCGAAGATCGACGCGCGAACCGGAAGCCGGCTTGCCTCCAGCAGTCCCATCAGTGAAGTCGCCGGTGGCCGAGTGCAGCGGCTCGTGTGCGAACTCGAGTTCATCACGGATCCCGACACGCTGATCGCCGTGCTTCGCGAGCTCGAGTCCGAACCCGAGATCGAATCGATCTCCAACCTCCGGCTCGAACGGATCGACGATGGACCGTCGCTCGAGATCTCGCTCTCGGTCGAAGCCTGGGTCGTGCCGACCCAAGGGGGACGATCATGAACGANGGACTCCAGAAACTGAAGACGATTCGATGGTCGGGGCCGCTCCTGACCAGTGTCGCATCGATCCTCGTGGTTTCCGCGATCGTGTTCGCCGGACTTCCGGGCCTGATCTCGGCGGTGGCGGCCCCGTCCTGGGATGGAAATTCCGAAGACGTGTTCGCGACCCTCGCGGATGCCCACGACCGACAAGCGGAGATCAGCGCCCGGCGATTCCAGGGACGTTCTCCGTTCGTGGTCCCCAGCCGACCCCGTACCCGCCCCGCGGCCCCACGCGTNGAAACCCCGAAGCCTCGACCTCGCGTGGAAGCCCCGAAGGTCGAGACCGGCCCCCCGAAGANCTACACGGGCCCGGATCCGATCGGCGTGGCGGGCCCCTACGTGTTCTTCACCCCGAACACCCAGATCCTGGTCGGCCAGGAAGATAATGGCGTCGAAGTCATCGCCATCCTCTCCGCCAACTCGGTGAAACTCGGGCACAAGGGTGGCGAGTACGAAGTCTCCTTCCTGAAGGCAGACCCCGAGTCCATCTTCACACCCTTCGAAAGCCTGAATTCCAACCGCGTCCTCGGACGAGCCAGCCCCAATGCCACTCCGAGGACTCCCGTCACGGAAATCGCCGAACCGGTCACTCCGACGACGACTCCGGAATCCGAAGTCGAGGCGATGTCGTCCACCGATGGTGATGACGACGCCCCTTGGACTCCGTCCCAGGGCTCACAAGTCACCGTCACGTTCAACGACGGTGGCGTCACCCGTTCCCTCACCGGGAGTCTCGAGTACCTGACGGGCTCCGGCTCGAGTCGCAACATGGTGGTGCGAGGAACGGTGGAGGGCCGAACGGTCTATCAGCGAATCAGTGGTGACCAGGTGGTGACCATGGATCCGGTGACGGCGAAAACCGCCAACGAACGCACCACGGAGTCGGCGGCCGAGTCGACGCTGGAAGGGACCGAAGAGATCCAGGTGATCGAGGAGATCGAGGAGATCCCCGAAACCATCGCCCCATCCACTGAAGCCGCCCTTCGCGGCATGAGTTTCTCGGAGTTGAGCGTTCTCAACGTTCAACTCAACACACGACTGGAAAGCTCGGACCTGGGCATTCAGGATCGGGTCGCCATCGAAGTCGAAATCCGTCTCATCAATGAACTTCTGCGAGAGACCCCGCCAGAAGGCTGACCTCTCTCCGATTCGTGTTCGTCACCATCGGTGACGATCTCGCACCGCGGCCCCGGCCGCTGATTCGAAGGACCTCGTCGTGATCATCCGAACGACCTTCTCCGCGTTCTCCACCCTCGTCGTGACCAGCGGCATCCTCTTCACCCCCACTGCGGCTCTGGCCCAGAGTGGAGGAGACGACGCTGTGCCTACCCGAGACGGCGCTGCCGCTCCGGTGGCTCCTTCGTCTCCGACCAAGGGAAGTTCCGACGATTCGCTCACTGGGACTCGACCCGAACTCGACGACGAGTTGGTGCCCGTGAACTTCAAAGACAAGAGCATCGACGACTTCATTCCGCTCATCGTCTCCTACACGGGCAAAGCGGTGATGGCGAAGGCCCAGGCGCCGATCTCCACCAAGATCTCGATTCAGAGTGAACGACTCGTCCCCAAGCATGAGGCCCTCAACCTCATCTTCCAGGCTTTCCGACTCAATGGAATCGGCGTGGTCGAAACGAAGGACATGATCATGATCGATTCGCTCACCAGCGAATTGAACAATTTTCAGCCCGGCCTCATTCTGGGGCCGGACGTCGACGTCTTGCGAATGGACGAAGACGGCCAGATCGTCACCAAGGTGTTCCGGCTCAAGCATGCCAAGGCGGCCGACATCGAGGCCCAGATCGACGGAACCCGACCGACCTACGCCAGCGTCAGTTCGGACGTGAATTCGAACCAGATCATCATCGAAGGCGACGTCGCCTGGGCGAAGCGGGTCCAACGCCTGCTCGACCTCCTGGACGTGAAACCCTTCCTCGCGGTCCGAACCGAAACCTTCCGTCTCGCCTACTCCGACGCTCAGACCATCGCCGACATCGTGCTCGAACTGTTCAGTCCCAATCCCAATTCCGGATCCGGCGGCGCCGCCCGAACCAATCGGACCACGCAGAATCGCGGGCGTACTCAGACCCCGCAGGGAAATCAGACGCTTCCCCAGGTCGGAACCAGCGATCAACTGCAGGTCAGCGTGCTGCCCCAGACCAACTCGATGACGGTGCGGGCCGAACCCGACATCCTCGAAGACATCGGCTTCCTGATCGATTCGGCGTGGGATATCCCTCCCAGTCGCGAGGGCAACATCTTCAGACTCTACGACCTCAAGCACACCGATCCGGTCAAGGTGAAGAATCTCCTCGCCACCCTGCTTGAGACCGGAGGCGGATCCACCGGCGGCCGGCCGGCCGGCCGAACCGGGGGCGCCGCTGCCAGCTCGGGTGCGGACGCCGCGGTGGCGGACATCTTCCGCATCGAGGCCTATCCCGACTCCAACCGACTGGTCGTGATCTCCAAGACGCCGGACAACTTCGCCTGGCTGGACAACATGGTCGATCAGATCGATCAGCCGCTCAGCGTCGGTCTCCCGGTGAACATCGAACTCAAGCACGCCAGCGCGATCGACATCGCGGACATTCTCAACACCCTGCTGGCTCAGGCCGGCGGAGGCGGTCGAGGAATCCGACTTCCCGAAGAAGGTCTGAGCGGCATCGACTTCGCCAGCGCGGGCGGAGGATCCGAAGGTACTGGCGGCGGATCCGGTCCGGATTCGGAGGAGATCACCTTCCCCTGGCAGTCCGGACGAGGCACCAACGGCGACGAGTCCGCTGAAGTATCCGCGTTGGTGGGCAAGAGCCGAGTCGTGCCGAATCCCGGGCAGAACTCATTGCTCGTGCTCGCGACGCCGGAGATTCAGGAGGCCGTGCTTGGAATCATCGAAGACCTCGACCGACCGGGACGCCAGGTGATGATCACCGCGACCCTCGCGGAAGTGACGCTGGGCGACTCCCTGGACCTCGGCATCAGGATGGGTACCGGCCTTCAGGCTGCGGGAGACAACCAGTTCGGGGCGAATTTCGGCGTCGAGGCGACCAAGGGCAACGCCGACGGAAGCGAAAAATTCGGCTCTTCGTGGTTCGACACCTCCGTTCTCGACGTCAATACCAGTGTGTCCTTCGTGCTCTCCGCTCTGAGCGAAAACAACAACGTCCGGATTCTTCAGCGACCACGGGTGTTCACGAGTGACAACCGGGAAGCGAAGTTCTTCGCGGGGTCGGACGTGACGTTCCAGACCGGTCAGACCACCAATGAACAAGGTACGACCAGTTCGTTCGAGCAGGAATCGATCGGTATCGGGCTCAATGTGCGTCCCCGGATCACCAAGGAACGCAACGTCGCGATGGAAATCGAGGTTCTTCTCTCCAACATCACCGCGCAGATCTTGAATGACAACCCGATCGTCAACCGACGGCAGACGACCACCGCGATCACCATCAAGAACAATCAGACCATCGTCATCAGTGGCATCCGCAAGGAAGATGACACGGATGTGATCCGAAAGGTACCGCTCCTGGGTGATATTCCGTTGCTGGGCGCCCTCTTCTCAAGCACTGAAAAGGCGAAGTCGGTGAGCGAGTTGATCATCTTCGTCACCCCGATCGTGGTTGACAACCCGGATGAGAACGACAGCAACTACAACTCCGAAGACGTTCGCCGACTCGAAGAACTCAGCAAGCCGCTGGATGAGATGTCCCGTGGACTCGTCGACACCGCCTTTTTCGATCGTATGGAAGACGATGCCGAATCAAGCGACTCCCCCGCCGGCGGCAAGTCCAAGGTGACGCCGAACGAGAAGTGAACGGAACATCCGCTCGCCTCACGCTTCTTCTCGGCGCCGTCGCCCTCGGCTCGCTCTCCGGCTGCATCGTGGAGCAGGTCAACCGAGGATCCGGGAGGTATCTCCTCCCGGAGACGAGCGGGGAACCCGATGTCGAGTCGAACGACCTCGGCGCCCGGTTCCAGTGGAATTCCCTTGGGTTCGTCGACTACGACGACTTTTCAATCCCGCTCGTCTCTCCAGACGGCACCTTGATCGCGGTTCGCGCCGGCGCCCCGCCGAAATGGCCGGCCATTCTCGGGACCCCGGACGCGGAACCGACTTCAGCCGCATGGTTCCGAATCTACGAAATCGATGAGACGAGGGGCGTTCAAGTCCGACACGAGCAGCGACGCCCCTGGCTGCTCGGACGAGCAACCGACGAACGAGGTTTCCTGGTCGAGGAACCGCTTCCAGATGGAGGCCGGCGCATCGGACGGGTCGACTGGAAAACCGGAGAGGTCTCCTGGCTGATCGACGAAGGATTCGTGGATGCCTTCGCCACGATCTCGGCCGACGGCACGTTGGCCTGGAGTCGCCGCTCGATCGAACAACCGGCCTTCGATCTGATGGTGCGCCGGGGCGATGGCATCGGCACCTGGAAACTTCCCGCGAAATGGGAGCGATCCTGGATAGATCCGGTGCTTTCACCCGACGGACGAACCCTCTTCGCGCTTCGCCGCGGCGATGGCACCGTTGAACTCGGCTGGAGCAGACTCACCGATGAGAGTCGTTTCAAGGATGGGATCTCGACCCACGGCATCTCGATCCGGACCACGCCTCGACGAGTACACGCCATGCTTGCTCCACAGGTCGGCGCGGCATCACCTCCGGGACGCTCTGCCCGCATCCTTTTCCTCCATCCAGATCTCGGTCGTCTGGTGGAATGGAGCCCGCGGAGCGACCTCGCACGCCCGTTCCCCAGAGGTGTGATCAATGCCGCCATGGTCGATGAAGACCAAGGCCTCGCCACCACGGCGGAATCACTCCTGTTGACCCGGCTGGCAGATGGGACCGGAAGGCCCCCGTCCAGTCTTCGGCTGACCGAGGAACCGGCGATTCCCCGCCAACGTGGCGGTTCCAATGAGGACTTGCTTCTGTTCCGTCCCGCGGATGGACGCTACGAGATTCTCAATGCTCGGCTTCCGGAAACTTCAGGGGTCCGGAACCTGGAGCTCCCCAAATCCTGAGAACCAAATCCTGAGAACCAGATCTTGACGACCAGATCTTGATGACCAGATTCAGAGCCTCCGAAAGGCCGCCTCCGTGCACCCGCGGACTTGAGGGGCACGATTCAGGCTTCGCCGCGATCAACTCACGAAAACGGAGTTGCCTGATTCACAGATCTTCGTCTTCGTCGTCGTCATCGTCGTCGTCGTCATCGTCGTCGTCCTCGAAGAAGGTGTCGTCATCTTCGTCTTCTTCGTCTTCTTCATCCTCGATGCGTTCATGCTCTTCATCGCTGTCCTTTGACTTTTCGTCGCCAGACTTCTTCTTGCCTTCCTCGTCGTCATCATCCTCGTCATCTTCCTCTTCTTCGTCGTCGTCATCCTCGTCGTCGTAGAAGCCCTCGTAGGGGTCTTCGTCCCCATCTTCGTCGCTCCAAGCGACCACGGCGGTCGCCGGCTCGCCGATGGAAGGCTGGAGGAAGTCTGGAAGGCCGGTCTCGGCTTCTTGGCCGAACATCGTGCCGGGAAGACGCGTGACTTCAACGAGATCGGGTGCAGGTTCGAGGAGGGTGGGCATTGGCGAAAATCCTAAGACGCAGCTCTGGTCACCGACAGGACGTCGGACGGATGCGAAGGATGCCGTATCAATCGGCGAACGTCAAGGCTGGTCGCCCATGACTCCGGCAGGTTCCGCCATCGGCAGGGCGAAGGTCATCCCCAATCGATGAAGAATCAACCAGCCATCGATGGCGGCAACGCCGTCAAAACGACCTTCCAGATCGAATGGCGGGTCGGCCGCCAGCAAACCACGTCGATCATCCAGCCGGTGAACCCGATGGATGAGGCGAGCCGTTCGAGGAGCTCGAGAAAACACCAGAACACCCTCCTCGGTGGGAATCGTGGCCCAGTTCGAACGATCCTTGCGGGCGATGCCATCCGCCCCCACGAGACTCCCCGCCGAGTCGTAAAGGAGCACCCGAGCGTCGTACCGAAGCAGTCGCCGGTCCCCGAGACGGCGAGACTCGAGCAGCCGGCCGGTCTGGCGTTCTCCGTCCTTGGCCAGTTCCCAGACTCCGGGAATCGTGATCCCGAATTCAGGATCGATCGCGGTGCCGCCCCCGTCTTCATCGACCAGGACCAACTGATCCTCCGACATCCAACCCACCAATGACGCGGCCAGTCGGCGATCATCCCGGGACCACCCGTCGCTGGCTCCCAGCATCCGACCCATCGGATCGAGCATGTTCACCCGAGTGCCCGTGAGCACCGCCAGCCGCCCGGTGTCGTCTCCAAGCACCCGGCGAACCTCTCCATCCGAAAACCGGGCCTGGGACCGACTCTGGCCATTCACGGGATCGAGACTCACCACTCGTCCGATCTTCGCCCCGTCCTCATCGATCGAAGCACCCCAGACATGGAGAAGTCCTCCCACCATGTCCGCGCCGTAGACCCGATCCATCAACCCTCTCCGACTCCAGACCGGGGTCCGACCATCCACCGGATCGATGCACGAGATGCCGCCATCCCGCCGAACGAGGAGAATGCCGCCTTCGCTTCTCAGAGGGAGGATTTCGCTTCCCACGAACGCCGTTCCGTCCGGCATGAATCCATCCACGCCCGCCATCAGTCGAGTCGACGGCGGCATCAGTTCCGTCATCCGGGGCGTTGACCAGAGGATCGTTCCATCGGTACGGTCGATCGCCGTCAAGCGGGGAGACGCTCCGTCTCCACCCTCCCAGAGCAGTATCGCCGGGTCCCAGTCGATCACTTCGGTGCTGGCTGCCGGTCGAACCAGTTCCCAGACCGGCTCGAGATCCGAAGCGCCGCGCCAGGCGAGCAGGATCTCGTTTTCTGATTCCGACGAGACCATCAAGATCCCATCCGTGGGCGCCGTCCGAGCGGCAGAATCGGACAGCAAGACGGGAACTCCAGGAATGAGCTCGCTCCGATCCGGGACTCCGGGCAAGGACGGACGCCGTTCGGTTCGTGCCGAGGTCGATTCCAGCGGTTCCCCCGCCGACCTCGCCAACATGCGGGCCAGATCCGGTCTTCCGGAGTCCGCGACGGCTTCGGCTCCCTGCAGCAGCAGTGAGTTTCGCCAGGGGTCCGATCGATCGAATCCGCGGGCGATCACCGCGGCCACGGCGGTGGCCATTTCGGGACGCCCCTCGTCACGGAGCACCTCGATCGCTCGGGATGCCGCGATGAAGGCTGACTCGGATCCGGCGTGCCGACGTGCGAGGGCGATCAAACGGGAGGCTTCCGCTCGCTCCTCGATCGCCTGGTCGACCGCGGTTCGTCCTTCGACCGCGATTCGTTCCTCGACCGCGGGATTCGACTCGTACAACGCTCGAAGTCGAGACACCGCCGCCAGACTCCCGTCCGCCCGGACGCCGGTGGAGATCGAAACCTCGACGGAATCGAGCACCGGCTGATCGATGACGCCAAGCCACGCCCGCGCGGCCTCCAGAGGACGACCCTGACGAACCAGCCAGTCGCCTCGGACCAGATCGAGTCGAACTCGATGCCCCGGCTCGGTCGCCAACTGCTTCGCAAGACCGATCAATCGCGTGCCATCTTCCAGACTCGTCCGACCGACCACCAGAAGAAGTCGGTCGAGGACCTCGTCCCGCCATTCGTTCGAATCCAACCGCTGGGAGGCCGAGACCGCCGATTCAGCCGCGAAGCGAACCAGATCCCATCGCTCGAGACGTTCGGCCAGTTCCAGCAGGGCCAACGCCTGGGGAATCGCATCCGGTGCATCCCGAATCCGGGCCTCCAGGGCGGCGATGGCCTCGGCGATCGGCATGGCCGTTCCAAGCACTCGCGAGCCCGCGGTGTAGATCCCGTCCTCGGTGACCACCGGGTTGGAAGGTCCAGGAAGGGACAGGATTCGGGACGCCCGGCCGGTCAGGCCTTCGACCACGCGAAGCCCGCTTTCGAAGGGGACCACGATGCCATCGGCAAGCGGAAAGACTCGGCCGGTCGGTTTCCAGGTACCGCTCCGGGCTGGCTCTTCCGCGGTGACCAACGTCTCGCGAAGATTCCAGACCTGACGATCCGGTCGGGCCGGATCGAGTGCGACGATGTTGTCCCGACCGATCGCCAGGAGCAGATCCCGTCCGTCAAGCACCCCGGGAATCACCATGAGCCGACTCGGCTGACCGGCGATGGTTCCGATTCCCACCTTGCTGGAAGAGATCACCGATCCATCGTCGGGATCCAACAGCAACCAGCGAGTTCGGGCGGAATTCAAGGTCGCGATCCCACGGTCACAGACCACTGGACCGCCGATCTCCCAGCTACGAATGCTCTGTCCCGAGAACAAGCGGAGTGGAACCTCGTCGCGACGAAGCCAACGCACTTCACCGGTTCGTCCGTTGAGCCGTGCCATACCTCCCGCGGCACTGGTGACGATGACATCTCCATCGATCTCCGCCAAACTCGCGACGGGTCGCCCCGAAGCGGAACGGACGCTGCCACTCGATGCGATCGTTCGAAGCCAGCGAAATCGGCCATCGGCACGATCGAGGGCGAGCACCAGGTCGATGGTGAAGAACCGGGTGGTGACTTTCCGAAGCGGCAGCACGAGCAAATCACCCACGACCAGAGGCGGACCCGAGACTTTCGTGTCCTCGAGCTGCGGGTCATCGGCCATCCGATCCGGACGGACCCGCCAACGCTCCCGTCCGGTGGCCGGATCGAATCGGATCACGGTTCCGTCACCCGCACGGTCATTTCTGAAGGCATGCCCGAGCACGGTGTAGGCCTCGCCATCCGCCGCCACGATCTCATTGAGATCAACGGGAAAACTGCTGGGCGTGATGCCGCGGGAGTTTCCGTACTCGCGGAACCAGCGGAGCCGACCGGTGTATCGATCCATCGCCTGGATCAGGAACCCTTCGTTCACGAGGACCAGATCGTCGATCACCGTGGGCACGGTGACGAGGTAGTTGCCGCTGGCGAAGTTGGTGGCCTGATTCGAACGCGAGAGCACTCGACCGGTGGCGATGTCGGTCGTTTTCCGAAGGAACAGGGAATCCGTGAGCGGCAACCTCCAGAGAGAGGTCCAATCTCGATCACGAATGCTTTCCACCGAAGGAGGGGCAGGTGACCGAACCTCGTTCATCGGTGCATCGACGATCGAACGAAGACGCCGGGCGACCTCGGGATCCAAGGCGGCCATTTGCGTGATCGACTGATCTCGCGCCGCCACCACCAGGGGCTCACGACGAGCGAGATCAATCAGTGCCAGTGCGCGAAGAAGCCCGAAGCGATCACCGGCGGTCGATGCGTCGGGCCACGATTCAATGGTCCCCAGCAGTTCGAGGCCGCCGCCGGCGCGACCGGTCTCGATCAGTACCTGGGCGATCCGGAGTCCTGCCTCCAGCCCCGCGGCAGTGAGCGGACGTCGTCGAAAGACCGTTTCCGCCCCTTCCTCGGCGAGCATTCTCTCGGCATCGAGATTTTCCTCTCGCTGCCAGACGGCCAGGACCGCGGGCTCCGACCGCAGAAGCTCGATCACGCGGGATCGAACCGATTCGAAGGCGTCGGGGTCATCGGCCCGAGCCGCCACGCGATCGCCGTATTCGTCGAGCAGGTCGGCCGCGAGTTCCGCCGTCCGTTTCGGATTGTCCCGGGCCTGGGAGCTGGCCTCATCAAGAGCCCGTTCTGCGACTGGCGAGTCGTCGACCGCGACGGGGGCAAGATCCCGCGCCTGCCCCATGGCCGTTTGGCCGCAGAGGGCGGACAGCACGAACAGCCAGGAGCACCATGCGGCGAATGCGGCCGGGGCTCGGGTCGAAGCCGGATTCCAAGGTCTGACGGGGCGTTGCATGCTCGGATCATCCGAAACGCAGGGATCGGAGGCGAAGAAACAGTGAGCAGTACGGTATGCCAATGCCACGAGCCGGAATCGGGACTCGCGATTTCTGGGCCACAGTTTTCCATCCGGCCCCGCCGCATGAGCCCTTGGCGACCCCGGCGGAACGGTGGGGCGTTTACAGTACGGCCATGAGCACGCCTGGAAGCTTCAAGACGATGCCGATGATCACCGCGCTGTCGCTCCTCGTGGCGTTCGCACTCGGCGGCTGCCATTCCGCCCCCGGGGTTCGCCCCATGAGGGCACAGCCCACGGTCGTCTCAGGACCTCAGGGTGCGGCCCAGGCCGCGGGCTACCGGGTGGAGCTCGAGGTCACCAATCCGGGTTCCGAGGATATTTCGCTGGAACGATTCGACTACGTCTTCGAGGTCGATCGTGTCGGCCGCTTTGAAGGACGCTGGGCCGCCCTGCGGACCCTGCCGGGAGGCGCCACGATCACCATGGTGGTACCGGCGTCGATGCCCCTTTCAGCCGACCTCGCCCAACGCGTGAACCTCGACGACGAGCTTCGCTGGCGGATTGATGGCGGCATTCGATATCAAGCGCCGGGTCTGCTCGGACAGATCCTCTTCGACGCCGGTATCCGACGTCCCACCGAGTCCTTCTCCGGTTCCGGGACCTTCCGGCTGGTCCGACCGGAAAATCCCGCAGATCCGGCCGGAAACCCCGATCTCGACGAAGAAAACGCACCTGCTGGAACGACGACCGACCCTCAAGGCGACTGAGTCGGACGCTCCGAACCGGACCGACCCGAATCGTCGATCCACCCCGGCTCTTGTGCCGGATTGACGCACGATGCACTGAATTCGGCCCTCCGATCGGTCGATCCCCTCCATACCGGGCGTCGGAAGACGTCCCAACGGAGCGGCCGATGCATCTCAACGAAATTCTTCGCCAAGCGTTCGAACAGGACGCATCAGACATCCACCTGGTCGCGGATCATCCGCCGATGATGCGGGTGCACACCGTGATGCGTGAAATGGAATGCCCCGCCCTCACGGGTGACGGACTCCGTCGCGCCCTCGAGCAGATGGTGAGTCCCGGCCAGTTGAAGACCTTCGACTCGGAATCCGATCTCGACTTCTCCTACGAAGTCGCCGAACTCCAGCGTTACCGCGTCAACGCCCACCTCCAGAAGGGGCGGGTGGCGATGGCTCTTCGAGGCATCAGAACCTCGGTTCCCCCGCTCGCTCAACTGAACCTGCCCGAAGTGATCTCCCGGCTGACCTATCTGCCGCGTGGCCTGGTGCTGGTGACCGGGGATACCGGTTCCGGGAAGTCGACCACCCTCGCCGCCATGATCCAGGCGATGAACGAGCGATACCGAAAGCACATCCTCACCCTCGAGGATCCGGTCGAGTACGTCTTCGAAAGCGACAAGTCGCTCATCGAGCAGCGAGAGCTCGGGGCGGACATGCCCAGCTTCTCCAGCGGCCTCAAGCACGCGCTGCGTCAGGATCCGGACATCATTCTCGTCGGTGAGATGCGCGACCTCGAAACCACCGCCCTCGCGATCAGCGCCGCGGAGACCGGACACCTCGTCCTCTCCACCCTTCACACCGTGGATGCATCGCAGACGGTCGAGCGAATCATCGATATGTATCCCGCCGGCCAGCAGAACCAGATCCGATCGATGCTGGCCAACACCCTGCAGGCCGTGGTCAGCCAGACCCTGTTCAGTCGCATCGACAAATCGGGCATGGTCCCCGCGATCGAGATCCTGCTCTGCACCCCCGCGGTTCGAAACATCATCCGCGAGGCCCGGACCTTCGAAATCCCCAACGTCATCGACACCAACCGCCAACTCGGAATGATCGGTCTCGACAACGCGATCGCGGAACTCTTCTTCAACGGCATGATCAGCCGTGAAGACGCCATCGCACAGTCGGCCCATCCCGAGAAGATCGAACGCATGATCGCCGCCTGAAGCGGAAGGAACCGACCGGATGCCGCAGTACCGCTACCAAGCACGCAATGGAAACGGAGCCGTCGAGGACGGGGCCCTCGCGGCCACCGACGCCGCGACCGCCGCGGCGATGCTGCGTGGCAAGGGCCTGCACGTCCTGCAACTGGCCCCCTCGATCACCGGCCCCAACCTGAAGAATCTCTCTTCCGCCCTCAACTGGTCGAGTGGCCCGTCCAAGAAGGACATCCTGGACTTCACGACCCAGCTCGCAGTGATGATCCGCGCGGGTATCAGCATCCGACAGGCGCTCGACGGCATCGCGGAACAGACCAGCAACGCTCGATTCAAGGCCGTGCTGCAGGAGATCAAGAACGACATCGAGAGCGGCAAGCAGTTTTCCGAGGCCATCGCCCGCCATCCGAAGCTCTTCGGTCCGCTCTACATCAGCATGGTTCGCGCTTCGGAGATGAGCGGCGCATTCTCAAGAATGCTCGACCGGATCGCCGCGTATCTCGCCCAGGAACTCGAAACTCGAAAGATGGTCGTCGGGGCGAGCGTCTATCCCGGCATCATCGCCACCATGGCGATCAGCGTCACCGTCTTCCTCCTCACCTTCGTGCTCCCGCGGTTCGCCGGGGTCTTCGAGGGCAAGGAGGAAGCGCTTCCCGGCCCCACCAAGTTCCTCATGTCGGTCTCCGATTTCATGGTCGGATTCTGGTGGGTGATCCTGCTCGCAGGCGCCGCGGCGATCGGCGGATTCCTGCTCTTCGTCCGGACCGACCTCGGTGGCTTCTGGTGGGATCGCTTCAAGCTCTCCATGCCGGTCGCCAAGCGGATGTTCCGAGCGCTCTACATCAGTCGTTCACTCCACACCATGGGCGAACTGCTCAACGCGGGGGTCCCGATGCTGGACACCCTCGCGATCACCGGCGACATCTCCGGGAATCGTCTCTTCCGCCGCATGTGGCGAGGCGTTCACTCCTCCGTACGACAGGGCCGGAAGATCCAATCCCAGCTGGGCAAGTCTCGATTGCTCCCCAAGAGCGTCGTGCAGATGATCGCCGCGGGCGAGGATTCCGGAAAACTCGGCGAGGTCCTGGAAGAGGTCTCCGAGTACTACCACCGACTCCTGCGCGACGCGATCAAGTCCGTGACGAGCATGATCGAACCGCTGATGATCGTCCTGATGGGTTCGGTCGTCGGTTTCATCGCCATGGCCATCATCCTGCCCATCTTCAAGATGAGCAGTCTGGTGTCGGGCTGAGTCCAGAAGACGGAGGGCGGACCATGATGCATCGAATGCCAGCCGGAAGCCGGACCCTGCGACGTCGCCGACGGGTGAACCCGCGAGGTTTCACCCTGATCGAAGCCGCCCTGGCGACCGTGATCATCGGTACCGGCGTGCTTGCCATCGTCTTTGCGCAACAGACGTTCCACGAACAGAACGGCTGGGCCCAGCGGTCGGCGGTCGCCATGCGGCTCGCCGGCGAGATCCGTGAAATGGCGATCAACCTCCCGCGACACGATCCGGTCACCGGTACCGAATACTGGGGACCGGAGGCGGGTGAGACCATGCTCCTGGACTGGGACGACGTGGATGACTTCGACGGAGCGGTCTTCAGCGCCGACATCGGCAACGGTCCGGTGAACGCCCTTCGAGACCCCCTCTTCCAGTTCCCCGGCTGGAGCCAGCGGATCGAAGTGGTCAACGTCGATCCCTTCGATCTGGCGACCACGCTCGAGGACGGCGAGAGCGACATGCTNCGGGTGACGGTGTTCGTCCAGCACCAGGACGCCATGGCCCTCGAGCCGCTGGAGATCACGCGACTGACCTGGATCCAGCCCCGATGACCGATCGACCACGATCGTCGACTCGGCCGTCGACCAGGAGGCGTTCACGCGGCCGAGGCTTCGCCTCGTCCGCCGGTTGGAGTCCTGCCATGACCATGCCCATCCACCGATCACGCCCCGCCGTTCCCGCGGGCTCCCGCCGCGGGGTCGCCAGCGTTCTGGCGATGATGTTCCTGGTGATCTTCGGCTCGCTCGCCGCCGCGATGGCGGTGGTCGCTTCCGGAAACCTGCGTACCGCCGACGTCTCGCTCCGAGTCAGCCGCGCGACCAGCGCCGCGGAGACCGGACTGGTCTACGGCACCTGGATCCTCGAACGGGAAGCCCGGAGATTCGTGGTCATGAAGGGCGAGATCGACGCGGATTTCGCCGCCGATCTCTGGAACGGGACCTGGGACGTCGGGGCCGACGGCGCCGTGTCCGTCCTGCCTCCCGAAGGCTACGAAGTCACCAGTCCCGCCTCCAGTCTTTCGGTGGCGGTTCGTGACGCCCACCTCGCCGGGGACCATTCCGAGGCGATCGAACCCGGAGACGTCGGCCTCCCCGCCTTCGACGACGACAGTGGCACGCTCGACGTCCGACCGATCCGCGTCGCACCGGACACGGGTTCCGCGTGGTTCCGACTCCGATACGAGCCGGTTCCCGGTGAAAATGCGATCCGGGTGGTGAGCGAAGGCGTCGACCGCGAGGTTCGCCGGGTCCTCTCGATGAAGGTCGAGCTGGACAAGCGGATCGAATACGCGGTGGTCAGTCCCAACCGGATCATGATCGGCAAGAACGTCATGATCTTCGGTCCGCTGGGCACCCGCTACGGCGAGAACCCCGGGGATCTCAACGGGGGCAACGGCGATCCGCTCGACATGCGCAGCGACGTCCGATGGCTTTCCGCCGATCTGGACCTGAAACTCGATCTCTTCGAGGAGCTGCTGGCCGCCAACGACGTCGACGACGACGGACGTCTCCGCCCCGGTCATCCGATCGAAGGACAGGATCTCGGATCCGACTTCGTGGACCTCGACGGGGATGAATTCGTCGACGACTTCGATCTCTTCCTCGCGGCGTTCGACCTCGATCAGAACGGAAGCGTGGTCTACGACGACGAACTTTCCGGTGGAGCCACCGCCGAATTCGAGGGGATCGACGACCAGTTCGCCCATCTCCTGGACAACTCCGATCCCGATCGAAACGACGACGGGGTGATCGACGCCACGGACACCGAACTCGGCTGGCGGGACGGGGTGCTCGATTCATGGGATCGCTACGCCAAGGTCCAGGGCCGACTCGCCTTCGCGGTGGAACGCGACGACTGGGAGAACGCCCACGGAAATCCGGTACGCACCGTGGTTCGAGGTTCGGTGCGGCCGGAAGCCGATCGGGCCGCGATGAGCTTCGGTCTCGATGCCGAAAGCCTGCGAGTGGTGTCCACCGACATGTTCGCCGACAGTGCTTCGTACTTCCTCGATACCGCGCTCGCGGGAGACGATTTCGACGACCAGGTGTCCGACGGGGTCGCTTCCGGCGGCGAGGCCATCCTCCCCGGCGATGACGATCACCCCGGCTACGAGACCACCCCTCTGGGCAGCGCGAACCCCTACGACCTCTACCTCCGTCCGATCTACCGGGGCATCACGTTTCGCGACGTCGAGATTCCGGTGGGTACCAACGCCCTCTTCGAAGACTGCACCTTCGTCGGCGTCACCTACGTCCGGACCGAACAGCTCTGCAACGATCCCAACTGGAACTACGCCGGCGCCCTCGAGGACGCGGATCCGGGCGAGGGCTTTCTCATCCGCACCCGGTTCGAGGGACTCATCGCCAGTCATCCTGAATTCGGCGAGGTGACCGACAGCAAGCCGCTCAGCAACAACCTCCGCTTCGCGGACTGCACGTTCCTTGGTTCCCTCGCAGGTGACACTCCAGGCGAGTACACGCACTGGCGGAACAAGAGCCAGATCACCGGCAGCAGCCGGTTCTTCGGCGATCCCGAGGATCCCGCGCTCCTCGATCAACCCGACGGCGAGGACCTCCGAGACCTCCTGGAATCGATTCCGGTGGAACAGATCGAAGAGATGCGAAAGAGCTCCATCATGATGCCCGGGTGGTCGGTCGACGTCGGTTCCTTCACCAACGAGACGGACGTCGACGACCTGGACGCCACCCCGCGAGTCGAACTCCGAGGCGTGATCGTGGCGGGCATCCTCGACGTGCGGGGAACCGCCTTGGTCGAAGGCACCCTGTTGATGACCTTCAAGCCGACTCCGGGCGAGGGCCCGCTCTACTACGACGGCCAGGCCGACGCGTTCAACACCACCATCGGCTACTTCGGTCCCGACGATGGTGATGGCGAGGGATCCGATCCCCTCGATCCGTCCTTCACCGGCTTCGGCGAGATCGTGCTCGAATACGACCCTGACGTGGTGCTGCCCGATGGCATTCCGTGGCCGATCCTGGCCGAACCCGTGGCCGCCAGTTACCGGGAAGGCATCCAATGACTCGATCCGTCCGGACCTCATCGTCGGCCCGCCGGGCGCGAACCCGCGTTCGCCGCGGATTCAACCTGCTCGAAGTGCTGATCGCGCTCGCGATCACCGCCACGCTGTTGACCGCCACCCTCGCGGCACTCGATGCGAGTTTCCGCGCGTATCAGGCCACCACCGAAGAGGTCTCGACCCAGTCCATCGGGCGGATCGTGATGCATCGAATGCTCACGCTCCTCCGCACCGGGACCGAATTCGGCCCCTTCCCCGCCGATCCGCGGATCACCCGCATCCGTTCGGACTTCATCGAGTTCCGGACTCAGGACGACGAGGTGGTGACCATCCGCTGGGATCGCTCCGAGGAACTTCTCACCTACCAGATCGACGGCCAGGCCCCGGTCGAGCTCCTCGACGGCGTGGTCGGCACCACGGATGAGAACGGGGTGCTGATCGAACCCTTCACCCTCGAGTACGAACAGGGACGACGGCTCTACCGCGCCACC